>JAABTP010000034.1 GCA_011389815.1 Desulfobulbaceae bacterium | reverse complement strand
AAAGATGGTTCTGTGCGCAAAAACAGTGCTCATGCCAACTTGCAGAGGAAAATATCCGAACATGAGGCTGTTCTGGATCAACGTCAGAATGAAGCGAAACAGGAACCCGAACGAGTGGACGTTTCGGATCTTGAAAATTATCAAAAGTTTAAAAAAGTTGATAATGAAGGCAAGAAGCTGTTCGACCTTATAACTTCCAGTGTGTGGAACGCTCGCAAAGACATGGTTGATTGGCTTCGACCTCATTGGAATCGGGAAAATGAGATAGTTGATTTGTTTTATGCCATCACACAATGTCATGGATGGATACGCAGTGACAAGCATGAAGTGCGAGTACGACTTGAGCCGCTTGAACAACCCAATCGTCGTTTTGCGCAAGAACAACTATGTCGCAAGTTGAAATACATGGTAAGCAGATTGCCGTCAGGAAAACAAATGGTTATTGAGGTAGGGGAAGAGCCGTGCTAAATTTAAAATCAAACTGTCCAAAAAAAATGGCTTGAGAAGGTTAGTTTACTATGTCTGTTTTTGGAAAAAGTTTCAGTTCTCTCCGGGTTCCAGTGCCAAGTAAACTTTCCTGTAAAAAAACGTTTTTTCATCTTATATTCATCTTTCTTCGGGTATTGTGGTTATAAAAGTTTCAGTCCGTTGCTTGAGAAAACGTCAACGGTAATAATGAAACAAGAGAGGAAAAAATATGAAAGTTCTTGTTGTTGAAGATGAGCAGCGACTGGCAGCTCTGTTAAAAAAAGGGCTTGAAGAGCATTCCTACGCTGTTGACCTGTGTCATGACGGCGAAGAGGGCTTATATATGGCGGAAACCTATCCCTATGATGCGGTTCTGCTTGATGTTATGATGCCCAAAATGGATGGATTTACCGTTCTTGAGAATCTGCGTGAGCAGGGTGTTGATGTACCAGTCATTATGCTCACGGCCCGTTCCGAGGTGGAGAACCGGGTAAAGGGCTTAAATAGAGGAGCAGACGATTATATTCCCAAGCCCTTTGATTTTGGCGAGCTCCTTGCCAGATTAACTGCTGTGATCAGAAGGAATAAAGGGTTACCCGCCTCAACAGCACAAGCCGCAGACCTTTGTCTTGATTTGAATGCCAAAACAGCCTCCAGAGCAGGTAAGGAAATAACACTTTCTGCCAAGGAGTATGCTCTGTTGGAATACCTGGTGGTGAACAAGGGCAGGGTGATCAGCCGGACTGAGTTTTCCGAGCATGTCTATGACGGAGATTTTGATCTGGACAGTAATATTATAGATGTCTTTATCAATAAATTGCGCAAGAAGATAGACAGAGAGTACGAGCCTAAACTGATCCAGACCAAGAGAGGCGTGGGATATTATATTCCCAAGGAGGAGGAATGAAATCTGGAGGGTCCATACGGGGAAGGCTGTTACTCTGGATTTTTCTTTCAGGGGCAGTCATGGTCATTCTGCTTGATTTTGTTCTGCTGCATGAATTTAAAACGGTTGCTTTTCATTCGGTGAATAATGTGCTGCACTCCAAACTGCAAATCATGAAAGGACTCATCCACGCCCATGGAAACTATATAGAAGTTGAGATTGCCGAAGTCGCCCGAGGTGAGTACTCTATCCCCAATTCAGGACATTACTATCAGGTGTTTATAGACGGCAATTCGTATCTGACCTCTCCCTCCTTGCAACCCTCTCTGTTCAATCTTATTTCTGATACACCAGAGTCTTATGATGCGGAAACACAGGAATGGCTTTATCGTACAACAGGCCCCAACAAAGAGCCGCTTCTTGTCCTTCGGAACGACTTTATGATACAGGATAAAGAAGTTTCCATACGAATAGCTGAAACGCTGAAAGGGACCGTTGAAATGCTTGCCAAATTGGAGCGTTATTTTTATCTCCTTACTCCGATTTTCATCCTCCTGATCGGCCTTATCGGTTATTTGATTTCATCACACGCCCTGCGTCCCTTGACCATCTTTGCCGATGCCCTGCAATGCATTACCCATAGAAATCTGGAAGCAAGAATTGCTTCCAACGGATTTGCCAGCGAACTGAATGTGTTTGCCGAACGGTTCAACGATCTGCTGGAGCGCTTGCAAACCGCCTTTGAAGCGGAAAAAGATCTGATTGCCAATGCAGCCCATGAGCTTAAAACACCCTTGGCTGTTATTCAGGCCGAATGTGATATCGCCCTGATAAAGGAGCGTACAGGGGAGGAGTATGCCGAAAGTCTGCGGGAAGTCAGGACAGTAACTGATAATATGCTGCGGCAGGTGAATGGTATGCTGACTTTGGCCCGGATTGATGCGGATATCCTGTCTACCACCTTTCAGCCGATTTCTCTGAATCAATGTCTGGATAATGCGATACAGCTTGTTGCTCCACTGGCAACAGAGCAGAATATAAGGATTGTTCAGGGAAAAAGGGATGAGGTCGCGCTGCTGGGAGATAAGGATGCCTTAACAGAGGCGATGACAAATCTCCTTGAAAATGCTGTTAATTATAACCGCCCGGAAGGTTCTGTCATAGTGAGCCTGCAACATTGTGATGAGCAGATAAAACTCACTGTTCAGGACACCGGCATCGGTATCCCGGAAGAAGAATTGGACCGTGTTTTTCATAAGTTTTATCGCTCAGAGGCGGTGAAAAACATCAAGGGAACCGGCCTGGGACTGAGTATCACTAAGGCTATTGTCCTGGCACATCATGGAGATATAACTGTCCATAACGTGGAATCCGGGGGCGTTTGTTTTACCATAATGTTGCCAAGGCTTAATTTGGGTTGATTAAGTACGGGTGTAAATAACAAATAAACTCAAAATGTTATGTGCTGAACTGTAGGAAGAAAACCTGCGTGTCTATCAGGCATAAAAGGGCGAACACATCGGTTCGCTCCTACAGCTTCTTATAATAGGGGTAAAAAAATAATACAAGGAGGATACATGAAAATCAGGAAACTACATCGCATCACCGCCATCATATTTTCCCCGTTCTTTCTGCTGCTTGCCGTATCTGGCAGTGCCTTGTTGTTCAGAAAGGCAGAGGTCTATCCCAAGGCGACAAAGGAACTCCTTGTCTCTTTACATACCTGGGAGATAATAGCACCCTATATTGGTATAATTGGTGGCCTGGGCCTGCTTACAGTGATAATAACCGGGTGGATTATTTTCTTTAAGCGTAACGCATGAATGTACAATGAACAGGGCATGAAAGAGGTGGGGAAAGGCATTATTTATACGAATAAAAATGCCCATGCACTCTTTTTTTCCGGGAGACGAGTGGGAGGCATCTTGTATTAATAGGTTTTTTTGGGGAAATAATGTAGAAAAAGCTTGCTTATCTTCAGGGATCGGTTATTAGTACCTATGTAATGTTTGTGTAGTCACTATTTGTAGTTCATAAAATAACGAAAAGAATACCGCACAATATCTTTTATAATAAAGAGCCGTGCGTTTTTTTTGGGTTTTCTTGGAACAGGGTGGCTGCGGTCGAGATGATTTTTTTCGTGTTTATTAAGCAAGAGACCCTCTCGATGTTTTAATGATTTAAGCGATTTCAGAGATGCTTTTGAATCGCGAACAGTAAGGAGTAGCAGGAAATGGCAGAAGGCACAGTGAAATGGTTTAACGATGCCAAAGGATTCGGTTTTATTGAGCAGGATGGCGGGCCAGATGTTTTTGTACATCATTCCGCAATTCAGGCTGACGGCTTTAAGTCTTTAACAGAAGGAGCCCGGGTTACCTTTGACGTTGTTGACGGACAAAAAGGACTGGCTGCCGAAAATGTTGTTCAGCAGTAAGGGTTGATTCAATTGTAGCGCCAAGGCCCCGTAATGTTTGTTACGGGGCTTTTTTTATGCCCGCCTTTGATCCCGGAGAGCAGGAAAAAGCATTTACGCGACCATGCACTTCCTGTTATAGTGGCTCCTATTGAATGGTGAGCAAGGTTTCATGCAGTTTTTCCCTCCTTTTTTGCTATCCTTACTCTTTTTTTATCCTTACAGAATTCATTTGCATAATATTTCAGCGAGTACGCTATGATAACAACAAATAATATAGGACTCTCTTATGGCAAGAGGGTTATTTTTAAAGAAGTTAGTATTAAGTTTACACCAGGAAATTGTTACGGCCTGATCGGTGCCAATGGAGCTGGTAAATCCACTTTTCTGAAGATTTTGTCCGGCGAGATTGACCCGGATTATGGCGAGGTGTCTATCACACCGGGGCAACGCCTGGCTGTGTTGCGTCAGGATCAGTTTGCCTTTGATGAGTATACTGTTTTGAACACGGTGATTATGGGCCATAAAGGACTGTATGAGGTCATGGCGGAACGCGATGCCATTTATGCCAAACCTGATTTTAGTGAGGAAGATGGTCTTCGCTCTGGTGAGTTGGAGGTGCTGTTCGGTGAGATGAACGGCTATGAGGCTGAATCCGAGGCAGCAGTTCTCCTCAAGGGACTGGGGATTGGAGAAGATATGCTCCAGAAAAATATGAAGGAGCTGGAAGGGACTGAGAAGGTTCGGGTCTTGCTGGCCCAGGCCCTGTTTGGCAACCCGGATATCCTGCTCCTTGATGAGCCTACTAACCATCTGGATATCCGTACCATTACCTGGCTGGAAAATTTTCTTGCCCGTTTTCAGAACACCGTGATCATAGTGTCCCATGATCGTCATTTTCTCAATCAGGTCTGTACTCATATGGCTGATATTGATTACGGCAAAATCAAGGTCTATGTGGGCAATTATGATTTTTGGCAGCAGGCCAGTGAGCTGCATTTTCGCCAGAAGGAAAGTGAAAGCAAGAAGGCCAAGGCCAAGGAACAGGAACTCAAGGCCTTTATTCAGCGTTTCAGTTCCAATGCTTCAAAAGCCAAACAGGCAACCTCACGGAAAAAGCTGTTAGAAAAACTTACTGTTGAGGATATGCCGGTTTCTTCCCGGAAATACCCCTATATTGAATTCAAGCCAGAACGTCCCTGCGGTGATGTGATTCTGGAAATTGAAGGGTTAAGCAAGGAAGTTGATGGTGTTTCCATGTTTAAGGATTTTGATCTGACTGTGAATAAAGGGGATAAGATCGTCTTTGCCGGATCCAACAGTTTAGCCAAAACCACCCTGTTTCAGATTTTGGCGGGTGAGCTGGAACCAGACAGTGGCTCTTTTCGTTGGGGCGTGACCATTACCCATTCCTATTTTCCCAATGAGAATGCTGAATATTTTAAGGATGACGGACTTGATCTGGTGGGCTGGCTCCGTCAGTTTGCCTCAGCCAAGGAAGATGAGAGTTTTGTTCGGGGATTTCTGGGCAGAATGCTTTTTTCCGGTGAAGAGGCCATGAAAAAGACCTCGGTTCTTTCCGGCGGCGAGCGGGTGCGTTGTATGCTTTCCCGAATGATGCTGTCCGGGGCTAATGTCCTGATTCTGGATGAACCGACCAATCATCTGGATCTGGAGTCCATCACCTCACTGAATAATGCCCTGATTTCTTATTCCGAGGCTGTCCTGTTTTCCTCCCATGATCATCAGTTTGTTTCCACAGTGGCAAACAGGATTATTGAGTTTTTTCCTGACCACATTGTTGATGAAATGATGGACTTTGATGATTACCTGGCTTTGCGGGATGGGGATCTTGCTCTTGATGCAGGTTATTCAAGCAAGAAGGCAGCATGAGCATTGAAATATGATAAAACAATTTCTTCTTAAAGCTGGACGAAAACTGAAACGCCTTGCCGGATCAGATAAGAACAAGAAAAAGGGAGGGTCTCAAACAGATTCTTGTGTTGAATATGTTGAATATGTTGAACATGCTGGGCATGTTCAACAGGCAGGTACTCATGCCAGCTCTGAGATACGGACTGGCCCTCAGACTCAAGAGCAGCAAAAAAAAGCAAAAGGGCTTCAAAAAAGGCCTCAAAAAGGGGATCAAAACCAACCCATCCACAGGCCAAAAAAGAAAAAGCCCCGCTGGACCCTGGAACAATTTCCTGTTGATCCTGTGGAGGGCAAGAGCCGCTTTCATGATTTCTCGCTTCCTTTTGGGCTGATGCATGCCATTGCTGATCTTGATTTTAAATACTGCACACCAATCCAGGAAAAGGCCCTGCCTGATGCTATAGCAGGAAAAGATATTATTGCTCGGGCAGGCACCGGAACCGGCAAAAGTGCTGTTTTTTTGATAGCAGTCTTTACCCGTCTGATCTCTGAAAACAGGCAGCAACGACAGGAAAAAAATAAACCTCCCTGGCGAAAGTCTGGATGTCCCCGGACTCTGATTATTGCTCCGACCAGAGAACTGGTCATGCAGATTACCAAGGACGGTAAGGCACTGTCCAGGTATTCGCCGCTGCGTATTGTGGCAGTTTATGGGGGGACGGATTATCAGAAGCAGGAACGGATGCTGGGGGAGCGTCCTGTTGATGTTTTGGTTGCAACGCCGGGACGTTTGTTGGATTATGCCTCAAAAAAGATTATTGATCTCCGACAGACCAAAATAATGGTCATTGATGAGGCGGATCGGATGCTGGATATGGGCTTTATTCCTGATGTCCGGCGGATTATCTATAAGACGCCGCCCAAAGAGCAGCGTCAGACCATGCTTTTTTCCGCAACCCTGACCGAGGAGGTCAAGCATCTGGCCTCGCAATGGTGTGTAAAACCGGTTTCCATTGAGAGTGCGCCTGAACAGGTGGCTGTGGATACGGTACGTCAGATTGTTTATACCGTGACCAGTGATGAAAAGTATCATGTACTGTATAACCTGATTACTACTCAGGAGCATGAGCGGATCATGGTTTTTACCAATATGAAGAGCGAAGCTGCCCGCCTGAATGATCGCTTGCAGCGGAATGGGATCAATGCTATTTTATTAACCGGTGATGTACCGCAGAAAAAACGTATGAACCGGCTGGAAAGCTTTCGTTCCAATACCAATGGCGTGATGATTGCCACAGACGTGGCTGGCCGGGGAATCCACATTGACGGCATCAGTCATGTGGTGAATTACACCTTACCCTATGAGCCGGAAGATTATGTCCATCGAATCGGCAGGACAGGCAGGGCAGGGGAGAGCGGGATTTCTATCAGCTTTGCCTGTGAGGAAGGGGCGTTTCAGCTTCCAGATATTGAGGAGTATATTGGCAGGTCATTGGACTGTACGCTTCCGGAAGAAGAGTTGTTGGTCAAGCCACCTAAAGGAAGCAATAAAGGAAGCAGCAAATATAGTCATAAGGGTGGCAAGAAGGGGAATCAGAGAGCCTCTTCGCGCCGAAATGGTCAAGGCAGAAGGCCAAGCCAGTCGAGTCAGGAGCGAAAATCTTAGCTCTTTTATTTTTAATCAATCATTATATTTACAACAGGAGAAGAGAAGCTATGAACGTACTGAAGAGAATTATCTGTGGTGTTGTCCTGGCCGGAGTGGCACTTATGCTTTCAGGCTGTCCTGCAACAGTGGGTAGTGAGCGGTGGTGTCAGAACATGCGGGATAAACCGAAAGCAGACTGGTCTGCAAGCGAGGCTGTTGATTTTGCCAAGCATTGCATCATTAATTAATTTTGTCCCGCCACCTCTGTGGTGGGATAATATTGCATGAAAGTTCAACGGATTTTCATGTAACAGGTGCTCTTAAACAAGGAGGTGGATGATGGATCTTATGTCGCTGTTGATTTTTCTCGGTCTTGGCGCATTGGCCGGTTGGTTGGCTGGTAAAGTTATTAAGGGTGGCGGTTCCGGACTGATCGTGAACATGGTTGTCGGTATCATCGGCTCAGTGATTGGCGGCTGGACCTTTGGGCAGCTCGGAATATCGGTTGGAAATGATCTGATCGGCTCCTTGGTCACTGCTGTAGTTGGGGCGATCATCCTCCTTTTCCTTGTGAGCTTGGTGAAGAAATAGCCCCTGCCTCCTTGGAATAAGGGAGCCACACGATATGCGATGTGCATTTTTTTTGCTGGCGTATCTACAAGCCTATCGAAAAAAGGGAATGAGCAGACTGACGCGCATGACGGGTCACTCCGGGAGGTCCAAAGGGTTGCGTAACCGGGATGGTGGTTTCTTTTGAGGTGTTCGGGTACATGGTCAGCGTGTACCCGATTTTTTCCCACTTTCCCGCCGCTCCAAAACGATCTACACTGAACCATTTGCAGCCCGCAAGCCCGCAAGCCTGCAATTAGCCTGCAGATAGCCTTCCGAAAGCGATTTTCAGCCGATTCGTCTTTCCGTCAACAGTAGTTTCCTGTTTACTTTTCATTCAAGATGGTTAAAGATGACACAGACACAATGAGTACTCAGCTTTGCATGTTTTCCCCTTTAATATCCTGTTATTTGACCAAAATAAATGACCCCACTTGAAGCCATAAGTCTTTATAAGCTCAAAAAGATCACGGCCTATAGAATTAAACAACTTGCCAATGAATGGTTAGATGAAGGATTCTACAATGAAGAGTTAGGGGAATTGTTTTTTATCAAAAGTCCAGATATGTATGAGGTCGGCCCTCTTTTTGTTAGTGCAGTAAAAAAGATGGGCATACAAGAACCTACAAAGCTTGAAGCAGCAAATTATCTTTTGAACCTCACCTTAAAACGTATTGTCAACAATGAGCTTTCCCCTCAGAAAGGTGCAGAGTTTCTATACTCGAACATCCATCATGAAATAGAAGATGAAATACCTGATAATGAGTACGTTGGAGATAACTTAGGTTTAGAACATATATTCTGCTGGTTAAGAGAGCTTTGGGACTGTCAAGATGGTTCTATGATTTTATATCATACAGACTTGCCGAGAGAAGAAGCAGAGAAGAAATTTGTTGAACATATCATCGAAGAGAGTAGAAAAATATTAAATAAAAATAAATAACCAGACGTTCCAGCGGACTCGCTGAACTAAAACGTTATAACAGTGTCGCATAATGTAACGTTATCTAAAATAAACAGAGCCGGGCAGTCAATCCCGGCTCCATGATTCAACCTATCACAACACCGCACTCACCGTATTACTCGGCTCACTCTCACCAGCCTTGTTTACTGCGATAACCCGATACTCCCACTCCTTACCACGTTCCTGATTATTCAGGGTGATCTCGGTTTCCAGAGCCGTGCCGACCATCACCCATTCCTCGGCAGACGGTTCCCGTCGTTCAACCCGGTAAAAGGCCGATTTGCCGCCGTCCGGGGATTTCTTCCAGTCCAGAAAAAGCCAGCCCGGCCCTTCTTTGGAGTCTCCAGCATCCTGGGCTGTCCCGGAGCCTGGAGCGGGGTCGGCTCTGCCCTGCCGCTCCAGCCCAGAGCCGCCAGTTTGGCGTCATTGCCGTCCACTGTATCCTCGGCATAGTTGAGAACGCTTTTTGCCGCTGAAATCATTTTGTCATTTCCAGCCTGCTTGGCCTCGGTAGCCTGTTGTGATGCGGCCAGTGCCGCAACCTGGGTCTCCTCCAGAGCGATGGAATTATCCAGAAGAGTCTGCAATTGCGTCGGTGTAACAGGTGGATTGGGAAAGTCTGGATTGTCTGTAAGCCCGGCAATGATGTTCTGTACCAGAATCCTGATGTCTGCTTCGCGTCGAGGAAAACGTGCCATAACAACCTCCTGTACTGTTTTACTTGTCCTTTTTTGTGTTTACAATGCCTCGTTGTAAACATGCAACGTCCCATTGCACGCTTACAACGCCTCAATGTAAGCTTAACATGGCTCATTGTAAGCTTGCAACGTTACATTGCAGGCTTCATATGTGGCATGTGAAGTTTACAATACCGCATTGTACACCACCGTTGCACCATATTCAGTCGGAAACAGGGCGCAGTGTTCAGACAATCCAAGACCTGGAAAACCTCATCTACAATCTTGTGCTTTTTAAGGCAGGCTGGCCTGCCGTATAAAATAAGAGCAATGTTTAAAGAGACGTGATGCAAGGAAGGATAAAGATATGGCAGGGGCTATACAAGCCAGACCATCACAATGATTCCAAATTCAGAAAATCGCTGAAAAATTCAATTGACAAAATCAAGATTGTGCAGTTGACTATAAGGGGAAGGCAGCTGAAACTCATATCCTCCTTTTTCTGATGATATTTCCTCCAATTTCAGCTGCCTTCGTTTCATAAAGCGGAAAGTTCAACTTTCTGCCCGTCCTTTCTTTTTTTAATACAATTTTTTATACCCCTTCTTTCCCAAAAAAACAACTTTTTCTTTCTGTTACAGAAAGAATTTTGCTCACTCTTAACAAGATGGGCTTATAAACCGGCAGATCAATCTCAAACGTTGTGTGTCTTTATTCAGGACAGAAACCACATGCAACGTGCCACCCAGTTGCCAGAGGGAGCATGTTTTCATGAGAGATCAGCTCTGCTCCGCATATTCAAATTTCCATAGCCTTGGTCCGCTTTCGTGTTACGAGTACTCAGCCAATACCCGCTGGGCAATTTCTTGCCGGGCAGCCTCCCGGGCCTGGGCATCTGCTGCTAGAATAGCCTCAAGGTTAAGATCATCACCCGGCGCAAAACGATTCAGAGTTGCAGCAACAATTGAGGTGATATCACTAAACCTGATCTCTACTTCAAGAAAGGCAGCAACAGCCACCTCATTGGCTGCATTAAGGACAGCCGGTTTTACCCCACCCTCTCGCATAACCTGAAAGGCAAGGTCCAAGGCCGGAAAGCGCTCGTAATCAGGTTGTTCAAAACTGAGATTCCCGCAATCGGAAAGACTGAGTCGGGAGAGATTCAGGGGCAAGCGCTCCGGGTAGGACAGTGCATAGGCAATGGGAATACGCATATCCGGTACCCCCAAATGGGCCATAACAGAGCCGTCAATATACTCCACCAGAGAGTGAACAATGGATTCCGGATGAACAACCACTCTGATCTTTTCCACAGGCACATCAAAAAGCCAGCAGGCCTCAATAACCTCCAGCCCCTTATTCATCATGGTTGCCGAATCAATGGAGATTTTGCGCCCCATGTCCCAGTTAGGATGGGCCAGGGCCTGTTCCGGGGTGACATGATGTAATTCTTCTTTGTCCAAGCCCCGAAAGGGGCCACCTGAAGCAGTCAGGATAATTTTTCCTATATCTTGGTGACGCCCAGCCTCCAGAGCCTGAAAAATAGCTGAATGCTCAGAATCAATGGGAAGAAGAGCTACCTTATGCTTTGCCGCAACCTGCATAACCAGGTGCCCGGCCATAACCAGGGTCTCTTTATTGGCCAACCCAATATCCTTGCCCGCCCTGATTGCCGCCAAGGTGGGCAGGAGTCCCACAGCTCCCACCACCGCAGAAACAACCATCTCAGCTGCCGGAATAGTGGCAATCTTCTGGTTGCCCTCATCGCCCCAAAAAACCCGTTCCTGGTATTCCGCTGGTAACAGGGCAGTGAATTGAGAGGCCAACTCCTGATCAGCAACAGAGATGCACTCTGGCTGAAACTCCTGTACCTGGCTGGCAAGCTCTTCAATATTCCGCCCTGCGGAAAGACCAACAATTCGAAAGTGACCAGGAAAGGAACGCACCACGTTGAGCACATTTTTACCAATAGACCCCGTGGAACCGAGCAGAGAAAGAGATTTCATCAGATAACTCCAGAAAAAATCAGCAGATAAAGGAGAGGTGCTGTCACAAGCAGGCTGTCAATCCGATCCAGAATCCCACCATGTCCTCCCAGCAGAGTGCCAGAATCCTTGATCCCGGTTCCACGCTTTATAATGGACTCAGTCAGGTCACCGGCAATACCCACAAAAGCCAGCAGGGCTGCAACCAGAGCCAAGGCAAGACAGCCAACCTCGGGCAGGAGGAAGACTCCTAACAGACTGGCACTGAACATCGCAGCCAGAATCCCGCCAATTGCCCCGTTAATAGTTTTACCCGGACTGATACTGGGACAGAGCTTTTTTTTGCCACAGGTTCGGCCAACGTAATATGCTCCGGTATCAGAACCAGCTGTAATGACAGTTAATACTAACAGCCAGCAACTCCCGTCCTCAACGTAACGGAGCAAAACCAGAAAGGCAGAACAGAGTGTTACATAAAACACCGCAAAACCGGAATGGGTCAAAAAGGCCAAGGCATCGGTAAAACGGGTATAAAAAAAGATGGTCAACAGAATCAGACCCAACAGGGCAAGGTAGCTACCAATCAGCACCTCTGTAGGATTGCCATCAGCAGCTGCCAGCATTGGGATCAGACAGGTCAACACGGTCAGGACCCGAATGCCTGTTCCTGGAGTTTTACCAACCATACGAAAAAATTCATGCAAGGCAAGAGCGGTACCAATGGTCAGGGCGCACCAAAAGAGAAAGGGAGAGGCCGCAAAAAGCAGCAGTAGCCACAGGATCACCATGAACAGGCCAGGAATCACACGATTCATAATATCTCGCTAAAAAAATTCTTTCAGATAAATCCCTACTCCTCCCCGCTGGAGGGGACACCAAAACATGAAAGCTGGCCGAGTGACTCCAAAGGAGCGCTCGTACTTGCAGGTAAAAGGGATCAAAAAAATCAGGAGTTGGCAGTTTCTGTCTGTGCGCCGGTTTTCCCGAAACGCCGCTGCCGGCCTGCGTATTCTTCTAAAGCTGCAAGGAACTGATCCCTGCGAAACTCTGGCCATGGTATTTCTGTAAAATACAGTTCTGCGTAGGAAAGCTGCCAAAGCAGAAAGTTGGAGAGCCGTTGCTCTCCGCTGGTTCTGATCAACAAATCCGGGTCAGGCTGTCCTGTGGAATAGAGATGGTCACTGAACAACTGGTCATCAATATCCTCAGACTTCAGCTCACCCTCTGCACATTTCCGGCTTATCTCCTGAACAGCCCGGATCATCTCAGCCCGTGAACCATAGCTGAGGCAAAGATTCAAGCAGAGCTGGGAAGAGTCTTTTGTTGCAGCAATGACGCTGTCCAGCATATTACGGACATCATCAGGAAGCCGATCCTTCTGACCAAAGCATTCCAGCCGAATCCCGTTTTCCTTCATAGTATCCAACTCAGACTGGAGATAATTCTTAAGCAGTCCCATGAGCCCCTTAACCTCCAGGCTTGGACGTTGCCAATTCTCAGTGGAAAAGGCATACAGCGTCAGGTGCCGGATCCCGATCTTACGAGCTGTTTCCACAGCCTCGCGCACAGAATCAGCCCCGGCCTTATGACCAAAAAGGCGGGGGCGGCGACGCTGCTGAGCCCAGCGGCCATTACCGTCCATGATAATGGCCACATGCCGGGGAAGCGGATCCAGGTGTTGTATTTCACGCATAATGCCCATAGAGGTTAGACCTCCATAACCTCTTTTTCTTTACCAGCAGTTATCTCATCAATGCGAGCAACAAACTCATCTGTGATCTTTTGCACTTCTTCCTGGTAGCGAAACATATCGTCTTCAGTGATTTCTTTATCGTTTTTCTGCTTCTTAAAGGTATCATTGGCATCCCGGCGGCTATTCCGCACACCAACCTTGTATTCTTCAGCAATCTTTTTAACCTGCTTGACCAGCTCATTACGCCGTTCTTCAGTAAGCTGTGGTATCTCCATTCGAATAACCTTACCGTCATTCATTGGGTTCAGGCCGATATCAGAGGTCATGATGGCCTTTTCCAGCACAGCCAGCATCTGTGGATCCCAGGGCTGAATCACAATCATTCGACTTTCCGGAATAGTGATCGTCGCTACCTGATCAACAGGCATACTGGAACCATAGGCATCAACTTTAATACCATCCAGCAGGGTTCTTGAAGCACGACCGGTACGAATCCTGGTCAACTCCCGCTTGAAGGCATCAACCCTTTCCTCCATCTCTTCTTTTGCCTGCTCTACAACCTCACTTTCCATAATATTCTCCCATAAATGTATCTTGTCTATCCCTTAACAGGCTCCAAAATCTTTTGTCCTGTGACAACATCGTATGAAACCGGGAAGTATAATCAATTTTTACGCTTTGCACAGTTGATTTTTCCCTTGTCAGCTCAAAAAAAAGGTGCATACACAGCAGTATTCTGAAAGTATACAGCAGAAGAAAGAAAATGAAAATTCTTTGTACATTGATATCGAGGCGTTCAATGTATAAAGATATCATTCATTCGGGTGGTCAAGGAGAGCGGCGTGAGGAAAATACAGATAGGCCTCTCTTAATGAACAGAAAGGAAAATTGAAAAGAATCAAACTGCTTTGCCCTCCCCTTTGTAAAGGAGGGCAAAGCAGTTGCTCTACATAGCGTTTAACGCAACCAGTTTACTGATTCAGCATCTCACGCAGGCGTTTGGAGGGACGGAAAGAAACCATTTTTCGCTTGGTGATCATCATAGACTCGCCAGTGCGGGGATTGCGACCGCGACGGGGAGACTTATCACGTACAGTCAGGGTGCCAAACTGAACCAGTTTTAACGACTCCCCGCTGACCAGAGTTTTTTTCATAGAAGCAAAGATCGTATCAACCAGTTCAGCAGAATTACGCTGGGACAGGTCAAGCTCTTTGTTAATTGCAGCAGCCAGCTCCTTTCGAGTGACATTGCCCTTCTTTTCGTTGGATTTACTTGGTGTTTCTTTTTTCATGACTCTCTTCCTTCCCGATATCGTCCGCCAAAGCGGGTCATCAGTGCATTTACTATTTTTTCATGAAAGCCATCAACTGTTGCATCATCCAGAGTTTTTTCATCAGAACGATAGGTCACAGTTAAGGCAACGCTTTTCATACCTTCATCAATGGGCTTACCACTGTAGACATCAAAAATATCAGCATAAACAACCTGTTGTTTTTTATGGGCACGTATTTCCTGCAACAACTCCCCAGCACCCACGCTTTCCGGCACCAGTAAAGCAATATCTCGCTTCACCGATGGGTAACGGGATAATGGGGTAAACGCTTTTTCGCTTTTGGGCAACTCCAGCAGAGCATCCAAATCCAGCTCAACAAAATAGACAGCTTGCTTAATAGAAAAAGCCTGGGCTGCTTTTTTGCTCAATTGACCAATCAGGCCAAGCTGATCTTGTCCATCCATAATGGCAAGGGAAAAATTCATATCAGCATATGGTGCATTTGATCCGTTATCTGCTGTTTCAAGAGCCTGAAACTCAATATCGCCACCAGAACGTCCTTGCAAACGTAAGGATTCAATCAGGCGACGAACAGCACCTTTCATATCATAAATATCAGCCTGATCTTCAGAAAAATAAAGCGGAGAAGCGGCAGGATAACGAGCACCGCTGATAACTGCACAGAGCTGATAGCGTTCATTGGGCTGCTCAATTTCCCCTTGTTGGGTAAAGACCTTACCGATCTCAAAAAGACGAATATCAGATTGTTGAAAATTGATATTACGACGGATGTTTTCCAGAATACCTGGCAGGAGCATGGTTCGCATCACAGCCTGATCCTCGGTCAGCGGATTAACCAGGCGCACGTAACTTCTGCGTCTATCATCCGCTCCAATGTCCAGCATCTCTGCATGCTTTTCACTGACAAAGGAGTAGTTAATCGCCTCATAAAAACCTGCACTGGCCAAAACAGCAGCAATCTCCTTTCGCAGTATACGCAAGGCATCGTGTTGGGGATAATCCATGGCAATGGCTGGGCGGGTTGTGGGAATCTCGTTATAACCCACCAGGCGAGCCAACTCTTCAACCAGATCAACTTCTCGCTCAATATCCACCCGAAAGGCAGGAACAGTGACAGCCAGCACCGGACTCTCTTCAGCGCCCACGGTAAAATCAATACCGCGCAGATAAGCAGCTATTTCATGTCCAGTGAGCGTAATTCCCAGCAGGGTATTCACCCGCTCAATCCGCAGATCCAGTTGCAGCAACGCTTTCTTACCCGGATAAAGATCGACACCATTGCCAGCCTGAGCATCACCCAGCTCACAGATCAGCTGGACAGCTCGCTCCATTGCCTCGGTCACGCCATCTGGGTTCACTCCTCGCTCAAAACGAAAGGAGGCCTCGGTGGAAAGGTTGAGGTTACGAGCTGTACGACGCACAGAAATCGGGTCAAAACAAGCAGACTCCAAGAGAATTTCTGTTGTTTTTTCTGTGACCTCCGAATGCAAACCACCCATGACCCCAGCTACAGCAACAGGCTTGTCAGCATCACAGATCATCAACATTTCAGGATCTGTTGTTCGCTCTGTATCATCCAGAGTTGTAAACGTAGTTTCCTCGGGGTGCGGACAACGAACCTCAATAGTGCTTCCTGCAAGCTCTTGAAAATCAAAGGCGTGAAGAGGCTGGCCGTATTCCAGCATCACGAAATTGGTAATATCAACAATATTATTAATAGGCCGCATGCCCACTGCCAGCAGCTGGCGTTGCAACCACCACGGGGAAGGCTTAATCGTAACATTGGTCAATTTACAGGCAGCATAACGTGGGCAGAGTTCTGGTTCGTTGATCTTGACCGTAAACTCGGTGCTTGATTCTGTGAGTTCAGGTAATGATGAGACAGGATGTTGTACTTTTTGCCCGGTAAAACCAGCCACCTCACGGGCAATACCAAGAACCGCTGCGCAATCCGGGCGATTAGGCGTGAGATCAATCTCAATCATGGTGTCAGAGAGTTCCAGAACCTCTGACAGGGATTGTCCAGAGGCCAGCGTGGAATCCAGCTCAATAATACCGGCATGTTCCTCACCAATGCCCAGTTCCCGCCAGGAACAGAGCATCCCCATTGAGACCTCGCCCCGCACCTTGGCCTTTTTGATTTTCATCCCACCGGGTAAGGTTACACCAGGACGGGCAATGGCTGTTATCAAGTCGGGCCGTACATTGGAGGCACCACAGACAATGGGCACGGTCTTGTCACCGATCTCAACTTCACAAAGGCTCAGGCGATCAGCATTAGGGTGTTTGTCCACGGAAAGGACTTTGGCTGTCTGGATAGCATCAAGGCCGACATAGAGTTCCTCTACCGCATCAACTTCCAGACCCAGCATAGTCAGGCGTTCCGCCAGCTGTTCAGGAGTCAGACCGTCAAGAGAAATATACGTACCAAGCCAGCTAAGGGTGAATTTCATGGGTTACTTATGATCCTGTTGTACGGAGTTCTTTTTATATAAAATTTTTCCGACTCGTTGAATATGCGCAACTAAATCTTTATTGCTTATGTGGTCGTAAATGGAAATATCAAATGTGTACGGTAAAAAAAGTTCGTCCAAATCAAAATCAATTTTATTGAGCAGACGTAAATTCAGTTTTTCCCCTTTTAAGGCTATGTCGATATCTGATCCTGGTTTATAATTCCCTTTTGCACGGGAACCGTATAAAATCGCCTGGTTCACTTCTTTGAATCTTGCGAATACCCTTTTTATGTTATCGACATTTTTCCGTGAAAGCCCATATTTCATTGTGTTGTTATGCGTAATTACTGATCATTATCCTTTAATGAATCAAGCTTATCATTCATTTTTTGAAAAGCATGATAATACACGGAAATTACTGTTTTGCTTATTTCCTTTGCCGTATCTTCATTATAGGTGTGCGATGTCCTGTTTCTGCTCTTAATCATATCCATCCAAACTTCGCCGTCTTCTATAATATCCAGCTGAAATGCTTTTCGAATAGCATCCCGTGAACCAAAAATATCGGAATGTCCTTGGAACTCAAGAAAATCCTTTAACGTATTCCAGGCAAGTTCATAGGTATATTCAAAAGATTTGATCAAGCCTTGCTCTTCAAGTTCAGATAGCTCGCCTTTGTCTATAAATTTTTGTAGCTGCCTCAACGCTTTTTGATAATTGGAAAAGCGTTGTTTCCATCGTATGTCTTCGCTCATATTTCAGCACTTGGTATAAACAGATCGGAACGAACGCGTTATCAAGAAAAGAAAAAATCATAAAAAGAATACATCTGTTTGAGAAAACAGCGTAACAGTTATGTTACAGACGGAGGAGTATTAGAACTGCCGAAGAAAGCGGAGATCGTTTTCGTAATACAGGCGAATATCATCAATGCCGAATTTTAACATAGCAATCCGTTCTACGCCAAGGCCAAAGGCAAAGCCAGAAAACTCATCAGGATCATACCCAACCATTTTCATCACCTCTGGATCAATCAGGCCTGCTCCCAGAATTTCCAGCCACCCGGTTCGCTTGCAGACTCGACAGCCCGCACCTTCACAGATAACACAGGCAATATCTACTTCTGCACTGGGTTCCGTAAAAGGAAAAAAGCTGGGCCGAAAACGGAGGGGCAGATCGCCTTTGAAGATACGACGGGTAAAGGTGGTGAGCACTCCTTTCAGATCAGCAAAGGAGACTGTACGGTCAACCAGAAACCCCTCAACTTGATGAAACATGGGGGTATGGGTGATATCAGAATCACAACGGTAAACCTTGCCCGGAGCAATATAACGGAGAGGAGGATCCTGATTTTCCATAATCCTGGCCTGCATGGGCGAGGTATGGGTCCGGAGCAACAGCGAGTCTGACACGTAAAAGGTATCATGCATATCCCTGGCAGGATGATGCTTGGGGATATTCAGGGCCTCAAAGTTGTAATAATCCGTTTCAACATCCGGCCCTTCAGCAACAGCAAAGCCCATGCCTTCAAAAACAGAACAG
This sequence comes from Desulfobulbaceae bacterium, assembly GCA_011389815.1. Taxonomy (GTDB): domain Bacteria; phylum Desulfobacterota; class Desulfobulbia; order Desulfobulbales; family Desulfobulbaceae; genus Electrothrix. The sequence goes on along the minus strand of JAABTP010000034.1, from coordinate 11,941 downwards.
ATTTCTTCCATCACCTGAGTGACAGGATGCAGCTTACCAGCTGGAAGAAAACGACCAGGCAGGCTGAGATCAACAGCATCAGGCCCGTGAGCCTGCTCACCTGCTGTGATCTCTTCCTTTTTCTCAAGAAAAAGTGATTCCACCGCTTTCTTTACGCTATTGGCAAGCTGACCAAGACGTGGCCGGTCTTCCTTTGGCACCTGACTCAGTTCCTTCATCACAGAGGAAAGAAGACCTTTACGGCCAAGGAATTTCACCCGGAATGCTTCCAGGTCCTGCTGACCATTGATGGCAGACAAAGCCTGGACAGCTTCGGCTTTCAGGCTTTGCAGTCTGTTTTCCATTGTATGCGTTGTCTCTCAGTTACAGGCAGCAGTTTCAAGGCCAGCAGCTTTAACAACCTCGGTAAATGCGTTGGGATCAACAATAGCGAGGTTGGACAGCACCTTACGATCAAGTTCAATATCTGCTTTATTTAAAGCATGGATCAACTTGCTGTAGCTGGTGTTGTTCATTTGAGCAGCTGCATTGATACGGGTAATCCAGAGACGACGGAAATTCCGTTTATTGGTTCTCCGGTCCCGGTAGGCATAGCAGAGGGCACGATCAACAGCCTCTGTGGCTGTGCGATACAAACGGCTCTTGCCGCCCCGATATCCCTTGGCTAATTTTAAAACTTTATTTCTTCTGCGGCGGGCCTTAAACCCGCGTGTTACGCGTGGCATCCTTGCACTCCATGTATTACGAATAATTGATCTTTCAGTGATTCAATAAGAAATATTCTACCCATTATTTCGGGTGCTGTAGGGACGAACCTATGTGTTTGCCCTTGTACACCGGGCAGGCACGCAGGTCTGCCCCCCTACAATTCTACACCAGAATCTCTCTGGATTAGAAATAAGGCAGCATACGCTTCACTGCTTTGGTGTCAGCAGCATCAATCAATCCGTTCTGACGCAGATTCCGTTTCCGCTTGGATGATTTACTGGTCAGAATATGTGAGGTAAAGGCCTTACTTCTCCGAATCTTACCGGAGCCAGTTGCTTTAAAACGCTTGGCCGCTCCCCGGTTGGTTTTCATCTTTGGCATGATATTTGTCCTTATCGTTCAAGAGCCTGTACAACATTGCAGCGGCTCATTCAATTGATACTTTTCTTGATCGTTCTGGGTGAATCAGGTTTTCGGGCCGACAAACATAATAAGCTGTCGCCCTTCCATTTTCGGCTCCTGCAGGATCACGCAATCTTCACGCAGATTATCAGCGATCTTTTGAATAGCTTCAATGCCAACGGATTGAGCATAGATGATTTCCCGACCGCGAAACTGCATGGTTACTTTGACCTTATTTTTCTTTTCAAGAAATTTTCGTATCTTCTTGATCTTAAAATCCAGGTCATGCTCCTCAGTCTTAGGACGAAATTTGATCTCTTTTGTGTCGATGGTCGTCTGCTTTTTCTTTGCTTCCTGCTGCTTTTTCTTCAGCTCATACCGGTATTTGTCATAATTCATCACCCGACAAACCGGAGGTTTGGCCTTATCTGAGACTTCAACCAGATCAAGTCCTGCCTCATCTGCAATATAACGAGCCTTTGCAGTAGAAACAATACCGATCTGTTCACCTTCAGCCCCGATCAATCGCACCTCGGGATAACGAATTGCATCGTTGACCTTAACCTTAATCTCTTGCTTCTGCGGAAGTTTTCTGCCTCTACGTTTAATGTTCGGATCCTCCTGATTAATCCAATACCTATACAGCCTGTCAGGCTATCCCCTGTTCACACTCCTGGCTCACCAAGCCCGCAAATTCCTGCGGTGTCATGGGGGGCAGGTTGTCACCGTTACGCTTACGTACGGTCACGGTACCTTCTTCCATTTCCCGATCACCGATAATCAACATATACGGTGTCTTTATCATCTGGGCTTCCCGGATCTTATAATTGAGTTTCTCATTTCGCAGATCCTGCTCAACCCGAACTCCGGCCTTACGCAATTCTGCATAAACCTGTGTACAATACTCGGCCTGGGTGTCGGTTATATTTAAAATCCTTGCCTGCTCCGGTGCCATCCAGAGGGGAAAGGCTCCAGCGTAATGTTCAATCAATACGCCGATAAAGCGCTCAAGGGAACCCATCAACGCACGATGGATCATAATCGGCTGATGCTCATTGCCATCCTGACCTGTGTAGGTCATGCCGAAACGCTCAGGAAGATTAAAGTCAACCTGAATGGTGGAACACTGCCAGGACCGGCCCAACTGGTCCTTAATTTTGATATCAATTTTGGGACCGTAAAAAACTCCTTCTCCTGGATCTATCTCGTAAGCAAGGCCTTTCTTGTCCATTGCCTGTTGCAGGGCCTTGGTGGAAAGATCCCAATGTTCATCACTGCCTACATATTTTTCCGGTTTGGTGGATAGATACACATCATAATCAACAAAACCAAAGGTCTTGAGCACCTGGAGATTGAGATCTATGATGTTAAAAATTTCTTCCTCAAGCTGATCAGGACGGCAAAAGATATGAGCATCATCCTGAGTAAAGCCACGCACCCGCATCAGGCCGTGGAGGGCTCCGGTGCGCTCATAGCGATAGACGGTACCTAACTCACACCACCGGACAGGAAATTCGCGATAGCTATGCTTGGTAGCATTATAGACCCCGATATGAAAGGGGCAATTCATGGGCTTGAGCTGATAGGCAACCTCATCAATCTCCATAGCAGAATACATATTCTCGCTATAGAAATCAAGGTGTCCGGAAGTTTTCCAGAGATCCTGGCGGGCAATATGGGGCGTGTACAGCAAATCATACCCATGCTTATAATGGGCATCCTTCCAATAATCCTCAATTAACTTACGGAGCAGAGCACCACGCGGTTGCCAGAGGATCAAGCCTGGACCAACTTCATCCTGAATCGTAAAAAGGCCAAGCTGCTTGCCTAATTTACGATGATCACGTTTCTTGGCTTCTTCAAGACGGTTAAGATACTTTTTCAGATCTTTTTTGTCAAAAAAGGCTGTGCCGTAAATTCTTGTCAGCATGGGGCTTTTTTCATCCCCACGCCAATACGAGCCAGCTACCCGTAGCAGCTTAAAACTCTTCATCCAGGATGTGTCTGGAATATGTGGCCCTCGACAGAGATCTATAAAATCACCTTGCTGATACAGTGAAACGCTTTCTTTGCCCTCTTTTTCCAGATCTTTGAGCAGCTCCACCTTATACATTTCACCCTGCTCTGTAAAAAAAGCAATGGCCTCAGCCACCGGCATTACCCGTCGCTCAAACGGCAGACGTGCTTTAACAATGGCCGCCATCCGCTCTTCAATGGCGGTAAAATCATCCGGGGTAAAGGCGGTATCACGATCAAAATCATAATAGTACCCGTCTTCAATAGCTGGCCCGATAGCCACCTTCACATCCTGCCCATAGAGTTCTTTTACGGCCTGGGCCATAATATGGGCTGAGGAATGGCGAAGAATATGCAAACCTTCATCAGAGCTGGCCAGAACAGGTTCAATCACCGTATCAGCCTGCAAGGGCGTTGACAAGTCTGTGAGTTCTCCGTTGCACAACGCTGCGATTGCCTGTTTACGCTGTTTTTTGGAGAGCAGTTCTTTTAATGCCTCCTGCGCTGAAATACCGGCAGCAACCGTTCTGGCTTCTTCTCCGGCTATGGATATGGATATGGATATATCGCTCATGCTATCTACTCAGAAAGCCTGCTGAATAATTCTCATCCTGCCCTTTGGGGCGGGACAACAAAATATAAAAAAGGAAAGGCTAATAAGTCGGTGATCTTCTCGCCAACCCTTAGCCTTTCTGTAAATTGGTAGGCACGGGCGGTTTCGAACCGCCGACTTCTACCATGTCAAGGTAGCGCTCTCCCACTGAGCTACGCGCCTGCAAATTTTATGCGTGCTGTTTTGCTGTTTCAACAATTCACCAGCGGCAACACTGCAACCGCATGAATATTTAAAACGTTATGTCAATTACCAAGGAACGGATTTGATGTCAAGGAAAATGAGAAATTATCCACTCTGTGCAGATAAAAAAGTGGTTTTTTCTTCAGTCTGCCTTAAAAAGGCTCTTTTTCAAGGTTCGCATTTTCTAGCCTTTATGTTATAAATAGTATCCATGCCCCCTAAAGAACAAAAAGTCTATCTCTGCACTGCCTGCGGCTATGAAAGCCGGAAATGGCTGGGTCGTTGCCCGGAATGCGGTGAATGGGACAGTCTGAACGAACAGATAAAGCAGAAGCTCCGTACTGGTCGAACAGGTCGGACAACAGCAGAGGTCTTTCCTTTGACCGGAGAGGGCGGTGAAGAACCGGTTCGCTTGGTCACCGGAATCAGCGAGCTGGACCGCACCTTGGGCGGTGGTATCGTGCCTGGTTCCATGGTGCTGATCGGCGGAGATCCCGGCATTGGCAAATCCACTCTGATCCTTCAGCTGCTGGCAGCCCTGGCCGGGCAAAAGCATAAGGTGCTCTATGCCAGTGGAGAGGAATCAGTAGGCCAGATTCGGATGCGGGCAGAACGACTGAACGTGCGCAGTGAACATATTTTTCTGGCAGCGGAAAACTCCGTCCAGGCTATCATTGGTCTGAGTAATGAGGTGCGGCCTGCCTTTCTGGCTGTGGATTCCATTCAGACCATGTTCAGCGAAGAGGTGACCTCTGCGCCGGGTTCTGTTACCCAGGTACGGGAATCCGCCTCCTTGTTTGTTCATCTGGCCAAGCGCACTGATCTGCCTATTATTCTGATCGGTCATGTGACCAAGGACGGCTCTATTGCTGGCCCCCGGGTCCTGGAGCATATGGTGGACACGGTCCTTTATTTTGAGGGCGACAGCGGTCAGGTCTTCCGGGTGTTGCGCACCGTGAAAAACCGCTTTGGTTCCACCAACGAGATCGGCGTGTTTGAGATGAAGGAAAGCGGCCTTGCTGAGGTGGATAATCCCTCGGCCCTGTTCCTTGCCGAACGCCCGGTGAATGTGCCTGGCTCTGTGGTCATGCCCAGTATTGAGGGCACCCGCCCCATTCTGGTGGAAGTGCAGGCCCTGGTTAGTCCGTCCAGCCTGGGAACAGCCCGCCGGACCGCTATCGGTGCTGACCCTCAACGCTTGGCCCTGCTCACTGCTGTTCTGGAAAAGAAGATCGGAGTCACCCTGTTTGATCATGATATCTTTCTCAATATTGTCGGTGGCATCCGCATTGATGAACCAGCCCTGGATTTAGGCGTGATCGTGGCTCTGCTTTCCAGCCTCTATGAAAAGGTGGTTGAGCCCACCACCGTGGTCTGCGGCGAGGTTGGTCTGGCCGGAGAAATTCGCGCTGTAGGCCAGATGGAGTTGCGTCTCCGTGAGGCCCAGCGTTTGGGCTTTAAGACTTTTCTCATGCCGGATTCCAGCTCTCGCCAACTGGAGGCCGGAGCAGCCAAAGGGATTCAGGTGCATCCGGTCCGTACTGTGCATGAGGTGGTGGAACGGTTGTTTGTGGGGTAGGGGGTTATTAAGAGCAGTATTACCTGTTAAGGAAGATCAAGCAATTTTTGCAGTTTGTTTTTCTTACAATGAAATGTATTGCTGTATACGAGGTCATTGTCAAATTCATAAATACTCCGTTGAAAAATTTCATCTTCTAAAATCGAAGGATCATCAGCCTTTGTTAATAATTTTGTTTCCAGCCAATTATAGCTCTCTGGTTTCATTGCAATAAACTCAATGGCAACGCCGCTGTTGCTGGCCCTGACTATTGAGCCGATGGCGCGGGCAGCAATCTTTGTATCCGAAGCAGACTCTTTGAATTCTATTTTGCAAATATTGCCGTTTGATTGTTTAAATACGCCCGTAACAAAGGAGCCACATAGGCTGAGGTTATCAAGCCCCCCCTGATATTTTTTTGATCCAAAATCAAGGCGTACAGCCCCTTGAACTTTTATCCGGGAAAATTTACGCTGATTATCATTGATCATATCTACGCATGATTTCTCCAGTTCTTTCAGCTCATTTTGCAACTTTTCCAAATAATAAGAATTTGTCATATAAAGACCTGGGTGGGTATCTTTATAATTATCCAGGAGTGTTTCAGTATAATAAATTTTAACTCTTAACTCGTTGATACGGTTTTGTTGTGTTTCTTTGCTCTTCATAGTGTCAAGGATGTATTGTTAAGGTTGCCTGTGCTGTTTATAGTCTGTGTAAAAAATATACAAAACATGTTTGTAAAGATAAAGCAACAATAGCTTGTCGATATTTGATAATTATACCCATGCGTTCTTTCTCTGATTTTATTGTTGTTGACACTGAGGGACAGTCTGTCCTTGACGAAATCGCTATTCTTGATGCCCAAGGCAACCTGCTCTTTGAAGGCTTTGTCAAGGGACACCAGGTCGGGCATGACCTCTACCCGCTTGCTGAATTACTGCATCGGTTCACCGAACTTGCGCAACAAAAGAGCATTGTCTGCCATTATGCTGACCATGATGCGCAGATTCTGCGCAAGAGTTTTGCTGCTGCTGGTCTGTCCTGGCCAGGCTTTCGTTTCCTCTGCACCTGGGAGATGGCAAGGCATTGTTTCCCTGCTCTGCCCTCCTATTCTCTGGAACATCTCAGTAAATCCTTGCACCTCAAGGTAAAACAACGGTATTTTAATACACAGGCTGCCCACAATGCCCGTTATGATGCCCTGTTCACCTTTCAACTTTATCGCAAGATGCAGCACAAGATACACAGTAAGAACAAAGCAAAACATACGAATCCCTTTAGTAATACCCGGGTTGACAGCCCGTTTCAGCAGCATGTAGACCTGGATGATGTCCACCATGATGCCTATGTTCGTATCACTGCCCTGATCGAAGAAATCAAGGCCGACCCCAATCAGCAAAGCCGGGGCGCGGTCGTGCTGGGTGTGGCAGGCAATGGCAAAACTCATTTGATGATGCGGCTGGCCCGCCAGACTCTGAAGACCAATCGCCTCTTTTTTATCCGCCAGCCCAATCATGAACAAGCGGTTTTTTATCATGTTTATAGTCGGATGCTGGAATCCTTTATTGAGCCGATTCCTGATACCGAGTATTCCCAGCTGGAATATCTCCTGGGCCGCAGTTTTGCAAAAATTGTTATTGAGTATTTGCAGGCCCGGCCGAAACTGACCAAAAAAGAACAGGGGATTCTTCATGACCTGTCCCAGGACCAATTGAATATTTATTCTGTGTTGGGCCAGGAAGGCTCGCAACGCAAACGAACGAATTGGGATCAGATTGAGCGACGAACCCTGCAATGGTGGCAGGAAAAATACGGCCTCAGCGATTATGCCAGCAAGATTGTTACCGGCTTGATTCGCTACTGCCGCTATTCTGATCCCCAAAAAAAGGAACTGGTTCGGCGGTGGTTGGCTGGTCAGCAACTGCTGGAGAACGAACTTCAGGAAGTCAGGCTGGACAACTGGGCAGATGACCTGACCAGAGAAGATTTTTCCCTTCAGGCCATGATGGTCTTTGGCAGGCTCTCAGTAGAAGATGAGCCTTTGATTATAGTGTTTGATCAACTGGAAGGACTCAAATATAATGAGACTTTGTTGGTGCGTTTTGGGGAGGCTGTCAAGGAGTTGTTCACTCATGTACCCAATTGTCTGATGCTGTTTAATCTTTTTCCTGACCGCTGGCGTTATTTTCGCCAAATCTTTGATGCCGCAGTGACAGAACGGATGGGCCAGTATCAGATTCCTCTGGAATTGCCAGACAAAGAGGTATTGGCAAAAATGTTGGACCTGAAGCTGGCTCAGGTTGATCTGGACTGCGAGGCCTTGTTTGAGTCAGATGAATTAGAGAACGTCCTCAGCCATCGTTCTATCCGGGCTGTGCTCAACTGTGCAGCAGATTATTACCGCTATAAGATAGAAGATGTTCCTTTGCCCACCACAACCCTGAGTTTTGAGGCACGGGTGGAACAGACTATGCAGGATCTCTGGCAGGAAATTACTGCATTGCGTCAGCACTTGAACCTGGAAGAAAAAAAGACCGTTCAACCAATTGAGCCTGTTTCTCAGGAGGTGGCAACCTATATTGAACAAAAGCAGCAACAGCTGGATGCTGCATATGACAGGAAAACTATAATCAGCGATACTGATGACCTGGGCAAGCTGCGCCTGATCCTTGATGCCTTGCAACCCTGTTATGGCTTTCGTCAGGATTTTCTGCATCTTGGTAAGCGGAAGCTGCCTGAGCATGTGGTTATTCACAGTAAGCAGGAAAATGAGCAGAAAAAATCAGCTGTGGCGTTTTTAAATACTGATGCCTATTCCTTTGCCCATAGAATTAAAAATTTCAACCAACTGGTGGTTGTTCACAAGGATGTAAAATTTGCTTTATTTCGAGACACCCGTGAACCAGAAATAAAGGGAAAGGTGGGGTTGCAGGAGATAGAAAAACTCGAAAATACTGCTAACGGCGCGTATGTGCATTTAGATCGCTCGAAAAGGATCCATTTTGAGCTGATCTATCAGCTTATCTCAGATATCCAGAATCATGATCTCCATGCAGAACCGGAGCAGATTATGCCCTTATTGTTTGATATTCTTGGTAAGGACTTCTGGTTGTTTCGGGCTATTGGGTATCGTCAATAAAGAGTCACTCTCACCTCTCCCTCTGGGAAGAGGTAAAAAACATGAACGCTGTGTTGGTACTATGTTGATAAATAGGAAAATGAAATGACTGATAAACAGCAACGTATGAGCATGACCTCTATGGAGCGTGTACTCACAACCCTGAGTCACCAGGAACCGGATCGGGTGCCTTATTTTTTACTTCTGACCATGCACGGTGCCAGAGAATTAGGTATGAGTATTCAGGAGTATTTTTCCAAGGCTGAGTACGTGGTCGAAGGTCAGTTGCGCATGCGGCGGAAGTATGGTCACGACTGCCTGAACCCCTTTTGTTACGCAGCAATGGAGGTGGAAGCCTTTGGTGGCGAGGTTATCTGGTTTGAGGATGGCCCGCCTAACAGCGGCGAACCCATTATCACAACAGAACAGGATATTCTTTCTTTACAGATTCCAGACATAGACAGCACACCCTGCCTTGTCAGAATGTTGCATATTATTGAAGGGCTTGTAGAAAATGCCCAAGGAGAGGTACCGGTTATCGGTACAGTCATCTCTCCTTTTTCCCTGCCAGTCATGCAGATGGGCTTTTCTGCCTATATTGACTTGATGTATGAGCAGCCTGATCTTTTTCAACATCTCATGAAGATCAACCAGGAATTCTGTGTTGCCTGGGCCAACGCCCAAATTCGGGCCGGTGCAACAGCCATCTGTTATTTTGATCCCTTGACCTCGCCAACCATGACCGCACCGGGTGAGCATCTTGCAGCAGGTTTCAGGATAACATGCCAAACCCTGGCGCAGATTCAATCTCCCACAGCTATCCACTTGGCCTCAGGCAAGACCCTGTCTGTTGTTGATCAAATCATTGCCACAGGCTCGGCAGCCCTTGGTGTGAGTACCAGTGAAGACATCAGGGAGGTGAAAGCTGCCTGCCAAGGCAGGATGACTGTGTTGGGTAATCTGAATGGCGTTGAAATGCGCCGCTGGACCCCGCAACAGGCCAATGACAAGGTTAAAGAAGCCATAAGCAAGGCCGGTGCTGGGGGCGGATTTATCCTGGCTGATAATCATGGCGAGATTCCCTGGCAGGTCGATGAAGAGGTGCTGCTGGCAATTGCCGAGGCTGTCCATCAATGGGGCATTTACCCACTAAAGCAGGCTGATCGCCCGTATCCGATAGCCCCCGCCTCAACCGTCTGAAAAACAGCATAGGTTTTGTCTTCCAAAAGGCATAGGTTTTGCCTGTCAAAAGGCATAGGGTTTGCCTGTCAAAAGCCCTGGGTTCTACCTATCAAAAACCCTCCCTTCTATATATCAAAAGGGAGGGGTTTACATCTCAAAAGGGAGACCTTTTAGTATATAGAAGGGTAGGCTTTTGAACAGGGGACCAAAGGGATGAAGGTTGACCAACGCCCTGAATGCGCTGTTGTCGGCATTCATTGGAAGTCTTTTTAAAATCGTCAGCTGATGTTCTTGTTTTTTATAGCGGAAGTTCACGAGTAAGGCACTAACTCATCGTTTTGATGCTGAACTGCTGGGCCAGACCTGCGTGTCTGCTCAACATAAACGGGGCGAACACACAGAACTTTATGAAGAAATATTATTTTCCTTAGTTGACAGTCCTGAGATGTCCGTATAATATGGTTGGGTTTAAAAAATTGTACATTGAGTACAAAAAATGCTCGCACTTTGTGGCACCATCGCTGAACAGACATTTTTTTCGGGAATGTTGAATAATGATATCGGAATACAGGGAAGTTTCAAAATTTGTTGATAAACTTGTCAGGATTGATCGATTAGGAGCAGAACAGATATTCAACGCAGTCCAGGAACAAGGGACTATGCCCCAGACTGTTGATCAGCTCATTCTGCCGGCTTTGGATATAATCGGCAAGGGATGGGAAGAAGGAACAATTGCCCTGGCCCAGGTATATATGAGCAGCAGAATCTGTGAAGAGCTGATGTCTCATGTTCCGCCACCTGCTTTGCCGGAACATTCCAGGCACCCGCCTATGGCCATTGCCACTCTTGAAGACTATCATCTTCTGGGTAAGATTATTATCTCCTCCTGTTTGCGGGCTGGGGGTTATGTCTTTCAGGATTACGGTCGGGTCACGCTTGAAGAGCTTGTCAGGGCAATTATTGATGACAACATAGAAATAGTGCTTATTTCAGCTCTCATGCTTCGCTCTGCACTCCAGATTAAGGAAGTCAGACGATTACTTGATCAGGCCGCTTGTTTCCCTCTGATTGTTGTGGGCGGGGCACCGTTTCGTTTTGACCCCCTTCTTTGGCAGGAGGTGGGTGCTGATGCTATGGGTGCGAATGCGACAGAGGCTGTTGCTGCGATCTCCTCCTATGTGCAAAGAGAGTCAATAACATGATTGGCAACGCAAAAATCAGAAAGAAAAAAACAATGACTTCAATGGAACGCGTCCTGACGGCCTTAGCCCATAAAGAGCCGGACAGGGTGCCCCTTTCTTTCATGTTGACCATACACGGGGCCAAAGAACTGGGTCTGGGGATCAGAGAGTATTTTTCCAAGGCCGAATATGTGGTGGAAGGGCAGATGCGGATGCTGAAGAAATATCGGCATGATACTGTCAATGCTTTTAGTGCCGCTGCCGCAATTCTGGAGGCATTCGGCGGAGAGGTCATCTGGTATGAGGACGGTGATCCGAACAGCGGCGAACCGGTTATTAGAACGGAAAAAGATATTCGCTCCCTGGAGGTACCGGAAATAACTCGCGTGCCTTCTCTGGTCAGGATGCTGGACAGTCTCGGGATGCTCAAAGAAAAGGTGGGAGATACAGTACCGATTATGGGTATAGCGGTTTCTCCTTTTGCTCTGCCCGTTATGCAGATGGGCTTTGCCGCCTATATTGAGTTGATGCATGAGCGACCTGATGTATTCGATCGACTTATGCGAGTGAATCAGGAGTTCTGTATTGCCTGGGCCAATGCCCAGGTCCAGGCCGGAGCAACCGCTGTCTGTTATTTTGACGCCCTGCTTTCCTCTACTATGACAGGAGGAAAGCAGCTTGAGCAAGGATTTCGAATAGCACGGGAGACTTTGGCCCGAATCAACAGCCCATCAGCGGTCCACATGGCAACAGCAGCCACCCTGCCGGTTATTGAAAAGGTTATCGCCACAGGCACCTCAATAATCGGCGTGAGTATTCTGGATGATTTAGCTCAGTTAAAGGCCATATGTCGGGACAGACTGACGATTCTGGGTAATCTGAACGGGATTGAGATGCGCCGGGAGCATTCCCAAAAAGTAGGAATGTATTTTTTTTTGGCTGTTGCTCTGTTTTTGCAAGACATCAGGATCAATTTA
>JAABTP010000033.1 GCA_011389815.1 Desulfobulbaceae bacterium | reverse complement strand
AATTATAATATTATCTCCCCAGAATGTCTATTCTAATTATGCAGAATATGGCGTTTCCCACTAATCTGCGAAGAGCCCCTTTTCTTTTGCCGATGGAGGTTTTCTTTTGCTGAAAACAATTCCCGTAGTTTTTCTTGTCCGGGTGGAAGCGACCGTGCCCAGCCTGCACGATAATACAGCTGATCTTGATCGATTGAAAGCAGCCTTGCCTGACTCGCTGCCAGAACAAGTGAGGGGTTCTTTGATCCACATACCCTTTGCCTGTGCAGGACGTATTGCAACCTCTTTTCGAGGAACTGGTTTTATAGGTTATGCTCTGTTCCAGTATGAACAGCAACGTCTTGTGCTGGTTGATTTTTTTGCCAGAGCACCTGAGATTCTGCCTGTCCTGGCCCTTGACCTTGGTTCCACTCATTTAGAAGCGAGCCTGCTGGATTGTCTGAGCGGCAAGACCCTTGCCCGCAACACTGCTCTCAATCGTCAGGTGCAACATGGCGCAGATATTCTCACCCGGATTCATTTTGCGGAACGCAAAGAGGGTGGGGGGGCAAGCGAAGAAGACGGGCTTGCTGTACTTCAGGAGGCTGTTATTGCCTCTATCAATGATCTGCTTAGGGAGCTGTGCAGAGAGGCCCAGGTGAGACCAGAAGATGTGCTGGCAATGGCGGTCTCTGGCAACACAACCATGGTGCATCTTCTGCTGGGACTCAGTCCGCGCCATATCTGCCGGGAACCCTATATTCCTCTGGTGAATGCCCCTGATCCTTTTTTATCCCGGGAGATTGGTGTAACCCTTCATAAGCATGCAACGGTTCGGGTGCTTCCAGGTAAAGGAAGTTATTTTGGTGGCGACCTGATTTCCGGCATCCTTGCAACGGGCCTTGATCAACATGAAGAAACCCGCATGTTGATTGACGTGGGCACTAATGCTGAGGTGGTGATGGGCAATAACGAATGGTTGATTGCCTGTGCTGGTGCTGCTGGCCCGGCTCTGGAAGGGGGGGTGGCCCGGATGGGGATGCGGGCTGGTGCCGGGGCAGTGGAGCATGTGGCTATTGATCAGGAGAGCTGGCAGCTGACTTGGCGTTGTATCGGTGATGCACCGCCTGTGGGGCTTTGCGGATCCGGGTTGATTGATCTGGTGGCAGAGTTATACCTTGCTGGTATCGTTGATCTGCGGGGCAAATTCCAGGCAGAGTTTCCAGGCCAATCAGCAGAGCATAAACGTTTTGTTGCAGAGCGGCTGACAGAGGTGGACGGTGAGCAGGTTTTCCTCGTCGTTGCAGCAGGAGAAGCGCGTAATAAGGAACCGGTGATGCTCAGTCAGCTGGATTTGGATGCCATGATGCGCTCTAAGGCGGCCATGTATGCTATTCTGGTGACCTTGACCGGACAAGTGGGCCTGGAGTTCAGCGAGCTGGATCAGATCGCTGTGGCTGGAGCCTTTGGTAAGCATATTGACCCACAACAGGCCATTACCTTGGGCATGCTCCCTGACCTTCCTCTGGATGTTTTTCAGCCCGTGGGCAACTCTTCCCTGTGTGGGGCTGAAATGGTACTCTTGGATCATAAGGCTTTTGAGCAGTCCCAAGAGATTGCTCGCAAGATTACTTATATTGAATTGAACGTGAATCAGGAATTCATGATTCGCTTTTCCGGGTCCCGTTTTATTCCCCATACTGATCCGGGGTTGTTTCCTTCTGTGCCGAGTTTTCGGTAGGGGAAAGAAGTTTGCGGGCAAGCGGTACTTTTCCTACCGGGAAGATCGTTGTCAGTCTGACGGTAATCCCCTGATCAACAGCGAGTTTAGTGAGTGCAGCGAGGTCGGGAAGTTTCTGTCCAGCCCTCCGTATCGGGTTTTCAGGGAGCAAAAATAGAAAAATCTATATGTGAATGAGGAGAGCATGTTCCGTCATCAGGGGATAAGGCTTCGTCACAGGGGGATCGTCTTGCGTCACAAGGGAATGATGATCAATTTGTGTTGAATTATGACGAAATACTATCGAATAATGACAAAAATATATCGCTCCGTCATTATTCCCTGCCTCGGAATGCTTCTGCGACAGGTTAGAACGCTTCAGCAACGGTGACGAACGACGCTGCGGCAGTGCAGAGACATTCTGCACAAGGTTAGGATGGCTCTGCAACGCTGTAGAATGATGCTGCGATATGTCAGAGCGAATCAGTACCGCCGAAGAATCATTCCGCAGCAGGTACGGATCGTTCTGCGCAAGAGAAGAATGTCACTTCGATAGTGCAGAGCGTCCCTGTGGTGGCGTTGGATCCATTTTTTGGTTTCTCGGTACTTCCGGGTCTTCGATGATTGCAGCGAGGTAGAAGTTGAGTCGATCCAGATCCAGGGACTCAATAGAGGTTCCGGCCACGGGTAGGGTTTCAACTGATTTGCGCATTGGGTCTGGCTAAAGAGCTGTCTACTGGATGAGAATCTGTGTGTCCACGGAAAGGTTGGTGATGAACTGCCCAAGTTTTTGATTCAGCACCTTATAACCTTCCTGGTTAAGATGCAGGAGATCCTGGCTGTACTGAGGACGGATTTTTCCATCCTCGCCGACAAGAATGGAATATGCGTCAAATATAAGGATGTTCGGTGCCTGCAAGGAGGAAATAAAGGCATTGGTCTCAACAATAGCGTCCTCCACATCTTTTGACCAGAAAAGTTTGCGGGCAAGCGGGACTTTTCCTACCGGGAAGATCGTTGTCAGTATGACGGTTGTCCCTTGATCAGCAGCTTGATGGGTGAGTGTGGCAAGGTTTTCTTTGAGATCAGCAAGGATTTTGTCACGTTGCTCTGGAAAGAGGGCAATGGTTTTGAGGTCATTGACGCCTGCCTGGATCAGGAGAATGTCCGGTGCCAAAGGGCTGACGTGGGCATGGTAGCGCATGAGGATTTGCGTTGATGTTTGACCGCCGATTCCCCGATTGACAATCTTATATCCTGCTATTTCCGGCTGCGTCCACTGTGCAATCCTTGAATCGCCGAAGAAAACAATTCGTTTTGTTTGGCTCTTTTCCTCTGGATGATGTGCTGGCGTTGCAGGGAAAAAGGATAAGCCAATTGGATCCAGTTGGGTTGCATTGAGACGAAGGTAGAACTGCTTGCTCTGCTTGAAAAAAGTATAATTGAGCAAAAGTGAAAAAATCAGCGTACCGATACAGAGTGATACAATCAGTCTATCTGTCATTGATTTACTCTCGCTATTTCATCAGTAAAAAAAGCCGAAACAGAAGATTTTGTCCCGGCCTTACGCATCGTTAAATACTCCTGACGGTCAAAAAAGCTGAAACTACCCTCGCAACATCCTCGCCATATCCTTAGCAAAGTACGTCAAAATAATATCCGCACCAGCCCGGCGAATGGACAGCAGGGTTTCGGCCATGACCCGATCCCCGTCAATCCAACCCTTATCCGCTGCCGCCTTGATCATAGCGTACTCTCCGCTGACATGATAGGCCGCAATGGGCAGGTCAAATTCATCCCGCAGGCGGCTTATAATATCCAGATAAGCCACCGCCGGTTTCACCATCAGGATGTCTGCACCTTCATCTACGTCCAGAGTAGCCTCCCGCAGGGCCTCACGGCTGTTGGCCGGGTCCATCTGGTAGCTGCGCCGATCCCCAAACTGGGGCGCACAGTCTGCTGCATCCCGGAACGGGCCGTAAAAGGCCGAGGCATACTTGACCGCATAGGACATGATGGGCACATTATGAAAATCGTTTTCATCCAGAGTGCTCCGAATCTCGCTCACCCGTCCGTCCATCATGTCTGAAGGCGCAACCATGTCTGCACCGGCCTTGGCATGGGAGAGGGCTGTCCGGGCCAGCAGCTCCAGGGTTGTGTCGTTATCCACCTCATCCCCGCTCAAGCAACCGCAATGACCGTGGTCTGTGTACTCACAAAGGCAGACATCGGTGATAACGGTCAAGTCCGGGGCTGTATTTTTCAGCTCCTTGATCGCCTGCTGGACAATGCCGTTTTGAGCATGGGCACCAGAACCCATCGGATCTTTTTTCGCGGGCAGGCCAAACAGGATTACCGAACGCACCCCGACTTCCAGGCAGGATTGGGCCTCTTTTTTGAGCTGATCCACGGAAATACGAAAAACGCCCGGCATGGAAGAGACCTCTTCCCGTTTTCCTTTGCCCGGCATGACAAAGAGCGGATAAATGAGCTGCTCCGATGTGAGGTGGGTCTCGCGCACCAGAGCGCGAAAATTTTCATTGCGCCGCATACGACGGGGACGATATTCTGGAAAGACCATGTCTTTTCTCCTTTGCTCTTCTTTTGATATGATTTTCGATAGAGGCAACAGGAAATACCCTACTCTCTCATGTTGCGTGGTTGCATCTTCTCTATACAGGGTGTTGTAGGGGCACGGCGCGCCGTGCCCCTACCGGGAAACATAAATTTTTTGGGCAACCATGGGGGATTGCCCCTGCTTATTTTTTCAACAGGGATTATATATTAATCCTCAATGCCTTGACCTTTTTATGCAAATGACTCCGTTCTATCCCAATCTCCTGCGCAGTCCTGGATACATTACCCTCATTTTCTTCGAGTTTCTTTTTAAGATAATCGTGCTCGAACTGCTTGCGGGCGTCCTTGAAGGCGAGATGACTGTATCCAGCTTCAGAGCTGCTGGTCAGGGGTTGAAAAGTACCGGGGGTGAGAAAGACAGCCACATCCTCAGCCGTAATAATGTCCCCCGGCACCATGATCATCAGCCGCTCCACCATGTTGCGGAGTTCCCGGATATTACCGGGCCAGGGATGCTGCATGAGCATACTCAGAGCATCACCGGCAAAGCGTTTTTTACCAAGCCCTTTGCTGCGAAATTGTTCAAGAAAACTTGCTACCAAGGCTGGGATATCTTCTAGACGGTCTTTTAAATCAGGTAGCTGGATAGGAACCACATTGAGACGGTAAAAAAGATCTGCACGGAAATGGCCTTGTTCAATCTCCTGCTCCAGATTCTTATTAGTTGCAGCCAGAATCCGTACATCCACCTCAATGGTTTTGGCCCCGCCAACCCGCTCAAATTTTTGTTCCTGAAGAATACGCAGTACTTTGGCCTGACTCTTCATGCTCATATCACCGATTTCGTCCAAAAAGAGGGTGGAACCATTGGCCTGGTCAAATTTGCCTTTTTTTGCTTTATCCGCTCCGGTAAAGGCCCCTTTTTCATACCCAAAGAGTTCTGATTCAATGAGTTCTTCCGGGATAGCAGCACAATTGACCTCAATCATAGGACGCTTGGTCCGGTTTGATTGGCTATGGATTGCCTGAGCAACCAGTTCTTTGCCCGTGCCGTGTCCTCCAAGGATGAGTACGGATGCGTCTGTAGGGGCAACCCGTTCGATTTGGACACGAAGATGACTGACAATGGCTGAATCACCGATAATGGCTGATGCTGAACCAGAAGGTTTTGTTTCCCGGAGAAGTTTGTTCTCCTGCTCAAGCCGGGAGAATCGGAGACCCTGGTTGATGGCAAGGACAATCTTGTCATAAGAAAGTGGTTTTTCTATAAAATCAAAGGCCCCGAGCCGTGTGGCCTGAACAGCAGTCTCAATGCTGCCATGTCCTGAGATCATAATTACCGGTACCTCATTATTGTCCTGTTTGATTTTCTCCAAAGCTGCGATTCCATCCATACCAGGCAGCCAGATATCCAGTAGTACCAAATGCACTTCGTGTTCCGCCAAGATCGTCAGGCCCTCTTCGGCAGAGGCCGCGCAGAGAGGGTCAAATCCTTCGTCACTGAGAATGCCGGACAAGACTTCACGAATAGGTGCTTCGTCATCAATGATCAGAATGGTGGAGGACATAAGGATTTTGTAGTTAAGGATATGGGTATTCAGGTCGTTGTTAGCGAAAATCTGTTTCTTGGTTTACTGGTTACTGGAAGGGCAACTCAATCGTGAAAACAGTACCAGTAGGCTCATTATCACGTACTGTAATAAGACCGTTATGCTCAGTAATAATGGTGTTGGCAATGGCAAGCCCCAGCCCGGTTCCGGATTTTCGGGTTGAAAAATAGGGTTCAAACAGGCGTTGTCTGACCTGATCGGACATACCAGGGCCGTTGTCACAGAGTATGATCTTGACAGCCTTTTCCTCTTTATGCAGCCGAATTTCAATAGAGACAGAACCTCCGTGCGCAAGGACACTGACTGCGTTATCCAGCAAGTTGATCAGCACTCGTTTGAGTTGAACTGCATCAAAGGAAAACAGAGGCACGTTATCATATTCCAGCGTAAAGCTGATATGTTTATGGCCTTCACGGTACAGTACCAGGGTATCAGTGGCAATAGCAATAATATCTGCCTGTTGTTTTTTGATGCGGGGCATACGGGCAAAATCAGAGAATTCCGTGACCAGTCGTTTGATTTCATCCACCTGACTGATAATGGTCCCAGTACATTGCTCAAATATTTCACTATCATTTTCTATGGTTGTAAGATATCGTTTGCGGAGTCGTTGGGCTGAGAGCTGGATCGGGGTCAGCGGATTTTTAATCTCATGGGCGATTCTGCGGGCCACTTCCTGCCAGGCTGCCAAACGCTGGGCTTTTTCCAGTTTGGTCAGGTTGTCAAAGACAATAACATAACCGATAGAGCGTCCTTGTTCATCAATCAGTCGGGTGATATTCACCAGCAGAGAATAGGTCTCACCCTTGCGTACAGTAAGGTTGAGATGTCGTTCAATGGAACGTTTGCCGGATTTAAGCAGATCATGAAAGAAGTTTTCAATAACAGAAACATGAGAGCGGGGCAGGGCCTTATGAAAATCTTTATGGAGAAAAAGATCAGGGTTAATCTTGAGGAGATTTGCTGCAAAAGGATTGATGGTGGTGACTTCATTATGCTCATTAATAGCAATAACCCCGGCAGCAACATGTTTGAGAATGGTCTCCAGGTACCGTCTCCGTTGTTCTGAGATCAGGTTGGATTGCTGGAGGGCCTGATGGGTCTCTGCCAGCTCCCTGTTGCTTTGAAGAAGATCAGAGGTCATGGAGTTAAAAGAATCAACCAAAAGCCCCATTTCATCATTGGAGTCTTTTTCAATAGTAAAGTCAAGGTCACCATTTGCAACACGCTGGGTACCTTCGGCCAGTTTATTGATAGAGGCTGTCATGGAGCGGGCAATAAAAAAACCAAACCAGATCGCCCCAAAAAGAATGAGCAGGGTAATGATCAACAGCATAATGATCATGCTCAACTTGATCGGGGCTTTGAGCATAACAAGCTGCTTGTAATCGGTAATCCCCTTGGAAACCGATTGCATGAGGATTAGTTTTTCGGTCGGGATCAGTAAGGTGGTCACCAGAAAACTCTGGTTGGGCTCATTTGATTGGATGAGCATAATAGCCTGGACTAATTCCCCTACAGGAACCTGGCGGGTAATGATCTCTGGTTCCTGGCTGTCTGCGGTCTTACGAAGGGCCTCAGTAGGGATTTCCGGCAGGGAGATTGCTGCTAACTGCTTTCCTTTGGCAGAAACGATCAAACCGAGCCCAGGGGTTATTAAAGATAATGCATCCGGTGCCCCAAGAGGGAGAAGAGAAAGGGTTGTATCAAAACGTTGCTGTAATTTGAGCGTGTCATCTATACGTATATCCCCCTGTTCCAGTCGTTGCTTTACATGATTACCCAGAGTAATGGCCTGATCTTCTGTTTCATGAAACAGATTCCGGGCAAGAGTCAGGGAGGACTGGAGGGATTCTTCCACATTGGTGTTGAACCAGTATTCCATTGCTGTGGAAACAGAGCCCAATGAAACCAGAAATAAAATTATTGTAGGGATCATGGACAGGGAGACAAAGGCGATAACCAGGCGAACCCGCAGACGTGATCCAAGAATGCTGTTTTTTCGTTCAAAGACTAACTCCACCAGATTACGCAGGATGAGGTAGAGCATGAGGAGGAGCAGCAGACCGTTAATATTGATAAGGGCAAAAATCAGAATTGTGCTGGAAAGGGGCAGGTTCAGTTCTCCTTTGAGTAAACTGCGCTGGGTATAGGCAAGGAGAGGAATCAGCAGCATACAGAAAACAATAACATATCGGGTCAACCGTTGTTTTTGTTTTCGCTGGTCAGGGGTAAGCATCAGGGGATATCCGGATAATTTTTTTTGAGGTCCACGTAGAGGGTGACGTACATTATCTGGTCATTATTAATAATTGAACTCAACTGTTCGCCAGTCTGTTTCAAAATTCCAAAGTGAGGTAAAGGGAATGATTGAGTGCATACTCAGGGGAAAGGTGTTTTCAACCAATGTGGCCTTTATTTCCAAGGAGTATGGAGAGCCGATATGCATCTTGTTCAGAGAATAGAGTTCAAGTCCGTTAATATCTGCCATCATGCTTTTGGCTTCTTCCAGGGATCTGGTGACTTCGGGTCGATCTTTTTCAGCAAAAGCAACCTGATATTCTTCTTTTATCGGGTTATAACTCAGGGTATGGTTGATCTTATGTTCAACAAGTTCTGAATCAAACCAGTTGTTATGTACTTTATTTAAACGGATATCAAAGCGAAAGGTCAGTGGAATACCATTGCGTACACCTTCAAGCATTTTGTCAGTAAAGCAATGGGTCACTGTTGCGAAAAGAAGTAAATGTTTATTGTCAGCACTGATAACTATTTCATCTATTGCTGGCTCTTTGTCTTCACTCGTCTGGGCAGCAGGTATGAGCGGGTGAAAAAAAAACAGACAGGACAGACAAAAAAAACAGAAAAAACAGAGTGCAGTATGGCGCTTGTTCCAGCGTCCAGCATGAGAAGAGGGCTTTTGAGGAGTATACATCATGAAAAAAAGTGCCTGGTAAAGTCGGAAGAGATTGGAATACAATGTGTTATTCAGGGAAACAGGGATAGATGGTAGCGGTATAACTCTTTGAGTAAATTTTTCTTCACCCTACCAACCTAAATCTACTCTATTGCTCTTCGCTTGTCCATTCTTGCGTTTTTTTGTGATCATTGGTTATTAATTTTTTATGAAGGCATAAAATGATTTTTCTTTCTTGTTGACAATAGAGATGAATACAGTTATCAATTGTGCATATGCACGCTTTGGGAATTGTTTCACCCAAGGGGTGGGATGGGAATTATATTTAAATTTAATTTTAATTGGAGAGAGTTATACATGAGTTCATCAGTTTTTATTGCTGTTCCTTCTAATGCCCCAGGTGGTCTTGATGCGGAAATTTCAGAACATTTTGGTCATTGTGAGCTTTTTACCTTGATTAACATTGAGGAGGGAAAAATAGCCTCTGTGGATACGGTGAACAATGTGGAGCACGGTGCCGGAGGTTGTATGGAACCTGTCATGCTATTAAAAGATCAGGGAGTACAGGCAATTGTTGTCGGAGGTATGGGAGCACGTCCTATGCAGGCCCTTGCTGAGGTGAATATTGATGTCTATTTTGCAGAAAAAAAGAGCCTGAATAAGGTGCAGGAAGCAGTGGATGGCATAGTTCAGGGGAACTTTCCTGTAATGCGGGCTGACCAGACATGCAAAGGGGCTGGCAGCTGCCACCATTAATATTTGACGATGTTTTGAGGAAGCTGGCCTGTTATGCATTGCTGGTTATTGTGCAGGTCAGTACAGGTTGCAAAGGGCAAAGAGATGCGTTAATCTGTGAACCTCTTTTGTAACCTGTTACGTTGTTGTATACCTATGTGTCCACGCCTGAAGAAAAAACGTTGCTGTGAAGGTACGTTTTGCGGTCAAGCCTTTAAACCTGTTGGCCTGCCGTTACGGAAATTACAGCAGATTATTTTATACCGTGATGAATTGGAAACAATGAAGCTCTGCGATGTTGAAGGGTTGACCCAAGAGCAGGCCGGGAAACGCATGGGGGTTTCTCGGGGGACGGTTCAGCGGTTACTTACCAGTGCCCGCAAAAAGGTTGCAGGAGCTGTGGTTTCTGGGGCTGCTTTGGTTTTTTCTGAGGACACCTGATCGCTTGAGAGATCCACCCCATCCGGGCGGGAGTGTTCAACGATGCGTTCCGTCACCTTCCTGGAGAAGGGGGGAAAGGGGGAAGGCAGGGTAAAAAAAAAAACCGGGTCACGCGCTGGATGCGTACCCGGCAAACTGGTCATAAAGAAAGGGTCGCTGGCATTTAAGCTGGCGATCCTTTTTTAAAGGGTGCTCACAAGATATAAGCATTTAAAAAATTAGAGGCCTAGTGGCAACGAAGCATCCTTTTTTAAATAATCCTTTTTTTCATCCTTATCCATTTTATCAAGAAAGCATTTGCCATCTTTAAAAAACTGCTCAACATCTTTTTCTGATGGAGTATAAGGGAAGATACGCTCTTTTATCTTGTCATACAAAGTAACTTTAAAAAGATAAAACACCACTTTCAATATAGCGACCGGCCAGAACAGCTTCTCGTTATTTACTAGAACATCGCCTTTATACGTTATCCTGAGAATTACATGAAAGGAATGCAATTTATCCTTATCAAGCGAGACAAATTCTCCAGTGCATGGATTACAGGCAGTCATAACATACCTCCTTTACACAAAAATCCTCATTCGCTCCAAAAAAAGATTTTTTTTCTGGAATGTAAATAAACCCCTGATGCTGATAAAGATCAATCAAATCAGGAACTGGATTTGCTATAATTAATTTTTCTTTTCTCATCATTTGAGCATAATTCATGCTCACGTCCACGATAATCTGCAAGACATGTCCACGTAATGGATGATTCTCAACAGGTGCCCCCTCTATAAGATCCAAACGAACATGAGTTGGCCCTTTAGATGTATAACCTATTGTCATACCACACAGGAAGTCGCTATGCCAAACCGCCAATGAATACAAAACTTAGACTTTCTTCTTTTGAAATCCAAATAATGAGATCTCCAGTCCCAGCCACCATTAGGAGGAATTCTCGTGCTATTTACTTTCCACTCTTTTTCCCAAAATTCCAGTGCTGTACTGTTTAAGGCTGTTAGTCTTATCTGTGTATCAAGCTCATTGGAAATTTTCTCACTGCTTTTCTCTAAAAATAATATTAACGCTCTTTTTTTATCCACCATAATCTAGAAAATAAAACGTTCTGCGTTTTTTAGAGAGTAACTGAATGAAAAATTCTCAAGTATATACAATCGGTAAATCGGCACGTTGAAGAATCATTAACAATTTGTAACTTGTTACATGTTATTATAAAAATGCTAGCAAGAAAATTCAACATATTTCAATAAGATTAAACAAAATTAAAGAAATCAACCTGAAAAGCCTCCCTCGGTATCACACCCCAAAATTGAACCCCGCAGCCATGCTGGTTACAGGTCGGGGCTGAAGATTCGAGCACCAATACCTTCCCCTCCACATTACACCCTGATCCGGCAAAAATTCATCGGGTATCAAACAGATCATTCATCGGGCGTACTTTTACCGAAAGAACGGCAGTCCTTTTTATCCGAGGCAGCTGGAGCATGATCCGTAACGATTACGGCGGCAGGCTGGTGGATGTACTGGATGTAAGCATGTAGCACTGCTCCTTGTGAGTAAAGAAAGAGCAAAGAAAAAAGGCCGCCCCCTTTTGCGCGCGAGCCGCCTTGCCGTGGTCAGATACCCAAGCAATCTACAGCCTAATCTATCTCACCTGAAATCTCCGCATCCGAATATTCATCAGAATACCGATGGCCACTAAGGTTGTTAACAGGGAAGACCCACCGTAGCTGAACAGGGGCAGCGGAATCCCAACCACAGGCAGCATTCCCGTTATCATAAAGAGATTAATCACTGTCTGCCAAAAAATAAGCATCACCAAACCAAAAGCGAGATAAACACCGAATTTATCCCTGGCTGTTAAAGCTATGTTGATTCCCCAGAACAACATGAAGAAAAAGCAGACCAGAAAAAATAAGGAGCCGACAAAGCCCAGTTCCTCGCACCAGACAGCAAAGGCAAAATCCGTGTGTCGTTCCGGCAGAAAGTTCAGATGCCCCTGCGTCCCTTCCATAAACCCTTTGCCAAATGCCTGACCACTTCCCACAGCAATTTTGGATTGCTTAATCTGATACCCATGGTTCATGGGATCACTTTCAGGGTTGAGAAAGGTTTCAATACGCTTTCGTTGATAGTCTTTCAGGCCATACAGCCAGCCCAGCACGGCGCAACTTATTCCTGTTGTGCCAAGAATAGTTATGGTTGACCAGCGCAGATGGGCAAAGACGGTCATGGAAACAAAGAGGATTGCCAGCATAAGTGCTGTTCCCAAGTCTGGTTGAATCAAAATAAGGACAAAGGGAACCGCTGTGATGAGCGCAGGTCTGATAATGTCACGTAAGCGATAACCGTGTTCCACGTATTCATTGCTCGAATAACTGCTGGCTAATACCAGGACAAGGATAAGCTTGGCTGGTTCTGAGGGCTGGAGATGAAAAAAACCCAGGTTGATCCAACGTTGCGTCCCTGCTATGGAATCGACAAAGAGATTGGTATAGAGCAAAAGGAGGCAGATTGCCCCGTAACCAAGGTAAGAGAGCATTTCCAGCTCGTTATAATCAATACTGATAAGAATCAGGATAAGGGCATAGCCAAAAAGAAAAAAGTAGAGCTGCTTTAAAAAAATCGGGGAAGGAGTGGGGCCACCATTCCAGGTCGCACTGAACAGGCTGGCAAGCGACATGGCGGAGATAAGAAGGAGGATGACCACCATGACCCAATCAAAATTATGAACAAGTCGTCTGTCGAATCGAAGCATGATAAATTTATTGTTTCGGTTTGTTTGCCCGTTGACCAAAGTATTTTTTCAGCACTGCTTTTGCTATGGGGGCTGCAACTGAACCGCCATGCAATCCATGTTCAACCAACACAGTGACTGCTATCTCCGGATGTTGAGCCGGGGCAAAGCAGGTAAACCAGGCATGATCCCGGTATTTGTAGGGAATATCTTCTTCTTTCAGGTGCTTGTATTGTTTAAGGCGAACCACTTGAGCGGTTCCGGTTTTACCCGCAACAATGATATTTTCAAGTTTAGCCCGGCGACCTGTCCCCCGCCGACCATTTACCGCTTCTATCAGACTTTCTTTAATCACTTCCAGGTTGCTTCCCTGATCATCAAAACGATCTAAAACCGTTGGTTCAAATTGATCAATAATATGATCATCAGGATCCCGTACTTTTTCAATCATTCCTGGTTTATAAAGAGTTCCCCCGTTAGCTACAGTGGCTGTCATTAAGGCGAGTTGGAGAGGGGTGACCAGATTAAATCCCTGACCAATGGCGATGGAAAGAGTCTCTCCTTCCTGCCAGGGGCTTTTATATCTTCTCAGCTTCCACTCCGAGGTTGGAATAAGACCACTTTTTTCATGCTCCATTGCCACTCCGGTTTTTCGACCCAGTCCCAGTCGGGTGGCATAGCTGGCAATCCTATTTACTCCAAGCCGTTGGCCGACCTGATAAAAATAAACATCGCAGGATTGGGCCATAGCCTGTTTCAGATTCATAGCCCCATGTCCGGTTTTTTTCCAGCAACGGTAGGTTCGGTTGCCAAACCGATAATGGCCCGGGCAATAAACTGAATTCTCCGGGGAGATCACACCTTCGGCTAAGGCAGCGATGGCTGTGACGATCTTATAGGTTGAAGCAGGCGGATACTGGCCCTGAACAATTTTATTGACCAAAGGATGATGTGGGTTGGACAGCATTGCTTTCCAGTGTTTGGTTGAAATACCACCAAGGAATTTATCAAGCTCTAAAACAGGAGAACTGGCCAGGACCAGCAGACGTCCGGTATTGACCTCTATTGCAACCACTGCCCCGGATTTATTATCTTTCATCATCAGATCTTCAGCTGTCTGCTGAAGATCCACATCAATGGTGAGCTGGAGATCATTTCCCGGTAATGGCTCCAGACCTTTCAGATTGCGCTGTTCAAAACCCAGCGCGTTTACTTCCATGTAATGGCGGCCTTTTTCGCCACGCAGATCTTTTTCCCGAAGTTTTTCCAGCCCCATTTTGCCGATCATGTCCCCGGATTTATACCCTGCATAAGATGGTGAAGTGAGTTCTTTTGGGCTGATTTCACCGAGGTACCCGATGAGATGTGATGCCAGATTGCCGTAATGATAGACTCTTTGCGGAACAACCTCTATTTTGATACCCGGAAGCTCCATTCTGTTGTTTTCAATATAGGCGACCTGGTCCCAGCTGAGTTCTTCGGCAAGGCGTATAGGAATATGGCCTGGCGTACCCACCATTTTACGTGTTCTGGCAAGAAGTTCAGATATTTCTATGTTGAGGATTGAGGCTATCTTTTTGAGCAATGCATCGTCAACCCGGTTTTTTTCTCTCACCCACACTACATTGAACGATGGGCGATTGGTAACGATTTCCCGT
This sequence comes from Desulfobulbaceae bacterium, assembly GCA_011389815.1. GTDB lineage: Bacteria > Desulfobacterota > Desulfobulbia > Desulfobulbales > Desulfobulbaceae > Electrothrix. Next base: position 16,331 of record JAABTP010000033.1, on the reverse strand, counting down.
CCTTTTCTGTCAAGGATATTGCCCCGTGGTGCTGCAATTTCAAGGTGGCGCACCCGGTTGTTTTCTGCAAGGGCTGTATACGCGTCTCCTTGCTGAATTTGCAGATACCAAAGCCTTGTAATAAGGATGATAAAAAAGAAGGCAAGCACGACAGAGGAATACATGGCCCGGCGACGATAAAAATCAAGTTCCCCGTCGTTAATGTGGGTAATTCGCGTGGAATCAACATTGCGAGGCCAGTTGTTGATATCGCGATTTGCGTGTCTTTTTCGGTTTTGTTTTCTGATATTCTTCATAACCGTTTTTTAATTCTGGCGAAATTGATTTCCAGGCAGAGAACGGGTGAAACGGGGAGAAGAAAATGTGCCCTTGACCCTTTTTTCAACAAAGGTAAAAAAACGGAACAGAGGGAAGGAGAAGATATAGATTAAGAAAGCGCGGAACAGGATAGGAAACCATATCCATTCAGCAATAACCTGGGGTTGAAAAAAATCAAGTATGAGGAGCAGGATCCAGTTGACCATCAGATAGCTGAGTGCAACCAGCGGAAGTTGGTATAATGATTTTCGGACCGGCATCTTTGCAACCATAAATCTCAGTAAAAAATAACCAAGGTAACACAGGGCCGGGTACATGCCGATAACTGTCCCTGAATAGATATCAAGGACCATGCTGACAGGTAACAGGATCACTATCCCACGAAGAAAGGTTACATTATAGGCAAGGTATCCAACAAGGATGTAGTAGAAATCCGGTGCAGCAAGCCAAAGAGGGGAAGGCATGAACAAGGTGGTTTGAACAAGAACCAGAAACAGGCCAATAAGTATAAAGGAAAGAGTGAGCATGGTCTATTCGAAATTTTTTTTCTCCCGCTCAATGACCAGCAGATTTTCCAGGGTTCTGAAATCAACAGCAGGAACTACTTCAATCTCAAGAAACATGCCACGTCTGTTTCTGGTTACTTTTGACACGATCCCCACAGGAAGACCAGTAGGAAACATTCCTCCGTATCCGGCAGTGACAACCCGGTCGCCGACAAAGACCTCAGCTGTCTTAAGGATATATTCGAGCTGATATAAATTTTTTCCGGTTCCCTTGAGGATACCACGTATCCGAGATCCTTGTAAGAGGACATCAATAGCACTTGATGGGGCAATAGCAAGAAGTACTTTGGAGTAATCTGTTGATGAGGCATAGACCTGTCCGACAATCCCCTCTCCAGTGACTACGGGCATGCCTTTTCTCACGCCGTCGCTGCTCCCCCGATCAATAATCACACTTCGGAACCACAGCGATGGATCTTTTCCAATAATTTGGGCAGTGATCGTTGGTTGGTTAGAGGATTCTTTAAAATCAAGCAATTTCCTCAAGCGGGCATTGAGGGCTACAGCACCGCGATTGGCATAGGCCTTTGTCCGGCATTCCTGGAGTTCCTGCCATAATCGTTCTTTTTCTTCACGAACTGTGAGCAGGTCAATATAATTTTTTTTTACAGAGTGGAGAGAGTTGCTTATTGAAGCCATTGTCTTTTGAAGTGGGCCAACTCCTTCAAGAATTACCTTGTGAACAGGCCCAAACTGCTGGTCTCCTAAGATGACAATGAGCAGGATCAGGACAAAGGTGATAGCTGTTCCTGTGAAAAGGACAAAACGAAATGTTGTAATGCTGCCCTTACGTTGCCTGCGGGTATTTTTTTTCATTTGCCAGGAGAATAAATCAATGCAAAGAAACGCAGTCCAGAGAAAGGAGCAGGAGCAGGTATTGCGATCAATCTATTGCTATTTCTTTCAAAATATCCAAATTGTCCAAAGCCTTTCCTGAACCAAGCACAACAGAGGATAAGGGGTCATCAGCAACAATAATAGGCATACCGGTTTCATTGGTCAGGAGCTTATCCAGGTTTTTCAGCAAGGCTCCACCTCCGGTCAGAACGATCCCCTGATCAACAATGTCTGCGGATAATTCCGGTGGGGTAACTTCAAGGGCAATGCGAACTGCATCGACAATGACATCAACCTGTTCAGCAATGGCTGATTGAATTTCATCGGAGGTGATAGTGATAGTTTTCGGTACACCTGACACCAAATCCCGCCCTTTGATCTCCATAGTTTCATAGGGCTCTGTCGGTAAAACATTACCAATAGAGATTTTGATCATCTCAGATGTTCGTTCGCCAATGGCAAGATTATGTTTTCGTTTGATGTATTGCAGGATTGACGCATCCATCTTGTCTCCCGCAACCCGCACTGATTTAGCATAAACAATACCGGCCAGAGAAATAACAGCCACCTCTGTGGTGCCACCGCCAACATCAATAATCATATTGGCCGTAGGCTCGGTAATAGGGAGGTCAGCTCCTATGGCTGCGGCCATAGGCTCTTCAATCAGGTAGACTTCACGGGCACCAGCGGATTCCGCAGATTCGCGAACAGCCCGTTTTTCGACCTGGGTGATGCCAGAGGGGACAGAAATAATGATTCGGGGATGAACCAGAGTTCTTCGGTTATGGGCTTTGTTGATGAAATAACGGAGCATGGCCTCAGTGACTTCAAAGTCAGCAATGACACCATCTTTCATGGGACGGATTGCTGCAATATTTCCCGGTGTTTTACCGAGCATTTTCTTGGCCTCGCTGCCCACTGCAAGTACCTTACCACCGCGAGCATCCTGACGTACAGCCACAACTGATGGTTCTCTGAGGACAATTCCTTTGCCCTTGACGTATAACACCGTATTTGCAGTGCCCAAATCAATAGCAAGGTCGTTAGACATCCAGCCAAAAAGAAAATTAAACGGAGAAAACATCCGATATCACCTTAACAAAGTTTGTTTTAAATACACTGCAAAGTCTACAAGTTGATAAAGACGCTGGGTAGAGAAGAAATGCTTATTTCATATACTCCTATTCTCTGTTTCAGCCTTGTCCAAACCGTAATATAAGTCGGATTTTATGCTACCAGTTATAGAAAGGATTAGCAATCTTATTAGAGCGCTTCACAGAAAAAAAATAAAAAATGATTTTCTTTTAATTTTTGTCTCATCTTCTCCTTGACAGGATAGCTCAGAGTATGATAGAAGTAGGTCTCAAAAAAATCAAGGGGCTATAGCTCAGCTGGGAGAGCGCTTGAATGGCATTCAAGAGGTCAGCGGTTCGATCCCGCTTAGCTCCACCAAGATATATCAAGGGGTTACGATGATTCATCGTAACCCCTTTTTTTATATGGAAGTACTGGGTGAGATTCCTTGAAATCACCCGTTCTCGTCCTAAATTGGGAGAAGGACATCCCTTGGCTCTTATCTTCTACTCCTGATAGCCTGATATTGACTTTTTTCCTCCTTTGTGTTTTATCTACAAAGATGGAGTCCCGTTGTATGACTGTTCAAAACCTGCCATCTTAACTTAACATCGTAAACACAGCAGGCCTGCCAAAGGATGACAAGCAATGAATGAGTATCGTCAAGCCCACAGTGTAGCTCTTTATGATGCTGGAGTCACAATAACCAACTTTACCACGCCTCAGCAAAGGGAGGGGCAGGGGTATCCCTTGGCAACCGAAACGCCACCAGGGAGTTTTTACATTCCAGAAGGTGAGTTTGCATCCTTAAAAGCCGAGTTTAAAACCAAGCAGGTTGCTATGCCCATAGGGAGAAGGCAAGGCGGATCATTAAGCTTTCATAAAACGCTTTCCTCATATAATGAGGAACTCGGTGAAGAAGCACGGGTGAAAAATCTCCTGATACGGATTGATGGCCCTCAACAGCTTTCTCTTCAAATTATTGAAGAACATCGGCAGGCAGACGGAACGCATGACGAGACCAGAGAAATAACCTATTGCGGACTCTTTGCTATTGAATGGGCAACTCCAGATTCTTGATTGGAGTTTTTCTGCCTCATGCCTGTTTTTCGCCTTCCTGATGAACATATTTTTCCTGATCCGCAACTTGCTGAGCCTGATGGCCTGCTGGCTGTGGGCGGGGATCTTGGTCCTGCCCGCCTCCTTGCTGCCTATCAGCAGGGCATTTTTCCCTGGTATTCTGATGGCGAACCCATACTCTGGTGGTCTCCTGTCCCACGCTTAGTTCTTTTTCCTGAAGAATTTCATCTTCCCAGGCGGCTGGCCCGAACAATGCGAAAAAATATTTTTACGGTTCGTACTGATACCGCATTTCCCGAAGTTATTGCTTCCTGTGCTGCAATACGCCAGCAATCCGGCAAAGGCACCTGGATCACTACGGAGATGCAAGATGCCTATATCCATCTCCATGAGCTGGGTTTTGCCCATTCCGTGGAATCCTGGTGTGAAGGGGAGCTGGTTGGGGGGCTGTACGGCGTGTGTCTGGATCGGATTTTTTTTGGCGAGTCTATGTTCAGCTATAAGAGTGATGCCTCAAAGGTGGCCTTTGCAACCTTAATAAGCAGTGCAGAGCAGGTAAATATCCGTGCGATTGATTGTCAGATGACCACCCAACATCTGCTTCAGTTTGGCAGCCGGGAGGTCAACCGTGAGGAATTTGATGATCTGCTGGAACAGTTTGTTCAAGAGCTTGTTCCACAGCAACCGTGGCATTTTTCTCGGTAATCGGGAAGTTCAGGCCTTACTGCTTAAAATCAAAGGAATAACGTAAATCTGAGCGATCCAGGTGGCGGATAATCCTTTTTAATCCCTGAAGGTTTGTCACGGTAAAGCGAACTTCCCAGGAAGGGACAGCAGTGGATCCCTTGCCGGTCCGCAACACATCAATAACATGTAAGGCGTCTGGAGCCAGGGAAAGGAGCTTAAAGAGGCGTTTTGCTGTTGCAGAGACAATAATGAATTTTTGCTCTTTTTTGACCGGGGTGGCAGAAAATTTCCAACGAACTTCTACAGCATCTTCTCGCTGAAATTTTAATTTTTTCAGTTGAAAACAGTCCTTGCAATGCAGCGAGATCCCTCTCCTGCTCAGGAGGCCCACACTGCCCTTATCAAGGGGGGTGGGTTTGCAGCAGGCTGACGATTTGACCACAACCGGGTCAACTGTAGTAAGCTCTATTCGATTAAGAATGCCTGTGGGTTGGGGCAGGATTTCCTTGCTCCTCATCTGGAGACCGTTGCGGATTTCATAGATGAGTTCCCGTAGACGTAACTGGCCTTGTCCCACGTCTTGTAAGAGCTCTTCTTTTGAAGTAAGATTAAAATAAATAAGGATATATTCCATGTCCTGTTGCTCAAGCAGGTCATAGGAAAGGCCGTACCGCCGCATTTCCTGCTCCAGGACTGCATGACCGGTTTCCACGGACACGGCCTGGATTCGTTTACGAAAGACCTTGGTCAGCTCACTTCTGGCCCGTGGGGTCTGGCAGCAATCCTGCATGCTGAGGTCAAAATTAACCGGTGTATTACGGCGAAGGATTCTGACCACATTACCGTCTTGCAGGATTTCGTCCGGGCCGACCCGTCGTTCACCGATAATCGCGCCGATGCAGGTGTGACCGATATCGGTGTGAATGCGAAAGGCAAAATCAAGAACCACAGAGTTGACTGGCAGGCAGATAAGATCACCCTGTGGTGTATAGGTGTAGATTTCTTTGCGTCCGCCAGCAGCAATCATATCCCGGTAGGAGACCGCCTCGTTATTGCCAAGGATATCGAACATCTCCTGGATTTCCCGGATAAAACGCCCTTGTTTTTTTTCGCTGGGATTCCAATCCTTGACCAAACCCCGTTGGGCACGGCGGGCCATTTGCTCTGTGCGGATTTTAAACAGGTATTTATTGCCTTCTATTATTGCCCGTGCATGTAAACCCTGGTAGCCAGTGGGTTTGGGGTTGGCAATAAAATCCCGGATTGTGCGGGGAATAGGGGGATAGAGCTTGTTAAGAATACCCAGTGTTTGGTAACAGCAGCTCCTGTGATCTACTGTAATCAGGATTTCCTGGGGCACTTCCAGCTCTTTTTTCAGGATTTGATTTCTGACATCATAATACCCCCAGAGTCCCTTGGTACGCACTGCAATTCGGGCCGTAACACCTTCATCAGCCAGAACCTTGTTCAGGTTATTTGTGAACATAAGAAGGTCAGGGTTCCTTTCCAGCTTATTGATATACTGCTTGAGTTTTTGGCCCTGTTTGGGGAATTTATAGGAAAGTGCTCTGGTATAAAGTTCTCTTTTTAAAGCAAAAAGACCAAGAATGGTCGCCAGGGGCGCATAAAAATCCAGAGTTTCTTCAGCAATGCGCTGACGTTTATGGCGAGGCATGGAACCAAGGGTGCGCAGATTATGCATCCGGTCAGCCAGCTTGACCACCATCACCTCTGGCCGGGCTGCTGCTCCGGTAAAGAGTTTGCGATGCACCAGTTTTTTCAGGGCCTGTTTATCTCCGCTATGATGCTTGACCTTGGTGCAGCCAACAACAATGGCCTCCACATTGGGGCCGAATTTTTCCCGGAGCACTGCTGCTGTGATCTCTTCCACATCTTCAATGGTGTCATGGAGCAGACCAGCTGCCAGGATTTCGCAGTTGTGGATATCCATCTCTTCAGCAAGGATACGGGCTGTTGCGCAGGGATGGATGATATAAGGGTCGCCGGATTTGCGCATCTGACCAGCATGGGCTGCAAAGGCAAAGTCCAGAGCCTCATAAAATACCGAGGTCTCTTCTCCTGTGCCGATGAATGATGCCATTTCCTGGCGGTATTTTTCCAGATCAAACTTCCCCATATCTTTTTCCTTACCTAGACGTTGCTTTTTATTTCGTGAAAAGTAATGTACACTACTCTTCATAATTAGAAAACAACGGACACAGAAAAATTGATAACAGCGCAATAAACAAGCGACACCAAGTGGCTTTCACGAGGTTGCAAAAAAGATTGTAGTTGATACAGGGAGAGAAATGGCAGGAAAAAAATATCGTGGCAAAAAGAAACAGGAGAGGCAGAAACAACACAGCCCTAAAAAAAAGGAAAAACAATCGGTTGCCGGGGACAAAGAAACAGTTCGCGCCACCCTGTCACTGACTGCCAAAGGCTTTGGTTTTGCCGTACTTGAAGGTAATGTGGCACGACAGCAAAAGGATATCTTTATTCCTGCCTCTGCTCTGAACGGGGCAACCCACGGCGATACAGTCCTGGTACGGCCTTCAGGTTCGCCTAAACGCCCGGAAGGAGAAGTTGTGGAGGTAGAAAAACGGGCCTTTACCCATGTCTGCGGGATCTACATGAGCGGGAAGAACACTGGTTATGTGGCCCCTGATAATGATAAATTGCCCTACAGTATCAAGGTGCGTCGTAATAATGCCATGAACGCTGAGGACGGGGTAGCGGTACGGGTGGAGATTCTGGATTACGGTGCCAAGCAGCGAATGCCAGTAGGTAAGGTTGTGGAGATCCTTGGACCAGCAGATTCCGTGGCAGTGCAGATTCGTATGACTGTGGAGCGATTTCAGCTGCCTCCTGCATTTCCAGATTATGTGGAGCGGGCAGCAGCTGATCTGGTGCCCTTGACCGACCCGGAACCGGGCCGAAAAGATCTGCGTTATCTCCGTCATGTCACCATTGATGGGGCCACGGCCAAGGATTTTGACGATGCCATTGCTGTGCAGAAGACCAAGAAGGGCTTTCGGCTTTTTGTGTCCATTGCTGATGTAAGCTATTATGTGCGACCAGGCTCAGTCATTGATCAGGAGGCTTATCAGCGAGGAACCAGTGTGTACTTGCCGGATCTGGTTTTGCCCATGTTGCCGGAACGACTCTCCAATGATCTTTGTTCATTGGTGCCGGATCAGGATCGCCCGGCCTTTACTGCGATTCTGGAATTTGATCATGAAGGCCGACGCATTGGGGAGCAATTCACCCGGAGTATGATCCGCAGTTATCAGCGCTTTACCTATGAGACGGTTCATGAGGCCATTTATCTTCGCGATAAAGAGGTTCGGCAAGAGCATAAATCCTTCCTCCCCATGCTGGAAAAAGCCAGGGATCTGGCAGCCCTTCTCAGCAAGCAACGCACCAGTCGCGGTTCTCTCGGCTTTACCATCCCGGAAGCAAGCATCAGGATTGACAAGGATACCATAGCTTCGGTTGGGCGGTTGAAACGGAATCAGGCCCATCTCTTAATTGAGGAGTTTATGCTGGCAGCTAACGAGGCTGTGGGCGAGACCCTGGATCGAGCCGGGGCATCAGTGCTGTTTCGGGTTCATGAAGAGCCAGATGAAGCCAAGGTCAAGGATTTTGCTGAACTGGCCTGGTCTCTGGGGATCCATCTGCCGAAGATGGAACTGACACCTGCCTGGTTTGCCAAGGCCCTCAAGGTTGCCAAGGGTTCGACCAGAGAGTATGTGGTGAATAATCTCCTGCTTCGTACCATGCAGCGGGCCAGATACACCCCAACCAACTACGGCCATTTTGGTCTGGCAGCGGAATATTATATCCACTTTACCTCGCCTATCCGTCGCTATCCTGATCTGGTGGCGCACCGGGTTATGCAGAATTTACTGTTGAAAAAATCTGGCAAGTCATTATCTAAGGGAAAAAAGGTGTTGCCTGATGGCGTAGACCCGGAAACAGCTGGTACCTTTCTTTCAGCCCGTGAACGGGTTGCTGTGGAGGCAGAACGGGATGTCCAGGCCCGGCTTGCTGCCTTATACTTACGCGACAAGGTGACAGAGCAATTTGAAGCGGTTATCTCCGGGGTGACCTCTTTTGGCCTCTTTGTGGAATTAATCGACTGCCTGATCAGCGGCGCTATTCCGGTCAGTGAGATGACAGATGATTATTACCATTATGATAATAAGGGCCATAAACTGGTCGGAAAACGGACAGGGAAAGTTCTTCGCCTGGGTGATGTGGTTCAGGTCCAACTTGATCAGGTTGATATGTTGAGTAGAAAAATTACCTTTTCTCTTGTGCGTTGACGAACAGGTCAGGAGGAGCCGGGATGAAGTATATTCGATTACTGTATGTTGTTACGCTTATTGCTTTTCTTGGCCTGTTTGTCTTTACCCAAATTAAAATATACCGTAATATTGAGCAAAAAATCAGGGCCAGCGTTCTGGATTATAATAATATCTTTACAGCAGCAGCCCATTCCACACTGCATGAGGTTGAATTATTGCTGGATATGCTGGGAACCCAGCTCCTGACCGAGCAAACCTATCAAGATGTGCAAAAGAGCCAGCAGATGATGGCGCAGATGATGGCACGTTTTTCTTTTATTGTTGGGTTTGGGTTAACTGATCAGAACGGTAATTTTATTATAACAAGTGCTAATGTCAACCCTGCTGAAGTCAATGGATTACGGGAAAGTGATGTTACCCGGCCCAGCTTTGATCTCACCTTAACCAGCCCAAATATGGTGGTGGGCCAGGTCTATCACCATCGTCCTCTGAATAAATGGGTTATCCCATTGAGAAAGGCCCTGCGGGATGATGCTGGCAAGATCATCGGTGTGATGACCACAGGTATTTCTCTGGAACATTCTCTGAAGAGGAGAAAATTCGGGAATACCCTGCGTTTTTTAGAAAATACCCATATCTTCCCGCAACAGCTTTCCCTGCTCACCCATGATATTTTGCGGAAGAGGATTTATGTGAGCCCGCTTACAGAGGAAAAATACCAGGATATTTATTCTTTGCCGATTCCACAGACTGCTTATGAATCTGCCCTGCACCAGGGAATAGATGCTTTACAGGTTAGTAAAGAAGCGTTGAAACACAGGGAACTCCCTTTTTTTCATGAAGGCCGATCCGGCGTTATAGACGACCAAAGCCTGTTTGTGTCTCAGTTTAACAGTCGCTATATGTTGTGGTCTTCCACAGCGATTCCCAAAGACTCAGCCAAGACGCTTTTCTGGGAAAGTGGTTTTCTCTACAGGCTGCTTGTCTTTGCTGTTGGTGCGTTTATTTACACCTTATTTTTTCTTCTTGTTCTGAAAAAGGAAAAGGAGAAGATTGATGAACTGGCCTATCAGGCTGCACATGATTCCTTGACAGATCTCCTGAATCGTTCTGCTCTTCATGAGATTTCCGGAAAATGGACTGGCCCGAACGCGCGTCCATTCAGCCTGCTTTTTATTGATTTGGATAATTTTAAGCATATTAACGATACGTTTGGACATGCTTGTGGTGATAATGTCCTGATTGAAGTTGCTAGGCGTATCAAAAATTTTGTCCCTCATGAATCTGAGGTGATACGAATGGCAAGTGATGAATTTGCTGTTTTTGTGGCAACAAAGAATGTCCCCTCAATAGGCGAGTTCAGCATGAGCATCATTCAAAAGATAGCAGCCCCCTATGAGATTTCTGACATGAAACTGCGTGTCGGAGCCAGCGTTGGTATTTCGCAATATCCACGGGACGGACTTTCTGTGGAACAGCTCATGGTTGCGGCTGATCTGGCTATGTATAATGCCAAGAAACAGCGCAACAGCTATGCATTTTATAATAATGAGCTCCGGGAGAGGATGCACCGTAAAACATCCATTGAGAATCATCTTCGTAACGCTTTGGAAGGCGATGAGATCTACATGGTCTTTCAGCCCCAGGTTGCTGCTGATGGTTCCCTATGTGGTGCAGAGGCCCTGATACGCTGGGAAAATGAAGCACTTGGCACAGTCCCTCCTGCCCATTTTATCAGCATTGCAGAAGAGGTCGGTTTGATGTCTTCTCTGGGGCCATTGATTCTTCAACGTACATGTTTTGAATTTAGTCGGATCATAGAAAAAGGCGGCAGGGTTGCGGAAAATCTTTCCCTTTCTATCAATATTTCAGTAAAGCAGATGGTTGAAAAGGGGTTTAAAGAGCAGTTGTTACAAGCCGTTGATGCAGCACCTCACCTGCAACGGGTAAATGTTACTGTTGAAATAACAGAATCTCTTTTTATTGATGAAATAGAATATGTACAGCCCCTTTTACAGGAAATTCGTGATACAGGTATAACAATTTCTCTGGATGATTTTGGGACTGGTTATTCTTCGCTGAGTATATTACGGACCCTGCCTATTGACGAGTTGAAGATTGATATGAGTTTTGTGAACAATATCATCAACAATAAGCAGGATTCAAAAATGATTCATTCCATCATTGATATGGGCCATAAAATGAATATGAAGGTCCTTGCTGAAGGGGTGGAGACCAGAGAACAGCTTGTTATGCTGGATAGTTATGGCTGTGATTTTTATCAGGGATTTTATTTTTCCCGTCCTCTGCGTCCAGATGATTTTCTTGCATTTCTCCAAAAACACCCACCCCGCAGTGACACTGAAGAGCTTGATAAAAATTTTACTTGAAGGCATTACTTGACGAACCGGGCTGATTCAAATAAGAATGTTCAGCGCATACAGTTAGCGCATGCATTTCAGGGAAGATGTGTTATCCCCATACCCTATAACTTCCATCCCATCCATCCGGGATGGAACAAGATGAAAATAACTTTTTCTATACGAGGTACATCATGGAAGAATTAACAGCATTAACCGAATATCCTTTTTTATTCGGTCTGGTTATCGGACTTATTGCAGCCTTGGTTTTCTGGGTTCGCTCTGTGCTCAAGACACAGAAACTCAATAAGGAAATCAAGAAACTGCGTGAGCACTTACACACCAAGTTCGAGATTGAATCTGAGGATAATGAACGCCGCAAAGGAGAACTGACCCAGATGCGACAGGAGCGGGATAATCTCCGCAATATGATTCAGGTGCTGAACCAGAAACCAAGCAAACAGGAAATCCGTCAGACCCAGATTTATCAAAAGGCCATTGAGACCATGTTTGAGAAATCTCCTGGTTTTGCCCCGGCCTGGCAGATCACCCTGAAAGAGGCAGAAGAAGAGATGCGCAACGCGGAAAAAGGTATTTTGCCCTTTTTTAAGCGCATGACCGGATCTTCTCCAGCATCCTATTCAGCGTCCTCAGCAGAAGAGAAAAAGCCCCGCAATCGTCATCTGGAACTTGAAGATCCAGACAATCTGTAAGAATTTTTAAAATAAACCTCCCGTTGCCGATGCGGTAATTGATACGATACTGTAGAGGCAGACCTGTGTGTCTGCCCGGCATAACAGGGCGAAGGCAGAGGTTCATCCCTACAGCATGTGCTGAAAAAGGGGCATTTATTTTTTTGGGAATTCCCTAATTACTGTGTAAAGGAGTACCTCAATCTTGTCACAACCAATCAACACCCTGGCTGGTAGCGGACTGATCCTGGTTCGGCCTAAATACCCGGAAAATATAGGGGCTTCAGCCAGGATCGCCTGTAACTTCGGAATCGAAAAGATTTCAGTTGTTGCTGAGGAAGCACCGGATCAGGAGCGGATGCGCAAGATGGCGACCCATAAGGCGGCCCATCTTATCCATGATCTCCAACTTGTCAAGACGACGCAAGAGGCGGCAACACCCTATCATTTTATTGTCGGTACCACAGCACGACAGGGCAAACACCGGGTCTTGGAACAGGAACCCTATGCGATCATGCAGGAACTGGCACCCTTGGCTGCCAATCATCGCCTTGCCATGATGTTTGGGCCGGAAAACAGCGGCCTGACCAATGAGGACCTGGATCTCTGTCAGTTCACCTCCACCATTCCCACAGCGGATTTTTCTTCGCTCAATCTGGCCCAGGCCGTGGCTATCCATTGCTATGAGCTATCCATGGCGATTCACCGACTGGACGTGCCTTCTGAACCGGAAGGCGAAAGCCTCTATGCTAATTCCTACGACCTGGAAGGGATGTACGAGCATATTGAAGAGGCCCTGACCAAAATCACCTTTATCCGCCATACCAACAAGACCTATTGGATGCGCAATATCCGCCAGTTTCTCAGCCGCACCAAGATCAAAAAGAAAGAAGCCAGCCTGATTCGCGGGGTGTGTCGGAAGTTTCTCTGGCATAGCGGGCAGGAAGGGGAGCGGGAAGAAAGGTTCATACAAGGAGGAGACAGTTCATGATCGTATCTCGTCTCAGGTTGAAGAACTGGCGCAATTTTTCAGAGATGGATATTCCTCTCCGACAACGGCAGTTCATTGTTGGCCCCAATGGCTCGGGTAAGTCGAATCTGCTGGATGTGTTCCGTTTTTTACGGGATATTGCCAAATCTGAAGGCGGCGGTTTTCAGAAAGCAGTCAAAAATCGTGGCGGCCTATCAAAACTCCGTTGCCTTTCCGCCCAACGCGATCCTGAGATCATCGTTGATGTTGAGCTTGCCGAGGCAATGGATACAGAACCGGTTTGGCGTTACGCCCTTGGGATTGATCGTGAAAGACCAGGAAGCAGGCAGCTCTGTCTCTCCTTTGAAAAGGTCTGGAAAAAGAGCAAACTTATTCTTGATAGACCTAATCAAGAGGATGGGAAAGATCCTGAACGATTACAACAGACCTTCCTGGAACAAATAAATACCAATGCCGAATTTCGGGAGATTGCCCGTTTTTTTGATGCGATAAGCTATATTCACCTTATCCCGCAATTGTTACGCCATGTTGAATTTATTCAGGGAGGCATTATTGAAGATGATCCGTTCGGCCAAGGGCTTCTGATTAAAATTGCCAAAACTGCGACCCATACCCGAACATCACGGCTGAATAAAATCGAAAAAGCTCTGAAAATCGCTGTCCCTCAACTTCAGCAACTTCGCTTTGAAAGAGATGAGGATACCGGACAACCCCATCTTGCGGCCCTATATACCCATTGGCGTTCCAATGGAGTGCGTCAACGGGAAGACCAGTTTTCGGACGGCACCCTACGTCTTATTGGCCTGCTCTGGGCCTTGTTGGACAGCGACTCTCTGCTTCTTCTGGAGGAGCCAGAACTCTCTCTGAACAGTGGAATCGTCCAGCATTTTGCCCCGCTGATTTACCGGATGCAACGGCAAGGTAAACGTCAGGTACTCATCAGTACGCATAGCGAGTCCTTATTGAGTGATACAGGGATTGACGGCAGGGAAGTTCTTCTGCTCAGTCCGGGGCAGGAGGGATCAGGCACTGAAATAGCCGCTGATATTGATGATGTCAGACCCCTGTTGGAAGCGGGCCTGTCTGTTGGGGAAGTTGTTTTGTCGAAAAATACGCCGCAGAATATAGGGCAGTTGGACTTGTTTGAATGAAGGAAATATACATCACCCTGGCTGTGGAGGATTATTTGAGCGAGGCAGTGGCCCGAAAACTGCTTGAACAGGTGAATCCGAATTATCGGGTCAGTCAATGCCTGTGTAAAGGTGGACATGGGTATTTGCAGGCAAAGATAAACAGTTTCAATCAAGCTGCACAGTTTCTGCCATTTTTCGTTCTCACGGATCAGGACAGAGGCTGTCCGCCTGGAAAAAAATCTCAATGGCTCAAGCAGAAGGCAAACAGGTATTTCATTTTTCGGATTGCAGTAATGGAGGTGGAGTCCTGGGTAATGGCTCATCGTGAAGCATTTGCCGAGTTCATCGGAGTTTCGTTGGATCGTGTGCCCAGGAAACCGGATGAACTTGATGACCCAAAACGTTTTCTCCTTGCCTTGGCAGTCCGTTCGCGTTTTTCTCGTCTACGGGCCGATCTGGTTCCCGCCTTCGGCTCAACCGCTACTGTCGGGCCGGATTACAATAATCGACTATCGGGATTTATCCGAACCCACTGGAATGTCTTTGAGGCGGAGAAAAATTCAGAAAGTCTGCGTCGGGCTGTTGTACGCATCCGCGAACTGGCAGAACTGCTGCACAACAAGAAATAACATTCTGTCATAAAAACAAAAAGTATGAATCAACACCCGTAGCGGGCATAAAAAAACGAAATGAATAACTCCTCAGTAATTCGCATTATTGCCTCAGAAAAGAACCGAATCGAAGGCGAGGCAGTGCAACAACTGGAGCAGGTGGCCCAGCTGCCAGGCATGCACACAGTTATTGGTCTTCCTGATCTCCATCCTGGCAAAGGTGGCCCCATTGGTGGGGCTTTTTTCAGTCAGGGTATCCTGTATCCCTATCTTATCGGCAATGATATCGGTTGCGGAATGGGGCTTTGGCAGACCGATCTCAAACAGAGAAAGGCCAAGCGGGATCGTTGGGTGAAAAAGCTGCATGGTCTGGAGGAGCCTTGGCAAGGTGATCCTACGCCTTGGCTGGTTCAGGAAGGAATTGCTCCAAGTGCCTGGGATGCTGCTCTGGGAACCATTGGCGGGGGCAATCATTTTGCTGAGTTACAGGCTATCTCCTCTGTTGAGGATGAAGAGATCTTTAGCCAAGCTGGATTGGAAAAGAAAAATCTCTTTCTGCTGGTTCATAGTGGTTCCCGAGGGCTGGGACAGCACATTCTCACCAACCATATTGAACAGTACAGGAATAATGGGCTGGAAGCGGGGAGCGAAGCAGCAGCGGCCTATCTGGAACAGCATAATCATGCGTTGAGCTGGGGCCATCTGAACCGGGAAATTATTGCTGATCGCTTTCTCAATATGCTGGGAACAGAAGGGGAGCGTATTCTGGACCGGTGCCATAACAGCCTGACATCTCTCAAGCTGGATGATGTTTCCGGGTGGCTGCATCGGAAAGGAGCTGCGCCTTCTGATGAAGGACTGCTGATTATTCCCGGATCGCGCGGAAGCCACACTTATCTGGTTCAGCCAACAGGCAATCAGGAGGAAAATTGTTTTTCGCTGGCCCACGGTGCAGGACGCAAGTGGAAAAGGAGTGGTACCCGCAGCAGGCTCAAGGACAAATACACTTGCGAGTCCTTATTGCAGACAAGCTTTGGGAGTCGGGTGATCTGCGAGGATCGGAATTTGCTTTATGAAGAAGCTCCTCAGGCCTATAAGAATATCTCGGTCATTGTGCAGAGTTTGCAGGATGCAGGCATGCTCAAGGTGGTTGCTGTGCAGCAATTCCCGGACACGACAACGATATACGCCTGTTGAGCATTTTTGCTCTCTCTGGAGAGACTCAGGCGTTCTTCCCTATAGCAATGTGACTATTTTCCTGGCCGTCCAGCTAACTTTCTCTTCAATTTATGAATTGAGAACATAGTTATCCGTTCGTCCGGTCAGCCAGGGATATCATACTTGATATTTTTACACATTTTGCTATATAACTAACGGAATCTGCTTATGGTGTAGAATAGACAGATACAGGTCTTCCATTGTTTTAATGCGAAACTCATGAAATTTACACCTGACCTTCTCCCATAGTGATCGTTTACTCTTCCACGCCTTGCGGGCTTTTTTGAAAAGTGGGCAGCATAACTGCTGAATCTGATCAACCAGGAATGCCAGCATCATCAGAAGGACAAAAACTTCTGATAGATTACGTTTGCCGAGCCCGTAGTTATGACCAAAGTGGTAGCCCTGATTTTTCAATGTGTTGAAAGTCTCATTCTCTATCTTCCACCTGCCT
>JAABTP010000032.1 GCA_011389815.1 Desulfobulbaceae bacterium | reverse complement strand
TCAAATTGATGAGAATTATCGATGAGATTTACACAGACTGCCCTTTTTATGGAAGTAGGCGAATGGTCATCGAACTGGAACGGCGTTCTTTTCATGTTAACAGAAAACGGGTCCAACGGTTGATGCGCCTCATGGGGATTGAGGCAATTTATCCTAAGCCGAAGCTAACTCAACGGAATAGTGAACATAAGGTCTATCCGTACCTCTTGAGGAACATCTTGATTGATCGTCCCAATCAGGTTTGGAGCACTGATATCACATATATTCCTATGGAGGGTGGTTTCATGTACCTGACGGCAATTATTGACTGGTACAGCCGCTACATCCTGAGCTGGCGCATATCCAATACGATGGACAATGACTTTTGCCTTGAGGCTCTTGACGAAGCATTAACTTATGGATTGCCCGATGTTTTTAATACAGACCAGGGGGTGCAGTTTACAAGCAGACAATTTACACAACGCCTGACAGATGTTGATGTAAAAATCAGCATGGATGGCAAGGGACGGGCACTGGATAATATTTTTGTTGAGCGTCTTTGGCGTACAGTAAAACATGAAAATATCTACCTGAAAGACTATCAAAACGGCAGTGAGTTATACCACGGTCTGGAAGAATATTTTTCGTTTTATAACACTCGACGCCCTCATCAGTCTTTGGGGTACAAATCCCCTGAAGATATTCATTTTTCCTGATGTGATGCAGTCAAACAAATATAGGAGGAAATCACCAGATAAGAGAGTTTGTTGTTAGCCCGAAATCTATCTTAAATTATGCCAATTTTTGTGTTGACGATGGGGTCCACTTTAATCCCAAGACAAGGTGTCTTCTGTAATATCGTACCGTCGCAAGATAAGCTTGACACTTGCAACCAGCAGATGCTCCCAGAATATCTTGCCGTGACGAAACATCCACAAAAGATCTGCTTGTTTATATCCGCCAAAACCAGCATTTACAAATTCAGTTAACTTTTAGAAGTTATTGAGCAAGTCATGCGATTGCCGTGTAAAAAAAGGAAGTAGAGTATAAAGATAATCGCTTCCTCTACTAACACACATGCAAAAATTGCATTTTTTCCTTCAAATATAATTAATAATCCAGGAACAAATAAGGCTAGTAAAAAATTTATCGTAACAATAAATTTTGATTTTTTCTTTGAAAAAAGAAACATCCGATTAAATTGATTAAAAAAAGATAGTAATAATATTAGAAACAATGCGACTGCATAATATACTGAAAACTCGAATATTCCAGTTATGCGACAAAAAGCAGTATAAACGAAAACCAAAAATAAAGATATCAAAATAATAATGTTTATCTCAATAGCATTAAACCCCACTCTCTCCCTATTCTTTACCTCAAAAAAAGCGATACCTAATCCAGATATTTTCCCTATCACGCCTAAGGTAACACCGGTAATTGCAAGCCCAGATAGAGAAAATAGAATAGGATAAAGTACAAATGGTAATTTGTCTCTTAACACAAACAAAACCTGAGCGACCCCTTCCCATAAATCAAATTCCTCAAGAGGAGAGTTAATATTTTCCCTCTTAAACTTTCTCAACAACTTGGATGAAAACAAAAATCTAACCAAATTTGCCGCAAACAAACTTAGTACACAATACAACTGCAAACTACTTAACAAAGATGGCAATAAGACTACTAAAACAACTACCCATGATCGCCAGGAAATATTAAACAGCTGACGTTGTAAACCATGTGCCTTCATTGCATGATTTCCAATGTCGGAGAACCCATAAAACGGTACTATCAGAGCAAATATCCAAGCATATAGGTAGTTATGCCCTACACAAAAAATTATTATAAAAAATAACAAACTCGCCAAAAATGAAAATATTATCTTGATTTTTTTAAACAAAAAAGATTCGGCAAGAGACACTCTATAAGGGTAAAATCGAAAGCCGAAATCCGAAAAGCCACTCACAATCAAAGACAAACTATACAAAAAAAAGAAGGCATCTGCTTCGGCTCCGTCGTAATGTTGTAGGGCCAATGTTAGTAAAAAGGGGAATATAGGAAGAATTAATTTATTTACTATTGGATATATTAATTCTTTCATATATACTCGTTCGCCTTACAAAATTTCACAAAAGTATTTTTTTATAGTCGTTTTTGGATAGTCGCTCTGTTGAGTGCTGTGTAGGTAAAGTTAAGCGTTAACAGCAGATTGCATAAGCGAGCTTCTGTGCCAAAAAAATGCGCAGTTTCAATTCACTACAATTGATTGTTAGCTTGAACAACGCTCCAAAGGGACACCATCAAATTCTCAGTTTCTGGTTTGTTCGGGGTGATACTCAGGAATCAACTTCTGCAGTATGGCCTTTATACCTTCGCTGTCATGGGCCTTTGACTTTTGGTGAAGCAGTTCGAGGCACGAGCCAAGTTCTGCGCACGTCAAGCCGTTGCCCTGCAGGACCATGATTTTCTCATGGTTGGTTTCCACAATTCCTTCGCCTTCTGTTATGAGCTCTTCATAGAGTTTTTCGCCAGGGCGCAGGCCAGTGTATTGAATCTCAATTTCCGTGTCAGGTTCACGGCCAGCGAGTTTGATAAGGTCTTTTGCCATTTGGACGATTTTAATGGGCTCCCCCATTTTCAGGACAAAAATCTCGCCCCCCTTACCCATGGCACCGGCCTGGAGGATAAGCTGGGCCGCTTCTTCGATGGACATGAAGTAACGGGTGACTTCGGGATGGGTGACAGTAACGGGGCCTCCTCGCTGGATCTGGCGCTTGAAGAGAGGAATGACAGAACCGGAGGAGCCCAGGACATTGCCGAAACGGACAGCCATAAAAATCGTTGTGTGTGTATCAGGACATTTGCCTGCATGTTCGCCCAGTCGCCTTCGTGCCGGACAGAAACTGCCGTCCCAGTTTTTCTGGTTATATGCTATCATGAGCAGTTCTGTCAGTCTTTTGGAGGCTCCCATGACATTGGTGGGACGAACCGCCTTGTCCGTTGAGACCAGCACGAAACGCTGCACTTCATGCACTATTGAAGTCTCAATGAGAAGCTGAGCGGCAAAAACATTGTTGTGGATTGCCTGCCAAGGATTGGTCTCAACCAGAGGTACATGTTTATAGGCGGCGGCATGAAAGACCACAGTGGGCTTGTATTTCTTGAAAGTATACTCCAGCAACCCCTGGTCCTGGACCTTACCTAAAATAGTGACGAGATTGTCGGCTTTATGCTCCTGCTGCAGTTCATTTTCAATGGTGTAGAGATTTTCCTCGCCCGAGTCGAAAAGAATGAGCTTTTGCGGGGCAAAACAGAGAATTTGCCTGGTCAGCTCCGAGCCAATGGAACCTCCTGCTCCGGTGACCAAAACGATAGCGCCATGGAGATAACTGCCAATCATATCCTGCTCCAAGCAAACTTCTTCTCTGCCAAGGAGATCGGCATAGGAGATATCACGGATGGCCTTGATGGAGACCCTGCCATCCATCAATTGGCCGATGCCGGGCAGCACCTTGAAGGGGACACCCGTCTCCTGACAGATACCAACAAGACGCTGCATAGCCGCACCACTTATAGCCGAAATGGTGATAAGCGTCTCTTCGGCCCTGGTTCTGGCAATATGTTCATCCAGATCCTCAACAAGCCCCACCACAGGAACACCGTGAATTTTCAGACCGGTTTTCCTTGGGTCATCGTCAACCAGACCAACAACTGTATAGGGAAGTTTAGTATTATCATGCACTTCCCTGAGTACCTTATCGGCCGCCGAACCGGCACCAACAAGAAGGATTCTTTTTTTGCGTTCTTTCTGCGGACTGCGAAAAAATTGCCGGGGCCCCTCAACGTTTTTGTAGAAATAGCGAATTGACACCCTATGACCGCTGAGGAGCAGGAAGGTGAGTATGGAGTCAATGAGGAAAATGGAACGCGAATACCCTTGAAAACGGTTGATAAAAAGCATGGCAATAATCACCAGCGCCCCTGAATATATGGTCCCCTTGAGAATATTGAGAATATCGGAATAACTTGTATAACGCCACATTCCCCGATAGAGTCCAACACTATAGAAAATGGGTATTTTGACACATACCAGCAGGCCGGTGAGCGACAGAATTGTCGACATGGCCAGGTAGTTGAAAGGGGAAGATCCCATAATGGCATCGGCAAAGCGAATGACATAGGCCAAGCAATGGGCTATAATCAGCAGTGCAATATCTGTCAGCAAAACCAGCCAGAACTTTGGGTTTCCGGCAAGGCTTTTAAAGAGTATTGCCTGCTTTTTTATTTCTTGGATTCCAGGTGTGTCCACGATAGTTCTTGTCTCGTATTCAACGGAGTGTTCCGCTTATTGCTTGCCAACCCGGCTGAAATACTCCGTTGCAAGTGCCAACAGACACCAGCCATAAGTGCAGCAAGGATTGTCAAAGTTATGATCAATGCTTTTTTCGCTTGTACCGTTGTTTGTGCAATGAAGGCTGTTGGCGTATATTTTATCAGTCGGTTCGATAGTGCATTCCTTGGCTTCCATCTTCTTTGCGTTGCCTGGCCGCTTGAACATATTCCAGGATAAAGGCGAGCATAATCGTCCCCATCAGCCCTAGCAAGAACGACAATGCCACGATCAGGATCTTTTTAGGCTTGATCGGATCTGAAGAAGCTGTAGGGGATTTATCAATTTGGGTGGCTATTATATTGGAGAGATCAAGCTTTAACTGCTCTAACTCGATTTTGGAGGCTTGGCTCTGCGTTTCCATGTCACTAAGTTTACGATTTAAATCGTTAAGGTATATCTGCTTGTTCTGTATTTCATTGGAATAGAGCAAAACAGCCATTGCATCCGTAGAACGAGACGACATGGCTTTTTTGCGCTCCATTTTAAAATCCTCTATGGTTGCTTTTGTTTCTTTGACTTGTTCGGCTAAAAGCTTTACCTGATTAACCTTCCCCTGATACACAATCTTCGCGAGTTTGATCTTGTTTTCAATCTCATCTTTCGTCTTTTTGATTTTTTCTTCAGTATCTCTGGTGATTCGTAAAAGAATAGCGTTAAGAATATCCTTGGCTCTCTGGATGTCCGAACTCTCAATCCTGAACTTGACCAAATTGGTATCTTTAGGCAAATCAACATAGATATTGGGGTACTCCCGAGCTGATATCTTCAATTCTTTCTGAATATTTTGGTCAAAAACACCAGCAAGCACTTTTTCCTTGATCGCTATAGGTGATGCTACAGGCACTTCCTCATTCTCAACGATCCGTTTTCCAGGTTCAATAAGAGCGTCAATTTCATAAACCTCGGTCATAAATATAGATATCCCTATTCCTGCAAGCGCACATACAACGGTGCCCAGAATGATCAAGATCTTTCGTTTCCATAAAATGAGGAACAGTTCCGCAAGATCAATTTCGTCGTCGGAGTGGTATGGTTGATGCTGCTCAGTGTTTGACTGACCCATAAAAAAAATCCTTTTTTGTTTTTTTACTCAACTTTCAGACTTAGGTATTGGACCAAAAAAGTTGACTATAATTGAAGCAGTACGATTAAAAAACAAATCGCCTGATATTGCAATAGCAAACTGGAATAACTATGGGCACCTAAAGCGGCAACGTCACCCTGAACTCTTCACCGAACTCCTCAAAAATCGGTTGCCTGCCGAGTTGTACTGTTTCTCTGTATACCATCGGCAACCCTCGCCCGAGTTTGTCGATATATCGCAGGTTTTCCATAAACTTTACTATAACCGGATTGACAGCATAGGATACTCCGCTACGAAGTTTTTCAATGGTCACTGTGTTCGGCAATCGACCGGGACTGATAAATTCCAGGCGATCATTAAACTGGAGAATGCGAATTCTTGAACCACTGATTGCGTAGTTTCTATGCACACAGGCATTAACAAGCAACTCACGAAATACTTTGTCCAGATACTGTACAATCGTTGACTCACGTTTACCCTCAATAATTACCGAAGGGTTCTTCAAATTATGCTTAATGACAGTCAGACAGGCATCCACCTGATAATCCAGTGTTCCTTCAATGACCTGTCGGTCAAGCAGTTCAGAATCCGCTTTTTTCCCGAGATAATGAGCAAAAATTATACTGCTGTTGTGCAGAAATCGTTGCGGCTGCAACCCGAAAAGCAGAAGACCGGCCACTGTGACCTGTCCGTCATGGGTAAGAATATCCGTGTTGGCAAGTAACGTTTCCAGATCCTCCTCATCTGTAATATCAACGTCCCATCGTTGAAAATAATCAGCTATTTTAGTCAGATTAAGTTCCTTCAAGCCGGTGTTTTGCACTGCTGTCAAATCAAAATGAAACAACCCGGCCTGCTGAAACAGCCGCATCAATTCGCCTTGCGTAGCGGTCCGACTTGTCGATCCTACCCTGACTAAGAATAATGATCGGGAGGTCTGATAGGGACGCTCAAGCCCCTTTTCGACCGTGATGACACCGACTTTTCCGTCGTCAATATCAACCTCCTGATACGCAGACATAATTGGAGGTATGACATTATTACGGGAAATATTGGCCACCCATTCTTCCCAATCACGGTCTTTGGATAAACCTTGTATATTGCCCTTGTCGTCAACTCCTAACAGAACCACCCCGCCATATGAGTTGGCAAAAGCGGTCATCTCTTTGGCAAGGGAGTCCGCATGAACCTGAGATAACTTAAACTCTACAGCATGATTCTCGCCCTGCTGTATAAGCTGCCTTATGTCGTCCTGATTATATGGCATTTTAAGAAAGAAATATCAAACTGTATCCATAAAAGTCTTTCACAACATTATGTTATATTTTTCGCCAGAAAATTCACCAGAGGATTACCAAGCACCTTCAACAGAATTGTCTGTAATTTGCTTGCCCTGTTCACCCTTTGCTGTAGAAAGAGATACTCTTCGCTGTTTTTTATATCAGCAGGTGCGCTTTCAAGCATACTCAACGCCCCTTCAAGCTCTACCCCAAAAAACACAACCTTTTGACGCAGAAACGAAAGCAGACCTTGCTGCAAGCCACTCCCGATATTATCAGCACTGCGATAATACTTTTTACGATCACCCTTAACCCATACCCTACGCACCAAGCCAATCTGCTCAAGCTGACGAACCGCGATACTGACCGAGGCTTTACTCAAGGCAAGGGATTCGCCGATTGTGTCCAATGACTGCTCATCTTTTTGCAGATAAAGATATACCATAATCTGCCCGACGATCCGTCCTGCGCCAAGATCCAGAGATGTTCGTCCGCCGGTTTCCACCAGCCTCATCCGTACTTCTGTCAGCGTGTCGTGTCTGTCCATTTACTTGTTAACAAATTTTACAAATTTCTGAAAATACGCCACTGCATTATAAAATGCAACAGAATTCTTTGCGGCTTTCTTGATAAATTCTACATCCGCATATGAACGCAGATATTCTCAGCTGAATAATACAGAACGCCGCACACCCATTTTAGCAAGTCGAAACTGAATTGCCGTACTTACACATCCGAATCCGTATCGCACTGATCTGCTAAAATTTATGGACGAAGCCTCTGGAAAATATTTGGTAGGACAGGTAATCTCAGCAACCGGATACCCGGCCCAGATTATCTGGGCAAGCATCTGGTTGTCAAAAACAAAATCGTCAGAATTATCGGAAAGATCTATAGATTCAAGGAGATCTCTGGAAAAGGCCCGATAACCGGTATGGTATTCCGACAGCTTTGCCTGGATCAACAAATTTTCAAAACACGTAAGGAAACGATTGGCAATATATTTCCACATCGGCATACCGTCTTGCAGGGCGTATCCACCGAGTATACGTGAGCCGAGCACACAGGAGTACAGCCCGTTGCCGATCAATGATGCCATTCCCGGAATGAGTTTGGGAGTGTATTGATAATCTGGATGCACCATAATGATGATATCGCCTCCGGCCTCAAGAGCAGCCTGATAACAGGTTTTCTGATTGGCACCATATCCCATGTTTTTCGGGTGGATGATCACCTGCATTTTCTCCAACTCGGCAGCGACCTCCGCAGTGTTGTCTGAACTGGCGTCATCAACCAAAATAACCGTATCCACAACTTCCTGGGCCATGATCTCACGGTAGGTTTTTACAACCGTCTTCTCAGCATTATACGCTGGCATGACAACCACGACTTTACATCCCTTATACATTTTTCTCCTTTACAATGCCGGTGCTGGTTTCAAGCTTACTTTTTCTTATAAAGAAATATCTTAGCCAATGGCGAAATATTTTTTTGCAGCAGTACATACTTTGTTACATCAGGCTCAGATTGGTCAAGGTTGCCGGGTGATGAAAAAATACGGTAATCTGCTTCAACTGCCTTTTTGCCGCTGCCTGCCACATTATATTCTCTTATTGAGTACCCGGCTCTTCGGTCAATAAGCCCATGAATAACTGGAAATTCGGCAGCTAAGACAGCATCCTCCCCGGCAATTTCATCAAGGTGGGCGGTGATCTCCTGTTGCGCCTCAACGAATTCCAGATATCCCATATCAGCATCAACGTTAAAGATATGACCTCGGTAATAAAGCAGGGGAACAAGAAAAAAGGGAAAAAGCAGGTACTTTCCAACAGGTCTATTGAGGTTCTCAACAAAATATACGAATTGGGCAGCAATCAGCATACAGAGTGCAGGCAATATCAGAAGGATGTACCGAGCCAGATGGAAGTTCAATGTAGATACGAACAGAGAAACAACAATATACAAAATCAAAATATGTACTGGTCTCCATTCTCTTCCAGGTAAAACTTCGCTGATAAACGATCTGGAAAACAAGGTCGTTCTTTTTTTTAATAAAAACAGAATAGATACCGCCAGGATCAGTATAGTCCAGACATATCGCCCTTGTCCTTTCAATAAAAAGCTCAGATAATACCCAAGCCGTGCTAATATATCGGAACGGGAAAAAGAAATATACCCTGTATGGAGAGGAAAGAAGAACCAGCCATTCTGGATCTTCTGCATCAAAAGAAAAATCCCCCAAGCAAACAGCGGCATGCAGACCAAAAAAAACTCTAAAAGACGTTTCTTGTTTATTCCATTATGCAGCATGGTTAACACAACAGGCAGCCCAAAACAACAAGGAAGGATAATTGCGGTTTCTTTGGTCAGAATCGCCAGGGTGGAAAAAAGGGCGAGCCAGACAAAGCGCCCCTTGAAATAGGCATAGAGCGATGCGGTGCAAAAAAATGCCAACATAACCTCAGGTAATACCATGCTGGACTGGGCAATAAAAACAGGTTGAACAGCGAGCAGGGCTGAGGCAAGTAACGCTGTTTTGCGATCAAAAACGTCCCGTGTAAATTTATAGAGAAGATAAAGCAGAGCACAACTCAACAGCAGGGCTGTTAAGTGCCCGGCCCAGACCTGAGGGCCGAACAGTTTGTAGCCGAATGCAAAGAATACTGCGCATAAAAGCGGATGCCCCCTGGAGAGTTCCGGCGGCATGGCATCTGGAAGCATGCTGATTCCATGATCAAACAGATACAGTGCGGCCCGAGAGTACACCCCCAGTTCATCCCAGAAATAGGGAATATGGAGGTGAGACAGCTTGAAGAGAAAAAAACAGGCAATAAGCAAATAAATCGGATATATTTTATCAATAATATGAGGCATAATGATGCGCAGGAATCAATAATTCAGAGGTTTCTGTGAAGGCTCATTGACACCGGGAACCTGCACAACACGAATAATACGAAGAGCCTTGTTCTCAAAGACTGTATGAAAGCGATCATCCTGCTCTATTTCCTGGACAAAATAATCCGGATACACGCCAAGGTTGGTAATCTCCTGATCAACAGGGGCAATAAGATGTTTTTTGATTACCACTGCACCTATATTGAAATTACGCAGAATAGCTCTCCGCAGATCATTATCTGCCCGCCAGAATTCCCGAAGATGGTAATTCATATACCATTCATGGGGGACAGGAAAAAGTCGATAATTCCCTTCTGGATACATGAAAACCTTGGCAGGGTACGGAGGATGCTTTTGGAGCCAGGATATCCCCTCTTTCAGCTCCGGGCTGACCTGCCGTAATTTATAGGTTTTAGACAGAACATACCCGCCCTGAAGGAGTGCCAAACTGGCAAGTAATGAGATCACCCATTTGGGACGCGGCAGACACACAGTCTGTTCCGCAATTGGCAGGAGGAGAAAAGGAAGTCCGGGCAGAAAAAAACGGGCATCAGGTGTGCTCTTAAGAAGTAGCGCAACCAGCAAGGTATAAGACAGCCCTGTACCCCATAACCAATATGCCTTTTCCTGAACAGGTTGTTGACTCCCCTTACCTCTCCGGTGCAATAAAGACAGAAGAGCACCAGCACCCCCGACTATAATCAAAAGCCAGAGCAACAGCCCGCCGTAGACAAAATAATTCGCCTTTATACGCAGATCACCAGGGTGATTCGCAATAATAGAAGCCTGTTGTTCCGAAATAACCTTTGCCTGATCTTCTGTTGTGTTTCCAACTGGTTCGTGGTCCTGGTTTGGCTGCCGGTCCTGTTGCTTGACAGCGGAAAGCTGTTTCCCCCTCCTCTTCTTCTGCGGCACTGGATTGATCTTCTCCTGAACGATATGCACTATTTGATAGAGTTTTTCAAGCGGATAGAACGATGCCCCGGCATAGACGTTAATAGCCCTGCCCAGTCCCCAGGTACACGAAGAAATAACCAGCAGCGAGCAGCAACAAATCAATACGGTTTTTCTCAAATGACAACGTCCCGCAGTCCATATGAGCAAGCAGATAAAAAAGGCCGGAAAAAAGAGAACAGCCGTGACCTTCATCGCCAGAGCAAAACCGAGAAAAAAAGTCGCCAACAGCCAACGATTCTGCCGAAGCAGGTAAAAGGCGGTCAGCACCTGGGCCGTCATTGGTATATCCTGATAAAAAGTCACGGAAAAGATCAAGGTCATTGGTACTGTTGTTAAGATGAGGAGATACGGCAAAGCAGATCGGGTTTGCACGCCCCGTCGGCTCCGGGCCAATAAATAGGCAACACCGAGGAACTGGGCCAGAAAAAGGGCCTGATAAAGCTGGATAGCGGCAAACGAGCCGCCAGTGAGCTTGTAGATCACAGCCCCCAGATAATGCCAGCCAAAGGAATGGGGGTAACGCCGCACCTCTGTTTCCCCCCAGCCTGTAGGAATTTCGGCGATAAAATTCGGTTGCGGCAGAACATCGGCCTGCGTCTTGAGCATATAATAATGGGTCACTTCGTCGCCGACCATAACCTGGGGAGTGGATATCCCAACCAGAAAGACAGAGCATACTGCGACCAGAATAATCAGTGGCGCACCCAGACTGGTTCCCCGTTCCGGGCGACGAATCAGGCTGACAGACAGCTTTTTCAGCTTTTTCCCAAGCAGGCTTAACAAACCATGTAGACCTTTTTGCTCCACTTTTACCGGGTCTTTCGGGCCTACCGGCTGCTCCAGAGCTGTATCCTCACGCCGCTCAAGCTGTTTAATGCGTTCAAGCAGGGTCTGCTGATTTGCGTATAACTCCGAGATGGTGATGGAAAAATGAAAGACCAGCAAGAGAAGAAAGCCGATAAACAGTCCGGCAAGAGCAATACCATAATGCACACCAAGCAGACTGGGAAAGGAGCGGAGCAGGTCTGGGAATAAGGCCGTGAACAGAACAATAAGTGCCACTGCTGTCCATGTCAGTCCATAACGCTTCTGCAACCCGGTTTTTATCCAGGCTGTACCGGTCAGGATGAGGAGACACAGACTGAACAAAACAGCGATCAGCCGGACACGCACCCCTGAATCAAGACCACCGATAAAAGCGGCAATGCTTTCCTCCAAGGCAATGGAAGCCATAAACAGGCCGATCAAAAGACCGAAAATCCCACCCAGGCGATTGATCCGCCGATCCCAAAGGGCGGTGACCACCAGAATAACCAGCAGAATGCCGAGAAAAAGGAGAAAAAGTTGCGGCAGGGCTGTACCAAGCCATTGATTAATAAAATTACTAATTACTTGCACACAGTTGCTCCATCATTATTTTCACCGTTCTCATAGCTTCTCCTAGAACTTCTCCATCGGGTTCACTTCCTTGGGCAACGCTTCAGGCTGGAGGAAGAAACACTCGTTTTATCCTGACAGGCAGCACAAATCAGGCAATTTCCCTTGCATCTTCTCCCGATCGGAGTAAAATTCTGCATTTTTTATCGTTGTTTTCGCAGATGCAGCCTGAGCCAGATAAAGGCATGCTGAATATTTTTAGGCATTGATCTGTTATTACAATAAGAAGAAGAGCTTGTCCAGGTAGAAGTACGGAGTACGCACTCCTCATATGTATATCGGGCATCAAATGCACAATAATATATACAACGCCTGAATCCTCAAAAACATATTTTATCCACGAGAAAAACAATGGAATACCGGGATACCCTGAACCTGCCCAAAACCAAATTCAAGATGAAGGCCAATCTGACCCAGAAAGAGCCGCAATACCTGAAACATTGGGACAAGGAAAAACTCTATCAGAAGCTTCAGGAAAAAGCAGCGGACAGGCCCCTGTTCATCCTCCACGACGGCCCTCCCTATGCCAACGGCAATATTCATCTCGGGACCGCCTTTAATAAGGTACTCAAGGATATTATCCTCAAGTCCCGCCGACTGGCCGGTTTCCAGGCCCCGTATATTCCGGGCTGGGACTGCCACGGTCTGCCCATTGAGCATAATGTAGACAAGGAGCTGGGCAAGAAAAAAGAAACCATCCCAGTGTTGGCAAAGCGCGGGGCCTGCCGCAAATATGCTGAAAAATGGATCAAGACCCAGAAAGAGCAGTTTCGCCGTTTAGGGGTCTTGGGCGATTGGGATAATCCCTATCTCACCATAAATTACGACTACGAGGCCGCCATTGCTCGGGAGTTCAATCGCTTCCTGCTCTCCGACGGGGTGGTGCGCTCCAAAAAGCCGGTCTACTGGTGCTCCACCTGCCGCACGGCCCTGGCCGAGGCTGAGGTTGAATATTACGATCATACCTCACCATCTATTTATGTCAAATTTTCCGTGGCTGAGGATCCAGAGGAGCTGAAAGAGGTAGTGCCTGAACTTGCAGGCCTGGAAAACCTCAAGGTACTGATCTGGACCACCACTCCCTGGACCCTGCCCGCAAATACCGGTGTAGCTTTCCACCCTGATTTTGTCTATGCCGCTGTTGCGGTCAAGGATGAAGTCTGGATCCTGGCCCAGGAACTGGTAGAAAAATGCTTTGAGGACTTCGGAATCAGCGACTACAAGATCCTGGCTACTTTTTCTGCCAAGGGGCTGGAAGGCAAGAAATGTCGCCACCCTTTCCTGAATCGTGATTCCCTGATGGTGCTGGCCGACTATGTCACCACTGAGGCTGGTACCGGTTGTGTCCACACTGCGCCTGGACATGGTGCAGACGACTATATCACTGGTCTGCGCTACGATCTGGAGGTGCTTTCGCCCCTGAATGACGCAGGAGAATACACAGAAGAAGCCGGAAAATATGCAGGTCGTCAGGTCCCGGCGGTCAACCGGGAGATCAATGATGATATGGCCGCAGACGGCTCCCTGGTCAAGGAGAGCGAGATCAACCATTCCTATCCCCATTGCTGGCGTTGTAAAAAACCGGTGATCTACCGAGCCACCAAGCAGTGGTTCATCTCCATGAAGAATAATGACCTGCGCGACAAGGCCCTGCAGGCCATCAAGGAGGTCAAATGGACCCCGGCCTGGGGCCAGCAGCGCATCTACGGCATGGTGGAAGGCCGACCGGACTGGTGTGTCTCGCGCCAGCGTTCCTGGGGTGTCCCGCTTACCGTGCTGACCTGCGCGGATTGCGGCGAGATTCTCAAGGATGCTGCGGTCTGTGAAAATATTGAGGCCATGTTTGAACAAGAAGGAGCTGATACCTGGTTCAAGCATGAGGCAGCGGACTTTCTCCCGGACGAGGTACAATGCTCCTGCGGCTCAACCCATTTTGAGAAAGAGACCGATATCCTGGATGTCTGGTTTGATTCCGGGGTCAGCCATGCGGCGGTTATGGAGGCCCGGGACGAACTGCGCTCTCCGGCAGATCTCTATCTGGAAGGCAGCGACCAGCACCGGGGCTGGTTCCAGTCCTCCCTGCTGACCTCTGTGGGCACCCGTGACCAGGCACCGTTTAAGGGCGTACTTACACACGGTTATGTGGTAGACGGCAA
Source organism: Desulfobulbaceae bacterium (assembly GCA_011389815.1). GTDB lineage: Bacteria > Desulfobacterota > Desulfobulbia > Desulfobulbales > Desulfobulbaceae > Electrothrix. Next base: position 18,171 of record JAABTP010000032.1, on the reverse strand, counting down.
GGGCAAAAAGATGTCAAAATCCATCGGTAACGTGATTGCGCCACAGGAGATGATTGATAAATTCGGGGCTGAAATCCTCCGTCTCTGGGTAGCCAGTGAAGATTACCGGGATGATGTCAAGGTCTCTGAGGAAATCCTGCGCCGGGTCTCGGATGCCTATCGCAAACTGCGCAATACCCTGCGTTTTCTCCTCTCTAATCTCAATGATTTTGATCCGGCCACAGACAGCGTCGGACCTGAGGACTTCAAGGAGATAGACCAATGGGCTCTGGCCCGATTCGCCGATCTGGTCAGGCGAGTGGAGCGGGCCTACGACGAATATGAGTTCCATGCCATCTACCACAGCCTGATCAACTTCTGCGGTACCACCATCTCCAGCCTGTACATGGACGTGCTCAAGGATCGACTCTACTGTTCCGCCCCGAATGCACCGGAGCGGCGGGCGGCCCAGACCGTTATTTACCGTATTCTGGACGGCCTACTCCGCCTGATGGCCCCGATCCTCAGCGTGACCGCAGCCGAGGCCTGGGAACATTTGCATGACCTGGACCAGAAGGCACCTCTTGAGGAATCGGTCTTTTTTGCTGACTTCCCCAAGGTGGATGATATTGTCCAGGATGCGGAGCTGGATGCCCGTTGGAGCAAGCTCCTGGATCTGCGCAGCGAGATCACCAGGGTACTGGAGGCAGCGCGTCGGGATAAGACCATTGGCCTGTCCCTGGATGCGGAGGTGCTCCTCCAAGCAGATGCGGAAACAACAGCCTTTCTCAATGACAATCTGGCGTTGCTGCAGGAACTCTGTATTATCTCCAGTTTGCATGTCGTTACCGAGGCAGGCGATACCAGCTTTGTTGCTGGCGAAGAAATGAAGGGCTTGCAGATTGCTGTTCGGCCCGCACCGGGCAATAAATGCGAACGCTGCTGGACCATCTCTCCCACTGTAGGTGAAGACAGCGAGCATCCGACCCTGTGCAGCCGCTGTCTTGCTGTGGTCAAGGAGCTGGCAGGCTGATTATGATCCGTTTTTTTATTATTATGGCGCTGGTCGTGGTTGGCGACCAGCTGACCAAGGTCTCGATTCTGGATAACTTTGCCCTGTATGATTCCACAGCTGTTATTCCAGGCTTTTTCAACCTGACCTTTCTTCGCAACAGCGGGGCCGCCTTTGGGATGCTTTCCGGGATGCCGCTGCTCTGGCGGCAGATCTTTTTCATCAGCATTGCGGTGGTGGCCCTGGTGGCACTTGTTCTTATGCAGCGCAAGATGGGAAAAGAGAACGCTTGGTACACCCTCTGCTTCGCCCTTATCGGGGGCGGGGCTGTGGGCAATGTGATTGATCGGGTGCTGTACGGCTCGGTGGTGGATTTTCTTGATTTCTATATCGGGAAATACCATTGGCCCGCCTTTAATGTGGCGGATTCAGCGATTTTCGTCGGCGTGACCATCTTTTTGTTGTTGCAGGTTTTTGAGGGGGAGGAGAAACAGGAAGTTGTGGAGCAGGAGGGGTAAAGGGATGCCGAAAAAATTATCTCCAATTACTCCCGGTGATGTCTTACTGGAAGAGTTTCTCAAACCTCTGGAAATATCGCAAAATCAGCTAGCCAGAGATCTTCATGTACCCGCAAACCGGATAAGCCAAATTATTCACGGCAAGCGGGAAATCACAGCAAATACAGCATTGCGCCTTGGCAGATACTTTGCTATTGAACCTGAATTTTGGCTGAGTTTACAGCTACGTTACAATATGAAAATAGCCAAAAGCAAGGTGGGGAGTAAAATCAAAAAAGAAGTGAAGGCTCGGTTAACTCAAGCTGGGCCGCATGACCTTGCAACGGCTTGATCTGTTGATGTGAAGAGCTTTTGATTCCGCTCCGGCTTTGCAGCTCCTGGGCATCACAGGCATGGTGTTATCCTGCGCCGGGTTGAAGGAACAGATTCCCCGGAAGATGAGTAAGTGCAGGCGGAGAAAATGGCGTTGCAGTGCTACAGAGCCATTTTCTCCCGCTACAGAATGACTTTTTCCTGCTACATGACGGGTTCTGCCTGTTACAGAACCTCTTTCTCCTGCTTCAGAGTGATTTCTGCCGCTTCGGGAAGGTTTTCTCCCGTTACAGCGAGAGATTTTCCTGTTACAAGACGAGTTTTTCCTGTACAGTGAATAATTGTCCGCCTTCGTTTCACGGGAATAGACCAACTATTTTTCTCGGGTATGGATCTGAAACGACAGAGAAGCCTACTGTCTTTTTTTGCATATTTTTCAAGAGAGTTTGATTGCATCATCTATCCTCTCAGTCAAGAAAAAATTTTGCTCATCTCTCGACAGAGAGTACGGCATAAGCTATGAACGGTTCAAACAAAGAAATTTTTAAAAAAGAATTGAGCCGCATGGAAATGCTCCGTCCTGACGGAGAACTTTCGAGCCTTTACTTTGTCCAGGAGAAGGAGCAGGCAGAACCAAGGATACGCATCGCGCTTGAACAGGCAGAGAAGTATCAGGCAGATGCTGTATACTTCCGTATTTTTCCGAACGATACCGCTCGATCCCCTCTTCCTCAAATTTATATCTATTACGACAGTTCGCTTTCTTTTGACGAATCCAAGTACGCCGGGCTGCATCGCCGACTTTGGAATGCCGGTATCCCTCCGTTGGTCTTTATCCTGACAGCCGGTCAGATAAAAATTCTCAATTGCCGCCAAGAACCTAAGATAGATAAAAATTCCCAAAAACCTCTATTCACTCCGTTCAATAAGCTCGAAAAGCTGCTTGCTACCGACCAGGCTTTTGCTGCGCGTGAAATTGCCACCGGAACCCTTTGGGAAAATCCGGCTTTTACAAACGATTTCGTCCTTGAAAAAACCGCGTATTTCAAGCTCCTCTCTCACCTCAAAGTATTCAGAAACAAACTGCTGAAACGAAAAATCCTTTCGGAACGCACTGTAAACCGTCTTCTGGTGATGGGTATTCTGATCAAGTATCTGAATGACCGTCAGGATTCTGCCGGAAATCGCGTTTTCGCGAAAGGATTCTTACGTCAATTTTCACATGCGGACAATGATGATGTTGCCTCCCTCTTTTCAGAGGAAGGAAGCTGTATAAAATTATTCGATCATTTGAGCAAGCATTTCAATGGCGGTATCTTTGATTTACCGAATGAGGAAAAGGAAGAACTTGAACAGGCCGACCTTGCAGAACTTGCAGCCTTCCTACGAGGCGATCAGGATCCAGGCTCGGGACAACTGCTCTTTTGGCCGCTTTACTCCTTTGAGGATCTGCCGGTTGAGTTGATCAGCAATATTTACGAGGAGTTTTTGGCTGCAAAAGACAAAGGTGTTGTCTATACACCGCCCATGCTGGTTGATTTCCTGCTGGACCAATGCCTGCCCCTTGATGCAGAAACACTTTCCTGGAAGATCCTTGACCCTGCCTGCGGCTCAGGTGTTTTCTTGGTCGGCGCATTTAAACGACTTATTCAATGCTGGCGTATAGCCAATGACTGGAAAAAACCTTCGTACAAAGAATTACAGAAAATTTTAAAAAATAATATCTTCGGGATCGACAAAGCCTCCGAAGCGGTTTTGGTCACCGCCTTCAGTCTCTGTGTTGCGCTCTGTGACGAACTAGAACCGTTGGTTATCTGGAAAAAACTTAAATTCGATAAATTACAGGATCGTAATCTGCTGGACAGGGATTTTTTTGAGGTCGTTCAGTCCGAAGAACTCAATAATCATTTTGACCTGGTTATCGGTAATCCGCCTTTTGACAGCAGGTTAACCACTGATACCGCAAAACAGATAGAAAAAACGCAGGTCAAGGAACGTCCCAAACTCCCGGACACCCAACTTGCCCTCCTTTTTCTGGAGCAGTCTTTTAAAGTTGCCAGTAAAGGAGGAACAGTTTGCCTGATTCAACCGGCAGGCCCCCTGCTCTATAATGGCAACGCCCGGCCTTTCCGCAGTTACCTCTTTGAACAATTCGCCGTTAATCAAATTCTCGATTTTACACCGCTTGAAGGGATACTGTTTAAGGCAAAAGTTGCAGCAGCAGCTGTGATCAGTCTAAATGCCCTTCCAGCTACAGAAAAAATATTACATCTCACTTTCCGCAGAACCAAGCCTCTCAAGGAAAAACTTCTATTTGAACTAGACCCTTATGACTTCCATTGGGTTTCGCGAGAATCGGTTCAGCAGAATCCGTATGTCTGGAAAACCAACTTGCTCGGCGGCGGCAGGCTGCATCGCATGCTGGATCAGCTGTTGACCGACGCTCCGACGTTGGGAGAGTATCTGGAGGAAAAGAGGGAGAATCATGGGTGGCAGTTTGGCGAAGGGTATAGTGTCGGATGCGGGAGTCGCTTAAATGATCTGCCCAATGCGAACGAATTTATTGAATTGTCCCCCAAAAAACGTATGGAGAAGTGTGGTCTGAAACGAACTCCAAAACTTGCACCTTGGATAACAGGAAAACAAAACGTTCCACCTCATGCATTGACATCAGAGGGGCTTAATTGGGATATCGTAAAGCCTATTGATAAACTTTTTTATGAAGAACCACGAAAAACTATTCAACAAATTTTTTCCGCTCCTCATGTATTGATCAGAGAAATTGTTGATGGAGCAGCTATTCCCGCAATGTACACGGATCAATATTCTGTATTTACTAATCAAATAATTGGAGTACATGCCCCGGATAGTGAACGTAATCAATTAAAGATCCTCGCTGAACGTTTAAACGATTCAAAACTCTTCGGGGGCTTAGCCACGTTGATTAGCGGAAGGATATTAGTTGGAAGGGCAAACTCATTATATCTCAGCGACATAATGGCACTGCCCTACCCCGACGACACGCACGACATTGATATAGCTTTCTGGGAACAAGCACTTATGAAGGATATTTCCAAGTATCTCGTTGAGTTCCGGCGTAAGGGTGAGAACGCTGCTGTTCTCTCTAAAGCAGATGAATCCGACTTGCAGAATTTCGGCACAATGTATTGCGATATCCTCAACCCAGTCTATAAAGAATTTCGCCCGTTACAACCTATTCCGCTTGGTTCTTTTATCTGCTACCCCTTTTGTTACGGCGACGAACCACAGATAGAGCTGCCGGATAAAGAACAGCTTGTTCCGTTTCTTGATGAACTGTTGCATCGCCGCCACAGCAGTCGTCTGTTCATCAACCGCATTCTCCGCCTCTACGAACAAAACATCATTTTCATGATTAAACCGAATCAGAAACGATACTGGCTCCGTTCCATTGCCCTTCGTGATGCTGATGAAACATTAATTGATCTTTTGGAGCAGGGATGCTGAATACCATAAATCAATCCCCTCCCGGACGAATGCTCGGCGGTATCGGAACCTTACTTGGCCCACCTCAAAATACGCAATTCAAAAAGGTGGTTGAAGTTATCAAAACAATCCTGCCGAAATTTGCCGAATCTGCCATGAACGATGCCATTGAGAATGAAGATGGTCTGAACAGCAAACTTACCCGCTTTATCACCAATGCTGCCGACCAAGAGAACTTCTTTGCAAACCGAGAAAGCATGGAAGACGAAAGACGTGGTAATAGTCCGGCGACTGATATCGGCATTTATCTCAAGGTGAATCCTGATACCGGAATTGATTCGCCACGGATTACCGTTTTCGAGGGAAAACGTCTTTCAACGAAATTGCCGAAAAAACGCCACCAGGAATATGTGATAGGACATAAAGAGAAAGAAAAACATGTGCCCTGCGGCGGCATAGAGCGTTTCAAGCTGGGCAAACACGGCAGAAAACTCAACTATGCCGGATTGATCGGCTATCTTCAGGATGGGACGCCAGAAACGTGGCATGAGAAAATCAATACCTGGATTCGCGAGCTGTGTGGACAGTCGTCTGAAGAACCAAAATGGTCAGATCAGGAGCAACTCAGGCCGAAGAAAAACAATGGCCGAGTTGCTGAATATGCATCAATTGTAAAACGAACGGATAACGAATTATGTATGACACATCTATGGATTTCCCTTGTCAGACCTGAACGGTGAGACAGGGATGTAAACAAAAAGTGATGCGATTCTTTTCCTACGAGTCGCTCAATGGTCATATCGTTGCCTGATTGATAATAATACTGTTCGGCAAGAATCATTCACCCACCCCACAAAAAACACTTGCAGTTTCCCCAAATCAGTTTCATACTTATTCTACATGCATATCCAGCGATACTATTCAACAATGATCGTCTTTGTCAATTTGGAAACATCGTTTCCGCGCCTGTCCCAGCCGGACAGGTTAAGCTAATACAGCGAGGTTATCTATGAAACAAGCGGAAGCTGCCTACTGGGTTGCTGCCATGTTAGGCACAAAGAAAGGGGTGTCCGATCTGAATGTTACGGTGGGCAAGAGCCTCCAGGTAGAGATCAACGGTGAGTTGACACCTGTTGAAGTAGATCCTCCGGTTGAGAAGCTTACTCCCTTTCAGACCGAAGTCTTTGCCCTTAATCTGATCAACGGTAACCAGCGTTTGCTCGGTGATCTGGTGCGAACCGGTTCCTGTGACCTCTCCTATGTACTGGGAGAAGGAGCGCGTTTCAGGGTCAATGTTTTTACCCAGAAAAACTGTTATTCTACCATTATGAGGAAATTGGAGACCACGATTCCCTCTATTGAGGACTTCGGTTTCCCACCATGCTTTTATGATATGGCGGAAGAGCGGAACGGGCTTATCCTCTTTACTGGCGGAACCGGAACGGGTAAAACCACCTCGTTGGCCTCTATTTTAAACCAGATCAATAAGACCCGATCAGTGCATCTTATTACCCTGGAAGACCCGATTGAGTATGTCCATCCCCATAAAAAAGCCACCTTTAATCAGCGCGAGCAGGGCGATGACTTTGATAGCTTTGCCAGCGGCCTGCGTTCGGCCCTGCGTCAGGCACCTAAGGTGATCTTGGTTGGTGAGATCCGTGACCGGGAGACCCTGGAAATCGCCTTGACTGCGGCGGAGACCGGTCATGTGGTTTTTTCATCCCTACATACCATTGATGCGGGCCAGACCCTGAACCGTATTATTGGTATGTTTGAGCATGATGAGCAGGAGCAGATCCGGGTCCGTCTGGCTGATACCATTCGTTGGGTGGTCAGCCAGCGCCTGCTGCCCAAGGTCGGGGGAGGACGGGTCGCATCTCAGGAGATTCTTCGCAGTAGTCTGCGTGTCACTGATCTTCTCTTGAACGGTGAGGATGTTGCAGCGGAAAAAACCTTTTATAATGTGATCCAGGAAGGCTCAACCCTGAGCATGAAAACCTTTGATCAGGATCTCCTTGACCTCTTTACCCGGGGCCTGATTGATGAAAAGGCTGCTATGACCTATTGCACCAATAAAAGTGTGATTAAGCGGGGCATGGATAATATTAAGTCAGCCCGAGGTGAGAGTACCACCAGCATTTCCGGACTGGCTATGGAGCAGGAAGAAGATGCATAGGAGGCGTAAGAGAAGAATTGATGCTGTGCCTAATGATGCAGAAGAAGCAAGGAGAAAAGAATGATCAGTAACTGTCCCCATTGCCAGGGTGCGCTGAAATTTAATGCAGCCCAAAAGGCAAAGATAGAACAGGCTCTGAAGGCATTAAAACCGGGTAAACGCCTGCCGCTGAAATGTCCGCATTGTAAAAAGCCCATGCAGCTTGATAGCAATGGAGAAACTGCCGAGGCAGCTCCACAAAAAGCTGCTGCAAAGACTGCTGAAAAAGAAGCTGCCACAACAGCTAAGGATGAAGAGAATGTGATTAAACCTCCTCCTCCGCCTCCGCTGGATTTTCTGGAGGAAAAGCAGGGCGGCATTCTGGAAGACAATGTCCGGGATGTACCAATGGCCTTGGTGTTGCATGCTGACGATGGCATTCGTCATCAGCTGGGAGCGGCTATGGAGGCCTTGGGCTATCAGGTAATGGAGTTAACCTCGGCCCAGGAGGCTGTAGATCAGGTCGGTTCTGTTAATTTTGCTACCATTGTCTTTCATACCGGCTTTGAGGGAGGCACTTTGGAAGACTCAATCTTTCATAATTTTATGCGCGAAATGCCCATGTCAAGAAGGAGAATGATCTTTTACATTCTTATTGGTCCCCAGTTCACGACCCTTTATGACATTCAAGCCCTTGCTAATAGTGCCAATCTGGTGGTTGCAGATAAGGATTTTAAAAATTTTCAACTGGTGCTGCATAAAGCCATTCCGTATTATGAGCAACTTTTCGGACCTCTTCTTGAAGAGCTAAGTAATTATGGGAAATAGTAATCCCTGTATTTAAGGAGAGATTGAGCGCTGTTTGAACCAGAGAACATCATCCATTGACAAGGGAGTGGGGGGCATAATAAAAAAAAAACAGTCTTTCAGTAGGAAACAGTTGTTTTTCAGAAATATCTTTGGTAAAAGTTTTGAACTTAGATCCTCGCCCATGGGGGGCGTTGGAGAAATAAAATAATTACCTTATACTGATGACCGGTATGGACCGGTGAACAGGGGAAAACACACACCCATGACTGAAAGTGGAATTCAGCCCGCAGCAGCGGCAGAAGAAAATGGCATGGAAGATATCAGTTTTGCTGAACTCTTCGAGCAGGAAGACAATAATACAGTAATCAATGTTCAGGAAGTGGCGATTGGAACCGTCGTGGATCTGAACAGCGATGCACTTCTCATTGATGTTGGTGATAAGGCAGAAAGCTATATCGCTATTGGAGAATTTCGTAAGGAAGATCCTGATCGCGAGATTAAAATCGGTGATCAGTTTGAAGTCTTCATTGAGAAGAGAAAGGAAGAGGGCGGTCTGCTGCTGTCCCGGGAAAAAGCCATTGCCATTAAAGTCTGGGAACAGATTGCCACAATCCAGGAAGAGGATGGGACCATTGAAGGGCGCATTGACAACCGGGTTAAGGGTGGCATGTCTGTTGATATCGGTGTTCCTGCCTTCCTGCCGTATTCACAGATTGACCTGCGTCCGGTCAAAGACCTTGATGCTCTGATTGGCGAGACCTTTGAATTTAAGATTCTGAAATTCAACCGTAAGCGCAATAACGTGGTTATTTCCCGTCGGGCTATTCTGGAAGACCAGCGCTCGCAGTTGCGTGAACAGATGCGGGCGACCCTGGGAGAGGGCCAGACCATTCGTGGTGCCATCACCAATATCACCGATTATGGACTGTTCATTGATCTGGGCGGTATGGACGGACTCTGTCATATCACTGATCTGTCTTGGGGCCGGGTTTCTCACCCCTCCAAGCTGTATACTGTGGGTGAAGAGATTGAGGTTAAGGTTCTTAAATATGACCAGGATTCCGATCGCGTTTCCCTTGGTGTAAAACAGCTCAAATCTGATCCGTGGGAAATGGTTCCGGAAACCTATCCGATGGGCGCAAAAGTCAGTGGTAAGGTTGTTTCCATTACTGATTATGGTGCCTTTGTTGAGCTGGAAGAAGGGGTTGAAGGTTTGGTTCATATCTCTGAGATGAGCTGGTCCAAGAAGCCGCGTCATCCTTCCAAGATTGTCAGCGTTGGCTCTGAAATTGATGTGCAGGTACTGAAGGTTGAAGCTGAGACCAAGCGTATTTCTCTTGGCATGAAGCAACTCCAGCCTAATCCCTGGGATCTGGTGGAAGAAAGCTATCCCATCGGTGCAGTAATTGAAGGTAAGATTAAAAATATCACGGATTTTGGTGTCTTTATCGGTATTGAAGAGGGCATTGACGGTCTGATTCATGTGTCTGACCTCTCCTGGACCGAACGTATCAAGCATCCTTCGGAGAAGTATGCAAAGGGTGAAGCTATTCAGGCTGTTGTGCTAAAAATTGATAAAGAGAATGAGCGCTTCTCCCTTGGTGTGAAGCAACTGGAGCCAGATCCTTGGCAGGCTGCTGTGAGCAACTACCCCACCGGAAGTCTGGTTGAGGGTAAGATTACCAATATCACGGATTTTGGTGTCTTTGTTCAGCTTGAAAAAGGGATTGAAGGCTTGGTGCATGTTTCTGAAATCAGCCGTGATAAGATCAAAACTCCGGTTGGCATGTTCAATGTTGGAGATATGCTGAAAACAGCTGTTATCAATGTATCTGCTGCTGATCGCAAGATTGGCCTTTCATTAAAAGCCCTTGAAGGGGGTGAGGCTGAAGAGAGTGGAGACAATGCCAAAAAAGGAGGCGGGACTGAGGAAACGGCTCAGAAACAGCCTGCTGCTACCAAGGCAAGCTCTGGTCCGTCAACCTTTGGTGATCTGCTCAAGGCTGCTGCCAGCACAGAAGAAGAGGAAGAGGAAGCTTCTGACAACAACTAACCTTTCTTTATAAAAAGCCCAACACCTTAAGGGTATGATTTCTTGCTACTTAGTACGCAGGAGGTCGTACCCTTTCCTGTTGTAGCTTCAGGAAAATCGTGGAACCGTGTAGTGCGGTGACACAACGAATTATTATGATCAATTAAAGAATTATTTAAAAAGGATGCAATATGCTCAAGCGTGAATTAGTGAGTGAGGTGACTGAGCAGTTAGATGGTTACTACAAACAGGATATAGCTCAGGCTGTTGATATTATATTGGAAAATATAACTCAGGCACTGACAGAAGGGCGACGGGTTGAAATTCGGGGGTTTGGGAGTTTTTCGGTGAGAACACGTAAGCCGCGCACGACGAAAAATCCAAAGACCGGTAAAATGATGGATATCCCGGCAAGAAAAACGTTGCATTTCACGATGAGTAAGTCCCTTAAGGAAGTCCTTATTGAGGAGTAAGGAAGAAAAAAAACACTCCCTTATTGCAATACTTTGTAATCGTGTTTGCAAAAGAAAAGCCGATCAGTCTTGGTTGTCAGATCAAGATTGATCGGCTTTTTTTATGTTTTGGGTTTATAAAAATGCAGAGCAGGTTTATCTATCTGCCTGACGAGGTCAGGAGCTGACGATTTGCAGTAATGAGACGCTCAGCAATCACCCGCATCATCAGTTTTTGAATAGATTCTGCCAAGAGAGGCTCTTCCTGTTTAATGGTTTCCATAGCATCTTTGGTAAGTCGGTAGACAACTGTATTGGTGTCAGCCACTATTGTTGCTGTTCTGGGGATATTGAGACAGTATCCAATTTCACCGACCATCGTACCAATGCAAATGGTTTGCAGACGAATCGGATACTGATTACCAGTTTGAATATAGATTGAAATTTGGCCTGACTCAACGAAATATACAGAATCTGAGGTCTCGCCCTGTCGTATTAACAGTTCTTTGGCACTCAGGGTGGAACGTTGCAAGTATGACCTTAAGAGGCGTATTTGTTCTTTTTTAAACCCCTTTGCAAAGAGCTGTAACGGCAAGGCAAGGCCATCTTTCTGTTTCTTGTCTGATTGAAGCAAGGTGTCCTCAGACCAGGACAGTGCCCTGTCCAGATCAGAGACAAAACGTAACGATTTTTTATTGTCCTTGATGCCGTTATGCTGCATTTGTTGTTTGAGCTGCGGTGATAATGAACTGAGTATCACTGTAAAATTAAGCGAGTCTGCAAGATAAAGGATACGGGTAAAACAAAAGGCTGCTGAAGAATCCACCCCTGTGACCCGGCGAAAGTCAATAATCAAATGTTGCAGGGGCAGGCTTGCCCGCAGCCGCAATTGCAACTCACTGAGAATAGCGTTGGCTGTGCCAAAAAAAATAAAACCATGCAGTTCAAGAATGTGTGAGTGCCAACCCAATCTGACCAATTGTTTGCGTTCTCGTGAGGAGCGTAAGACATTGCTGGTCAGTTCTGCCCCGGAAAGTTTGCGATAAAAAATATCGGTCTGGCTATAGCTGATTACAAAGGTGAACATCATGACGACAAAGCCCAGCACGATACCGGTCATAAAGTTGGTCGTCATAATTGTCAAGCCGATGACTGTAATCACGCCATAATCAACCAGCGGCAGAGAGCGCCATTTTTTGATCAGCCAGTTATAGAGAAAGAGGATTCCTTGAAAAATCAGCAGCCCCCCTAAAACGGCTTTAGGGACATAAGAAAGCAGGTCTCGGCCAAAGAAGAAGATGAGCAGGGGCATAATGCCAACAATAACGCCTAACAAACGTGTCCGGGTTGCGGTCATATTACGGCCCAATGAGGTCGTACCTAACGAATGAAAGCCAATCATGCCGCCTGCCAACGAAGAAAGAATATTTGTTTTGCCAGCAGCCTGAAGCTCAAGGTTCAGGTTCATATCTTTCCGGTCACTCATTTCTATCCCGCTAAGATTGAGCAGCAGGGTAATAGGGGTAATAATGAGAACAGCGCCGATGCCTCCCGATTGTTCCCGGATCAGATCCCAGCGAGCAGAAAAAAAATGGCTTGGATTGATAAAAGGCCAGCCAGCTGCCTCTGTCATATCACCGAGCAAAAAACCTGCATTCGCAGCGTCTTTGATATTAATGTCACTCGAGAACAGGAGAAGGTAGAAGAGGAGTCCTTCTGCAAGAATGAGACCGGGTAGTGCTAAGGTGTGTTTAATGCTCCGTGTCCCGATAAAAAGGAGGATGCCAAACAGAAATCCAGGACCCCAGAGTTCCAGCTGAGCCCCGGCAAATAAATCAATCAGTTTGCTTGCGCTGAGCTTATAATCGATCATGGTCTCTACTCCACCAAAGATCAACATGATACCTGTTCCTGCCATAAAACCACCAATGACAGGGTAAGGCAGGTAACGTGCCAATATTCCCAGCTTGAACTTACCCAGCAGGATGAGGCTTATACCATTGAGGACCGTTGTAAGAGTGACGAACACCAGGATAGTGGGGAGTGCTGTTTCTGATGAAGCGAGAGAGGCTCCTATGGCAGAAATTGATGTTGCCATGACAACAAGAGGCGCATCCTGTAAGCCTGCAAGAATACCTTTGTTCTCTGAGAATAAGGTGATACTGAGGGAGCTGATGGAAACCGTGACCAAGGCCATAGCTATTCCTCTGTGAAACTCTGATGCCAGCGGGCCGATAAAAATAAGGCTGGTCAGGGAGATGGAGAAAATGCTCAATAGTGTTCCGAGTAGTATACCAGCAATGATCGTAGAGAACCACTCCGGTACATTTTCCCGAAAATTAAATCGGCCCCTGCTTGTTTCTTCTTGTGGTTCCAATGACATACTATTTTAAATAGTTCCTGCTGCGAGTATCAGTGAATCTGGGTAGCAGGACATTCTGACCAGTTATGGTGAATGTTGCGGCGCTCTCTGGAAATAGTGGAAAAAATGTGTCCATACTCAGCTGGTAATTTTTACTAATAACATTTCACCAATAACATACGTCTATACCTCCATAAACAAGAAGATTTTTTCAGCCTTAAGGCTTAAGGAATGGAGACTTTTTTTCGGAGCAGATTTTTTACAGAGGTGCCGTTACTGGCGTTTTTCGCCTTATTTTTCTTGAGATCTTTGATGTTATCAGCCACGCATTTATACTGTTCCCAGCCTGCAAGCTTAGCATCCAGATTCACATGTTCCCATTTTTCATGACCATTTTTTTTCAGCCATGCCTCGTTACTGTAAATAATTCTAGCTACTTCTCCAACATTTTTACAGTTCTGGTGATTGTCATCATAAGCATAACTCATAAGGACAGCCTTGACAGCAAAGGTGTTAACCGAATCTTTTTGCCAATTATATGTTCCAGCTGGAATAGTTGAAGGTACATAATGCTCGGCAATACGTTGGTCGGTTATGGGAAGTAAATGGAGTTTTTCTGTGTAGATGCTTGAAAAAAGGCTGACCGGATACCCGGAAATATAAAACATTGCATCAATGACCTCTGAGCGAAGGAGCATAAGGGCTTTTTTGGAACCAATATGTTTGGTTTCACTTGGTGTGACCCCTGCCATTTCAAAGAGAAGAGAAGCGGTCAGGGCTGTGCCGCTACCTTTAGAACCAATGGCAACGACCTTTCCGTCCAGGTCAGCAAACGATTTGATGGATCGGGAGGCCAAAATATGGACTTCCTCATTATAGAGCGGGAAGATCATCCTGATTTGTTTTGCGATAGTATTGAGCTGTTGGTCACCAGAAGAGCGGATAGAGGCCAAAACATCTGACTGGACAATGCCCAGTTGAATATCTTTGCGTTCGTACACATCTGCAACATTGTCTAAGGACCCATTGGAAGGGTGGACGTCAAGATAGATTCCCTCATGTTTGACCAGCTTGGAGATATCAGATCCTATCTGGATGTATGTCCCCTTTGTACCCCCGGTAACGATACCCATATCAGTTGCTGCAAGGAGATTGGAACTCGCTGAAAAACTAAAGAAAAAAACAACAAGTGCGAAGAGTGTTTTCTGTGAATTTAAGGAGGTCATAATGTTTGCACCATTTGCCTGAGTATTTTCTTTCATGTGTTATTGTGAGTCTGCTACATATATTCTGCTTGAATTTAAAAAAATATTTAATTTCCCTATTATTCTCTAAAGAGGATCTGGTGTCAACTGACGAATGAGTGAAAGCCTGAAAAATAGAAAGTTTTCTGGGCACTGTTTCTGCAAAATTTCAGGGAGAAAAACAAAGAGAAAGAAGAGTGAAGTTGAGCGTATTGTTTTTTTTCTTTTTTTTTCTTTCTGTTGCGTTTGGAAGGCAGGCTCTATATACGAAGAAATAGTCCTTAAACCAGCGCCAGACAGCACGAGGATGCTCAAAAAAAAGAGCGCGCCAATAGCCGTATCCGCAGAGGTGACCATAGTAGAGTTGCACCCACCAACGGGATGGGAGAAAAGTATCCTTAAGAAGTTGTGGCAGTGTAAGCAGGTTAGTTTTTCGAAAACGACGTTGAGGCCATCCTTGGTAGGGCTGACCTGCCTCATGGGCATGTTCTTTAATGGGGAGGTTGAAGCGATTGATCACCTGTTCTTGCAAGGGTGTCAGGCCATGGAACCGTGAAAGGACATTGGTCATTGTTGGCCAATTTTTTTTAAGCATATTTTGATCAAGTTGCTCAGAGTATTTTTCAATAAGAGTGACCAAGTCAGCAACGTGAATCAATCGAAAGGGTTCATAGGTCAGGGGTGCCTGAAAGCCGTGCAGGTAGACATACCAGAGGGTCTCTTCAAGGGAAAGGGTGTGGGCTGTGATATTGTTGATACTGAAGGTATGTTTGTTTGGCAAGAGTGTTTCCAAAGACCAGGCTGGATAACAGGGATGAGCGGGAAAAAGACAGCGGTGCAGTTCAATGGTTACAGGCAGGCCTGCAATGGTTTTTACCAGGGGTGGGAGGTGGTAATAGTCTTTCGGGATGTCATACTTCTCAGCTGGGAGGTAACCATGAGTAAGCAGGATCTCCTGAGCTACAGCAAGATCCTTTTCGCTCACCAATAAATCAATATCCCGCATAGGGCGTAAGCCAGGCTCTGTATAGAGAAAATGACAGAGCGCAATCCCCTTGACTGTCATCACCTGGATATTAGCCGCAGCAAACCAGGTAAGAATTTCAGCAACAGCATTGAGGCGGAGAGTATTTGCCTGTCTGTTCCGTAAATACAGGCTTCGTAATAATCTTTTAAAATGTGCAGGGAGTTGGCAGCTTATCTGTTGACTGTGATGATAGAGCAAAGGAGAAAGACCTTGCTGTTCCGCCATATGCAGGAGTTGGTTCCATAAATCAGCTTCTGCATTTTCCTGAAAACAAAGCAGGGCCTGTTGCAGCTGAGAATACATCATCTCATGGCCGGTATCACGAGCACATAGTGAGAGAATTCTTCTAATCATTTTTCTGATAATGCTTCCAGACCTACATGGGCAAAAAGATCAGGCAGGAGTTCGTTGCAATCAGTCAAGTTGCTGTATGTTATTGTATAGGCCGGTATTGAGCGGGCAAGCTCAACAAGCTGGTGAAAACCATGATCCGGTAAGTTACGGGCATTGACATCACAGGTCATGAGCAGAGCTGATGTCCGGGCCGGTGAAATCTTTTCGACCTGAAGGGGGGCATCGGCTTGGTAGTGTGGAAAAAGCAGCAGAGCAAGGGGTGGAGCAAGTGGAGAAAAATCCGGGTTAAGTAGCCTGTGAGGCAACATAGCTCCTTGTTGGTCGAGAAAAATATTCCGGTTCGCGGGCAGGATCTCCTGAATGGCAGCAAGAGAACCGGGTTTGATGCAACAAGGTCTTGGAAAAGGAGTCACCGTGCTGGAATCGTCTGCCGCTAACAGGATCAGCTCATCGGTCAGGTACGAACAACGGCATTGACAATGATCAGAGGTCAGCCAGGCTGTGACCGTGCTTTTCCCAGAACCGCTTTGACCAGGCAGCAGGATGGTGCCTCCTTTATAGGCAACTGCTGCGCTGTGAAGGGCAACCCCGTCTGTACGATGATTAATCAGGTGAAAGATGACCTGGTCAAACAGGCTTGCAGCAAACTGGACGTTGAGCGGGCCGCTAAAAAAAGTTCCTTCTCTGTTTGTGAGGATGTAGTGCTCTCCTTCTTTGTTCTGTGAGATAGTCAATATTGCTTCTCCAGAGAAATCAGAATTTGATGATGCACGCAGGTCGCTAAAGAGAAAGTCCAAGAATTGAAGGGTGTTGTTGTCGGTATAATGGATTTCAACAGATAGCCCAGCAAAACCAACAGAATATACAGAAGGCATATTAAAATTTATTCCTGCAAGGTGGCAATATTATTCTTGAGCAGTAGGGTGATGACATTGGCGACATCGCCTGCTATTTGCTGGCTGTTCTCCTGATAGGATGCTGTCAGAATATCAATGATATCTGCTGTGCTTCTTTGTCCATTGCAGAGTTCCCAGATAAGGGCACCGGTTTCATTCAGATAGAGCGAAGTCGTAAGGGTTGGATGGTAAACGGTAATTTCATTCGCTATCCGTTCGAGAAGATAGTTGGGCTCCAGGATAATTTTCTTTTGCATATCTTCAGAAGACATCTTCATGGGTAGCACCTGTCTTTACTTTTTGTTTTTTCTTCGTTTCAAGGGAACCGATGCCTGTACAGCCTTAAGATACCGTTTACCTATGGTGAGGTCAACAGCCTTTACAGCGTCCTTGTTCTGTTCAGAAAGTATAATGCGTTCTCCCAGGCAATCAGAAAAATTCAGATTTGTCTCGTAAAGGAAACAGCTTGCCAGGTACTTTCCCTTTTCCGTATCCACAGGACTGCGGCTGTCACCTGCTTTTTTTCGTCGTTCCAGGCGCGGGTCATGAGGGTATGTCAGGCAAAGCTCCTCCCGTGCACGGGTCATACCAACATAAAAAAGACGTCGCTCGTCTTCAATATCCTCAGCTTCCAGTTCTCCTTTGTCCTGACGAAACGGTATAATTCCTTCTTCCAGGCCTGGGAGAATCACCAGGGGCCACTCCAGCCCTTTGGCGCGATGAATAGAGGTGATGAGCAGGCTGTCATGCTTGGAACTGAGATTCTTTTCTGTTCCTTTTTGAGCGAGTGTTTCAATTTCATGAAGAAAATCATCTACTGGCAGCCCTGTGCTCCGGGCAAAACGAATAAAGGATTGGCAGGCTTTGATCTTATTCTCCAGCAATTCAGAGCCTAAACTTTTTTCAATATGAGAATAGCGCAATGAGAAATTTTGGGCGCAACTATCCCGCCTCTTCAATTTAGACATGTTTGAAAAGTTAGGTTACCCTCTGGTTGTTTGTTTTTCCCCTGTACACCTCCTTCTTAGTCTCAATTTTAATCCTGTATTGGGGAGCAGGATTTCTCCTTATCTTTCATTCAAAACGAATCTGACTTCTTTTTTCTAAAATACAAGATAAATCTTCAGCTATTATGAGGCCATAGGTGAAAAATCCTATCAGGCATTTCCACAAATGCTTTACTGTCCTCTTGCCTTTCAGAAGGCTTGCAAAATTTTGACTCAACTCAACCAATTGATTGATTAAATGAGCAATCTGTAGGCATTGATAATAATTTTTGCTGGCAGTATAGTTATTACGGGAGTACTTATGCTTGAGATTATACCCATGATTTTTCTGGGTATTAAAACCTTCATTCTCTATTTTCCAGCGTAATCGCCCCGTATGGCTGATTTCTGAAACATTGTCCTTGCTAATGGGTATGTCTGTCAGATGTACAAAACATACTGTTTCTGTCTCATTTGTTTCAGTATTCGTAGATACCAAACGGCATTTTTTCCCTGTACCAGCAATTTTTCCTATTCCAGAAGCTCGAACAAGCAAATACAGGGCAT
>JAABTP010000031.1 GCA_011389815.1 Desulfobulbaceae bacterium | reverse complement strand
AAACAAGCCCGGATAAATACCGCTTCGCTTTTGTCGTCTTTTGTCTTTTTTGTTTGCCTGATTAAAGTAGCTCGCCACCACTGTGATCACTACACCGAAGGAAGTCAGTATGTTAACTCCCCTTACACCCTGGTTCTTCATTTTCTTCGGAACAGAGCCTATCAGCTTCTTCTCCTCTTCCCGTATCTCATTTTTATCAAGACTTTCTTGTACTTTCAGGGCTAATATACGAGAGGCGAGCCTGTTTGTTGCTTCACGTATCCGTTCTTCGATTTCATATAAAGAAGCCGGATCCTTGATATGAACTTTCTCATTAATCAGCCATTTAATTTCAAGCTCACTGTCATAGATTTCATTTTCCAATATACCGAGATTTCCTGAGACTGAACAAGTTGCCCTTTTCATGATTTGCTGTCCTGAGTTTGAAAGATTGATTTAGGGTAATGTTAATTCCATAAATTGATCCTGATGTCTTGCAAAAACAGAGCAACAGCCAAAAAAAAATACATTCCTACTTTTTGGGAATGCTCCCCAGAGCTGGTACGTTACTTGACAAATGTAACCTGCGGGGTTACGATATATCGCATGATCAAGTCATTCAAACATAAGGGACTGGAAAGATTTTTCTATTCTGGAAAGAAGAAAGGAATTCGCCCGGAACAAGCTCTCAAGATTGCCAGGATTCTAGATCGATTAAACGCTGCTGAAAATATTAAAGATATGAATTATCCCGGTTCATTTCTTCATCAGTTGAGCGGTACGTTGAAAGGGCAATACTCGGTTCGTGTTTCAGGGAATTGGCGTATATTTTTTGAATTTAGAGATGGTGACGCATATATCGTCAATTATGCCGATTATCATTGAGAGGTAATGTCATGGATAAAGTAAAAAGAAAACCAACCCATCCGGGTAATATTTTAAAGGAAGATTATCTTGTTCCTTTAGAGATCAGTGTTACGGAAATGGCCACAAAACTGGGAGTTTCCCGCAAGACGCTTTCCAGAATATTAAATGAAAAGAGTTCGATCACCCCTGACATGGCTCTGCGATTGGCACGGGCATTTGATACCACACCGAAGTTGTGGCTCAATCTTCAGCAAAATATTGACCTGTGGAATGCGGAACATGCATCGACAGGTTGGAAATGCGTCAGGCAGCTTCCTTTTCAAGTTCTTCATCCTGCCTTATGACATTGAACCCGCAGCTCGGATTGTCTGATTTCGTTGTACTCAATCAAGACCTACGTGTCTGCGTAATGACGATAATGCACGGGGGCCGGGGTGATTATTCGGTAGGGGCACGGTGCGCCGTGCCCCTACAACGCACCATTCATGCCGCATCGCATAAACCATGAATATCCCCCCATCACCGCCGTTCCATCCGCCTGCGCAGGTACGATTATTCATAGGCCGGGGACTGTTCACTGTTGATTCTTAAGTTGACAGAAATTTTAAAAAGTATACAATGTATACGACGTATACTTTTTAATTTTATGGAGCTAACTACTATGGCTACTATTCCGTTTTCTCTAAGGATTGATCCAAGCACCAAGGCACTGCTTGAACAGGAAGCGAAAAGAGGTGACCGAACACCTTCCTACCTTGCCAACAAAGCAATCAAGAATTTCCTGCAGGCTAGAACAGCGAAAAGAAAGGCTATTAACGAGGCAATCAAGAAGGCTGATAAGGGAGCATTCGTTTCTGAAGAGGCAGTCGATGCTTGGGTTGATTCATGGGGAATTGAAAATGAACTTCCTGTACCTGAACCGGATATATTCCCTGATACCTAATAAATTATGCAGGTAAAATTTTTAGCAAGCTCGTTAAATGATTTAAAATGGTTCAGGTATTACTATGAGAGTGTTTTTCCTCAAGGACTGGAAAAAGCGCAAAAACAATTTCATAGCACAAAAGGTTTAATAAAAGAGAGTCCATACATCGGGCACGTTATCCAAGATAATAATATCTTGGAGTTTTCTATACCCAACATACCGTTTTCTTTTATCTACCGAATTAAAGGCGAAGTAATTGAAATTTTAAGGGTGTGGGACGAAAGGCAGGATAGAGCAAGGTTAAGTTGAGAGGGAAAATAGCAAATCAATAGCCGGGTAGGCCCGCTTGAGTGCAACGAAAGCAGACGGTTCTTTGCCCGGATTGTTTGATTCCGTTGTACTCAATCAAGAGCTACGTGTCTGCGTAATGACGATAATGCACAGGCCGGGGTGATTATTCTCGGTAGGGGCACGGCGCGCCGTGCCCCTACAACGTCATCCAACCCCGTTCATACTATCAATCATGAATGAACCCGACATCCACCACCGCCGTTCCATCCGCCTGCGCAATGACGATTATTCACTGGCCGGACCAGACAGGGTGCGGTTGTCGCGTTCCCCATCTCTCCTGTTGACAACAGACATCTTCAGCCTTTATCCTACAAAAGGAACAAAATAAGAGAGGGTTCCGAATGACGCCATGTCAACACCTTATTATATGGAGAAGAAAATGTCAGCCCGTGTATCAGATTTAAGCGTAGATGAACTGCGCGTCCTTATTCAGGAGGTTGTCCGCCAAACATTGAAAGATATATTTCGAGACCCGGACGAGGGCTTGGAATTACGGGAAGACTTCAAAAGCGAGATGCAGGCTTCTTTGAATACATCTCAGGCGGACGGTAACTTGTTATCAGCGGATAGTGTGGCTTCTCAACTTGGATTAGAGTGGTAAGCATGTACCAGGTAGATTTTACTCCGACTGCCGCCAACGATTTAAAACGTCTGAACAAGCCTGTTGCCCAGCGAGTATTCTCCAAGATTCGATGGCTTTCCGAGAACTTCAGCTCACTGTCTCCGGTATCGCTGACCGGGCAATGGTCAGGTGTATATAAATTGCGTGTCGGAGATTACCGCGTTCTCTACACGTTCAGTAAGGAGAAAGAAAGTATCACGATTTATTTTGTGCGGCATCGTCGTGAGGTATACAAGATGAAATAGTCGGCAGCCGGTTCTTTGCCCGGATTGTCTGATTTCGCTGTACCCAATCAAGACCTACGTGCCTGCGTAATGACGATACTGCACGGGCCGGGGTGATTACCTGTAAGCAGTCCAAAAGTGCTTGCCCTCTGTATCATAATAATGATACACTACTCTTATGAAAGAATTCATCGCATACGAAGGAGACACCTTAACCGTTGAGTGGTTTTTCAACGAGAAAGGTGAGAGCGAAGCTCTTAAATTTTTTGAAACTCTTTCTGATGCCCAAAAACGAAAGACATTGATGCTTTTTAAAAGAATCGGTGATTTCGGTAGAATATCTGATATTACAAAATTCCGAAACGAGGGTGAGAAAATATTCGCCTTCAAACCGCAGCCGGATCGGTTTATGTCATTTTTCTATACAGGGAAAAAGATCATTATTACAAATGGTTTTCGCAAGAAGACTCAAAAGTTGCCAAAAAAAGAAAAGGCATTGGCCCTGAAAAGAATGAAGAGTTACATGTCAAGGGTAACAAGTGGATGTTATTATGAAGAATAAAAAAAAGACCACCTTTGATCGTATTATGAGCGATGCGGAACAAAAAAAGAAATTCGAAAAAGAATATGCGCAGTTTCTTTTTTCTGAACTGCTCCTTGAAGCGATGAAAGAGGAGCATGTTAGCGTAAGGGAGCTTGCTGAAAAATCAGGTATCTCAACCTCTATTATTCAGAATATGCGCTCAATGAAGTCGACGAATATTACCATGAAAACAATGGCCTCCTTGTTAAAACCCTTGGGGTACAAATTGGTGGCGCAAAAAGGAAGAAAGACTGTACCCTTAACAGGCTGAAAAATAGCCGTGTAGGTCCGCTTGAGTGCAACGAAAGCAGACGGTTCTTTGCTCGGATTGTCTGATTTCGTTGTACTCAATTAAGACCTACGGTATCTACGGCCTGCGTAATGATGATAATGCACGGGCCGGGGTGATTATTCGGTAGGGGCACGGCGCGCCGTGCCCCTACAACGTTCCACCCCTGCCGCATCGCATGACCATGAATGAACCCGGACATCCACCACCACCGTTCCATCCGTTTGTGCAATTATTCGCTTGCCATTTGTATGTCGCCGAGCTAAACTTGTACAACAAACAGAACAAGTCAGGAGGTAATCATGAAAGTGGTCAATTTTAGCGAAGCAAGAAACAACCTGAAAGCGGTACTGGATCAGGTAACTGATGATGCAGATTATACAATTATTTCAAGGCGGGACCGAGAGGATGCCATTGTGATGTCGTTGGAGGTCTTCAATAGTCTGATGGAAACCTTTTACCTCCTCAAAACTCCGGCCAATGCCGAACATTTGACAAATTCCATCATGCAGTATAACAACGGTCAGGTAAAGGAAAGAGAGCTGATTCGTGAATAGACAGCTTGCTTGGACCGATGAAGCATGGAAGGATTATATCTACTGGCAATCCCAGGACAGAAAAAGCCTGAAAAGGATCAATAAGCTAATTGATGCGGTCAAGCGTGATCCCTTTAGAGGAATAGGTAAGCCGGAAGCGTTAAAGGAGAACTTATCTGGGTTCTGGTCCCGCAGAATTGATGAGGCAAACAGGTTGGTTTACGCTGTGACTGATCAGTATATTACTATTATTTCATGCAGGTACCATTATTCGTGATAACAGAGGGGCAATGCCTTTCCGTTGCGTCGTAGGGGCGTTTCGCAAAACGCCCTTACACGTAACGCCCCTACCACAATACCGTGGAATGATACATACCCATGTCATACAACCCCGACATCCATCACCGCTGTTACATCCGCCTGCGCAATTACTCCATCACGACCCCTCACCATACATTTCAGAAATCAGCCTCCGCAGCTGGGATGCATCTGTTTTGGACAGGATATCAAGTTTTTGCCGAAGACGAGTCTTACTGATCGTCCGTATCTGATCCACTGCGATTTCAGCTGCTTTTCCTGCACAGGAAACTTGCTGACGACTTCTCCAGGTCGGATGCAACGATGAGGTCAGGGGGCAGATAACAACCGTTTCCAAATGGTTATTCATGGCATTCTGGCTGACAACCACTACAGGACGAACCTTGCGTATTTCACTGCCCTGTGTGGGATTCAGATCGGCAAAATAGACCTCATAGCGTTGCACCTTCAACTTTTTTCCTCCAGCCCATCTGCAACCGTCACATTGAAATCGCTCCAGTCCTCCTGTTCCTCGGATATCGCTTTGTAGGTCTCTTCCCATGAAAGTTTGTTATTTTCTTGTTTTCGGAGAAGAAGACCGGTGCCTGTTTCCTCAAGAATCAACGAATCAACAAAGCCGTACTTCCGCAACACTTCTTTCGGAAGGCGAATTCCCTGAGAGTTGCCGATAGGAACAATCTTAACCGTCTTTTTTCTGAGATTTTTTCCCATAATTCTGCTCCGGGTATGATTATGTCATTAATGCCTTCCGTCTTTGTGTAATTACCGTAATTACATTTTATTCCGTTCACCCCAGAAACGCAACAAGCAAATCAATGGAGTCAGCCGGGTAGATCCGCTTGAGTGCCACGAAAGCAGACGGTTCTTTGCTCGGATTGTCTGATTTCGTTGTACTCAATTAAGACCTACGTGCCTGATATCCACCATCGCCGTTCCATCCGTCTGCGCAATTACGATTATGCACGGGCCAGAGGTATTGATATACCCTTGCCAGTGTGTTGCATACGTGCTACACTAAAGCTACTATGAAAACTGCAACCATACATGCTCGAATTGAGCCGGACACCAAAGAGAAAGCTGAACAGGTTCTCCGACGCTTGGGGCTGACACCCACCGAGGCGATACGGATATTCTATCGTCAAATATGCCTCGGTAACGGACTGCCTTTTCCTGTTGAAATTCCGAATAAATGCATTGCCGAAACCCTGGTAAAAAGCCAGCAAGGTGAGGAGGTGGAGGAATTTGACAGCCTTGACGAGATGTTTGAAACCTGGCCCTCATGAGAAAAGTTTCTCAGATGCGCCAGTTTTCAAGGGATTTTAAGAAATAGGATTCTTCAGCTCGGATTATCTGATTTCGTTATACTCAATTAAGACCTACGTATCTACGGCCTGCGTAATGATGATAATGCACGGGCCGGGGTGATTATTCGGAATTCGGCAGGGGCGGATCCCCATCTCCGCCTTGTTCATCCGCCATCCCGGTATGTTCCGATAGGGTAGGCACAGGGATCTGCCCCTGCGAAACCACGGTATATCCAATAATTCGCCATGTTATACAACCCTGATATCCACCACCGCCGTTCCATCCGCCTGCGCAATTACGATTATTCGCAGGCCGGGGCCTATTTCGTCACCATCTGCGTGCAACACCGGGAATACCTGTTCGGACACGACAGATAGTTTTTCTTGGCGATACTATCGTTAAGCGATATTATTTTATGTATGATTGAATCATTCAAATGCACAGAAACCGAAAAAATATGGAATCAGACCAAATCCAAAAAATGGCCTTTGGCGGTTCAGAAGATTGGTCTGCGAAAGCTGTTTATGCTGAATAGAGCTGCGGAGTTGAATGATTTACGGGTTCCTCCGGCAACCAATATACCGGTCAACTTCCAGTTGATTTTGTCAAGATGATTGAGGGGTATAGCAATCTATACCCCTGTAATTCCTGTAATGAAAGATGTATGAGGGAGTTCGTCAACCCTTTGTAAAATATTCTTTTGCCAGACTCACCTCATCACGGGAGCCTATCACCAAGGGTACTCGCTGATGCAAATCCTTGGGTTCAATATCCAGGATCCGACGCCCGTCATCAGTAATGGCAAGCCCACCTGCCTCTTCTGCAACCATTGCAAGCGGAGCAGCTTCATAGAGCAAACGAAGCTTGCCGTCTGGCTTGTCTGTACTCTTCTTATCCCGGGGATATAAAAACACACCGCCCTTAATCAGATTACGATGGAAATCCGACACCAGTGAACCAATATAGCGCAGACTGTAGGAACGCTCGCCCTGCTCATCCATCTCTTTCAGCTTCTTGATATAGTCACGGGTCTCATCATACCAATACCGTGAATAGGCCTCATTGATACTGTAATACTTGGCCTGCTCAGGGATTTTGATATCAGGATGGGAAAGAAAAAATTCGCCCACACTGGGATCAAGGGTAAAGCCATGGACCCCGTCACCATGTCCGGTGGTGTACACCAGGACTGTACTGGAGCCATAGATAATATAGCCAGCAGCAACCTGCTCACTCCCCTTTTGCAGCAGGTCAGACATGTTGCCTTGCTTGCCCTCGCTTTTGCGGCGATGCACTGAAAAGATGGTACCAATGCTGACATTGACATCAATATTAGAGGAGCCATCCAAGGGATCAAAGGCCAAGGTGTATTTACCCTCATACCCGTCCAGCACCGGAATCACGCCATCATCTTCTTCAGATCCCATGATGCAGATATAGCCGCATTGTTCCATCCGCCGCTTCAGGGTTCGGTTGGCAAAATCATCCAGTTTTTGCACCTCTTCGCCTTGCACATTGGTCTTGCCCGACTGCCCCAAAATACCGGCAAGACCGGCCATATTGACCTCGGCACTGATGATCTTTGCCGCCACAATAAGTTCATTGAGTAGGCCAGTGAGTTCCCCTGTCGCCTCTGGGTGCATCTGCTGGCTGTCCATGAGCTGCCTGCTGACTGTAATACCTTTTCTTTTTGGCATTTATATCTCCGTTACTGAGTCTCAGTATGTTGTAGTTTATAATTTTTCCGCTGGAATATCGTCAAAATCAGAGAGATTTATTTATCATCCAGAGGTGCTTCAGGCATACAAGAGCTTTGCCCTTTATTTTTTTTCTTTTTTCGCTTCATAAGAAATACCGATTGGTTGATATTTTTCGTTACAACGTATTTTGCGTAGGGGCGAATCCCTGTGTTCGCTCTGACCGTTGCGTGCGGTAATAGGGGCAGGTACAGGGGCCTGCCCCTACCGCCCGATCACCCTTTCTTCTTTTTCCCCTGCCAATGCCGGACAAGATCCACTAAGGTGCGCACAGCGATCCCGGACGGCCCCTTGGGAATATAGCTTTTTTCGGTAAAATTCCAGGCAGTCCCGGCAATATCAAGATGGGCCCAAGGGGTGTCGCCAACAAACTCTTGAAGATAGGCCGCAGCAGTGATGCTCCCTGCACCTCTGCCGCCGGTATTTTTGATATCAGCCACCTGGGATTTGATCTGCTTGGAATACTCCGGCCCCAAAGGAAGACGCCACAGGGGTTCGCCAGCCCGATCGCCAGCAGCCAGTAGTTGTTCTGCCAAGCTATCATCTGTTGCCATTAAGCCGGTTCGATGATGGCCCAGCCCAAAGATGACAGCCCCGGTCAGGGTAGCCAGATCAATGACCGCATCTGGTGCATAGGTTTCTATGCCATAGGCCAGGGCATCTGCCAGGATCAAACGTCCCTCTGCATCAGTATTGATAATTTCTGAGGTCTTGCCGTTATAATGGGTGATAATATCACCGGGTTTCAGAGCGGTTGAAGCAGGCAGGTTTTCTGTGGATGGGACCAGGGCCACCACATTGATTCCTTTAGGTCGTTCCTGGGCAATGGCCTGCATGGCACAGATCACCGCAGCACCTCCGCACATATCATACTTCATCTCCTCCATTCCCTGGCCCGGCTTGAGGCTGATACCACCGGAATCAAAAGTCAATCCCTTGCCCACAAGCATGATGGTGGGATCTGTTTTCTTTTTTCCGCCCTGATATTTTAAAATAACCAGCTTAGGTGGTTCCGCAGAACCTTGGTTTACTCCCAGAATGCCGCCCATGCCCATTTCTTGCATGGCATCTTTTTCAATAACCTCGCAGGAGAGTTTATGCTTTCGTGCTAATCGTTGCGCAAATTCAGCAAACTTAGCTGGAGGCCAGCCATTCCCTGGCTCATTGGCCATGTCTCTGGCCTGACAAGCAGCCTGAGCAGCCCGCTTCCCCTGTCTCATCCCTTCCTGAACAGCCTGGGGATCAAGGGTTCCGGCCTGAAGCGAAAAGGATTCGATCTTCACCACTTCTTGCTCATCGTCCTTTTTGCTTTTATATTTATCAAAACAATAACAACCCAGGATGAGACCTTCAGTCAGACATTCTGCAACCTCTTTATCTGCCAGTCCTGTTTCCTCCGGCAGGACAGCCATCATGCTCTTGATCTTCTGACCTGCTGTCTGCTGGACAGCTGTTCCGGCAGCTAATCGTATCTGTTCGCGCAATGCATTAGTATCATTTTTATCCGCTGGTTTGCCCAGACCAACAGCCAGTACCCGATAGGCAGTAGGGCTTTTTACTGATGCAGACGGGTAAAACAAAAAGGTCTGGCCTTCCTTGCCAATAAAATCACCGCTCTTCCAGGCATTTTTTAAGGCTCTTCGCACGGCCTTGGATGGACACGGTACTGTCTTCTCCTCGGTTTCCTGAATAAAATAGACCAGCAGATCTCCGCTGAACATTTCCGGTTTTTTGTTGTTTAGTTCAAATATCATATTTTCCCCTTTATTTTTACATGAAAGTAGCGGATGATTCCTTGAAACCATTCGATCAACCTTTATTTTTTGTTATCCCTTCCCAAAGGGAGGGATGGGTGTTTATTTATAAAGTGCTGAGTTTGCCACAGGATGATCCTGATGAAGTTCGAGTAAAATGCTTAGAATAAACGCTAAGAACTTTCTTTCTAGCACAGCAGCACCTTTGTTTTCCAGTATTTTTTCTCAGAAAGATATGTCAAAGGGCTGTCTTGTTGAAAATGGCAAACATCCTGTAGTAGAGAGAAACTGTTTGTACGTTCATAAAAAGGTACCAAGAAAAAGAAGCAAGTAATATAGATTACAATCTATTAGAGTGAAGGGTGTGAAAAATATTGCGAAATAGGGAAGAATGCCCTACGATACAATTTATACTGAGAACTCTTCCTATGCATGAGAGGTAACATGCAAGAGGGAGGCTTGAACTATCCGGTTTGATGAAAGCATTTCCTGTCGAATCAGTTTTATTTTTATCTGATATTGTCGGTCGCACAGAGCCAGTCGGTCGCTGACAGGAACAAAGGAGTATAAATAAGCACCACTCCAGTGTCTCACCACCGACAATAATATTTCTACAATGGCCAACAGATATATTAGTACACTTTCCGCTGTCCGCAAGAAGGACATCACTAGGGTTGGTGGAAAGGGAGCGAATCTGGGAGAACTTGCAGGGGAAGGTTTTCCGATTCCTTCGGGCTTTGTGGTCTCAGCAGAGGCATACAGTATCTTTTTTGCCTCCCTCCGCCTGCAAAAACTTTTACACTCTCTGAATAAGGCGAACAAGGAAGAGCTTTCCCGTGTTTGTGGCGTTATTCGTAATACAATTACCAATGCCAGTTTTCCTGGTGAATTAGCAGAAAGTATTCTTGCTGCACATGAGCAACTGGTAGGTAATAGGAAAGCGGAAACCCTTTGTGCTGTGCGCAGCTCTGCAACAACAGAGGACCTTGCAGAAGTAAGTTTTGCTGGACAGCATGCAACGTATTATTATGTTGAGCGTGCTAACCTTCTTCAGATGATTCAATACTGTTGGGCCTCACTTTGGAGCAAAGAAGCAGTCAGCTACCGCAATGCATGCGGTATTGAGCATTCAGCAGCAATGGCTGTGATCATCCAGGAAATGATTTGCTCGGAAATTTCAGGCACTACGTTTACAGCGGATCCGGTTACAGGTGCAGATGAAGTTATCATTGAGGCATCCTGGGGCATGGGAGCAGCTCTTGTTGATGGACGGGTAACTCCAGACCGCTATACTTTGGATTGCAAGACATTAGAGGTGATTGATCAGCGAATTGCTGAAAAAACCGTTATGGTTCCTGGTCAACTCCAGAAGAAAGCATCTTCTCGGCTGACAGAGGTGCCGCCTGGGCTTCAGCAGCAACAAACCCTGAGTCCAGACCTCCTTAAAACAGTGGCCACTTGGGCACTCAAGGCGAAAAAACATTTTGGTTCACACCAGAATGTGGAATGGGCCATTGCCGATGGATATTGCTCTATTCTCCAGTCTTTCCCAATCTCTTTTATGGGATCCAGAAGGCAACAAGCAGAGCCTGAAGGACAGTATGTCCTGTTTCAATCAGTCAATAATAACAGTCCGCTAGAGCCTTTAACACCACTGACTGACCATCTGATTTCCCTGGCAGCCTCGCCGGTATTACGTCCTATCAATGGATATTGTTATCTTAACATTAAGTATATCCGACCTTTTTTTCCGTTAAGCCTGTCCGATAATGAACTGGTTGATTTTTTTTCCAGCTCATTTTCTCATGAGGGCCTGGCTTTGCGAAAATTTTCGTTACGCAAACTACCGCTATCTCTCTTTCTTTGGTTTGGCGCATATTTATTATTTGGCGTTTTTTGGATTCGATCCCGAAATATATCGGAAAATATTGCAGCCGATGATCATGCATTGCTTCCTCATGTTAAGGAAAAAAAAAGTTGTAGCCTCTTAGGAAGCCTGTTACGGCTCAGTCTCCTGCCCAAACTTTTTGATCCCATTGATACCATTCCTTTATGGATGAATGCTTCTTCTGTACAGCACCTGCTCCCTTTCTTTTTTTTCAGAGTACTGGTCCAGCGTTGGTTGCCTGAACTTCATTCCGAAGTGTTTGCTCTTTTTCGCATTGGAGAGAAGAGTCCTGCATCCGGAGGAATGCATGCTGCTCTTGATCAACTTGTCGTAAAAGCAGGACAATTCCCTGCAATTCGCGAACAATTCCTGAATCGCCCTCCTGATCAGGTCATAACCGCCCTGAAAAAAAATCCCAATGCCCGGCCTTTTCTTCGTTTGTTTAAAAGTTTTCTGGAAAAACACGGTTACAGAGCAGCAAAAGAGTTGGAATTGCAATCTGCCAGATGGAAAGAGCATCCTCATCATGTTATCCGGTTGATCCAGGAACGTCTCCTTGCTTCGGTTGACAACCAACATCGTTTTGATTTATCAAGAGAAGATGCTCGCCTTCTCAAGATGATTAAGGAGAAACTGGAAACCTTTCCTTTGGAACGCCATTTGCGTCTGCGCTGGTATCTTCTGAATTTTTTCTCACGGGCAAGCAAGCGATTACTCAAGTTTGGTGAAAACTCGCGCTCCTACCACCTGATGGCCATGTCGGTTGTGCGCCAAAAATTACTTTGTCTTGAAAAAGAGTTTATGCAGCAAGGGGTATTAAAATGCAAAGGAGATATTTTTTTTCTCCAGCTTCATGAAATTACGCATATTCAGCAAGGAAATCTCTGTTGGCCTGATATTGAGGAGCGCATCCATCAGCGGCGTCATGATTTTATCAGGGCAACACGAAGGACTCCTGCCAGAACCATTGGTATAGCCCTGCCAGACTCCCACCTTACTAAAAAATCTCAGAAGATTCTTCCAGGTCAAACGGTTTCACCAGGCAGTTATACAGGACGGGCCCGAGTAATTGTAGATTCCCGAAAAAGCTCAGAGCTTTGCTCAGGGGAAATCTTGGTGGCTCCTTATACAGATTCGAGCTGGACCCCGTGTTTTTTCACAGCTGGCGGTGCTGTTGTGGAAGTGGGGAGTTATCTCTCCCATGCCGGAAGAGCTGCCCGCGAGTATAGCTTACCCTGTATTGTTGATGTTGCAGGCTGTATTCAACAGATTCAGACAGGCGACCTCCTGTGGATAAACGGAGAAAAAGGAGAGGTACAGATTCTTGAGTCCAGTCAGCAGGAGAAACAGGCCAACGAAAAAAAAATAGTAACAGCCTGTTAAACCCTCATTATTCCGGTCAGATAATTTTTCCGGTCAGATAATTTTTCCGAAAACCCTGTTATCCTCATTTCTGAGGAGTTGAACCGGAACCACGCTTCCCACCAATGAAGCCTCTCCTTTACAGTACACCGGGATATAATTTGCAGAAAATCCTTTGAGTACGCCTGCCTGCTTATCCTTGCCCTCACAGAGAACGTTTTGTATTGTCCCGCAATGCTGCTGATAAAAAGCTTGCCTTTTTTGTTTATCAAGTTTTTGTAAACGGGCCACCCGTGCATCTTTGATCGGGCCGGGTATTTGATCAGGGAATTTTGCCGCAGCCGTGCCAGGGCGTAGGGAGTAGGGGAAAATGTGGAGATAGGTAACGGGCAGGTCAGCAAGAAAATTATAACTCCTGTCCACAGCTTGTTCATCTTCGCCCGGAAAACCAGCCAGGATATCGCAGCCAATGGCAGCATGAGGTGCAACCGTATGAACCCGATTAACCACTTCAGCAAAAAATTCTGTGCTGTACTTGCGCTTCATTCGTGCTAATACGCCATTATCACCACTTTGCAAGGGGATATGGAGATGGGGCATGAAATTGGGAAAGCCTGTCATGAGATCAAGGAGGCGTTCATTGACCTCGGTTGGCTCCACTGAACTGAGGCGAATCCGCATTGCTGGAAAACAGGAGCAGAGGGTTTCCAGCAAGGAGTAGATGTCTTCTCCCTCTGCCAGATCTGACCCATATTTACCCACATTGATTCCGGTAATCACCAATTCCTGGTAACCTTCTTCAGCAAAGACCTTTACCTGATGCAAGACCTCTGCCAGCGGGAGGCTCCGACACCGTCCTCGGGTAAAAGGGACAATGCAGTAGGAGCAAAAATTATTACAACCATCCTGAATGCGGAGATAGGCCCTGGTTCTGTCGCTGAATCGCTGAACCGGCAACGGGCAAATTTCACAGGCTGTCCCGATATCTGTGATGGATGGGTACGTATCTTGTTCCAGTGCTGCCTTGACCAGCAGGTGCTTATCTGCATTGCCAATAACAACCAATGACGTATCTGCAACAAGCTCTGGCAGCTCATCTGCGGTCATTTGGGCATAGCAGCCAGTCACGAGCAAACGGGCCTGGGGATTCTTTCTTCTCAGCTTGCGGATCAACTGGCGTGATTGTTGGCCTGCCCGCGCTGTGACTGCACAGGTGTTGACAACCAGAATATCTGCGTCTTCAAGGGCGGTAACCAGTTCACAGCCCTGTTTCTCGAATCCAGAGATAAAGGAGGCGGATTCAAACTGATTGACTTTGCACCCCAGAGTCGTCACAGCGATTTTTTGGGGGGACATGCTGTTTGCGCCCATTAATTTGTCATAGACCGATCAGGCCGAAAAAAGTGCTTTTCTTTTAAATTCTGCATGAAAATTATAGTCGTAACCCCGTTCCAAATCCATAACAGTACCCTTTTTCGCCCCAAAACGCAACACTCAATCCTCCTCAGCCGGAAAGTGGGCCACCCGCTCCTTTTTTTCTGCCAGGGAATGGCCGTCTCATTCCTTATCATACTGGATTTATATTTTTTTACCCTTCTCATCCAAAAAAGGACTGAAAAAAACAGTGCAATAAGGTAGGCTCATGCGAAAAATTGGTGCCCTTGTACACCTCGGCCGGAATGCGCTTTCCACCGAGGTGTAAATTTAAATTTTTAAATCCCTGGAGAATTTCATGAGCCAGTCACAAATCAAGACCGACGAGAAAAAGCAGCATTTTGACGATATTTATGTCGCTGAGACCCCGGTACCGTTTAAGGAGCGGATCCTGGACGAGCTGGAGTATATTTCCGACGATTTTAACCGTCAGACCTTTGATCGGTTGATTCTGCCTTGGGTCAAGGAGAAGAACGCAGATGGCACTCCGCTGAATTATGTTGACCTGTGCTCCTGCTTCGGCAATACCACCATGGCGTTGGCTAACGGTATGGATTATGACGCCATCCGCAATAACTGGTGCGATGCGCAGACCTGTCAAACCATTGACGCACCACGACGTTTTCCTGCCCACACCACAGGTATTGATATCTCGGCCAATGCCATGGCGTATGGCAAGAGCAGTGGCTTGTTTGATGAGGTGGTTGTGGCAGATCTTAACGCCCCGTCGGAAGAGCAGGGCCGTTCAGTGAATGAGGTGATGGCGAATGCCGATGTTGTCATCTCCACTGCGTCACTGGTTTATCTGGATGAAGAAGCCATTGAAGGTCTCGTGGACAGCTTTGCAAGTAATCCCAATGAAGGCTATATGCTGGTGAACTTTCTTAATCCCTTCAGCCTGGAAAAAGCAGACGCCACCAAGCGTATTCTGCTTGATCGACTGGATTTTGTCGGCAGTACCGCCACGCGCCACCGCCGCATGTCGCAGCTGGAGCAGGAAAACTACCCCGGTGAAGAATGGGCTTTGCTGGAGATTTGGGTGCTGCGGCGCAAATGCTGATGTTTACAAACACTGTTCACTGGGGTGGGAGCCACCGAAAAACAGGCTCTTTCCCCTCCCCATTGATAAACAAGGCCCTGCCTCCAGCACGATTCAGGCCTTGTTTTTCTCTCCATCATTTATCTTGCCCTCCTTGCTCACATAAAAACATACAGCAAAGAGGTTGTGTTGACAGCAAGGTGCTGGTATTGTAAAACCGTCTCCGTAGCAAAGCAAAGTACCCTTAACGAGTTCATAAAATATCAGCTCAGGGAAACAACCTGAGCCTTATTGTCTCTTCATAAAAGATCATCCGTAGAGTTGAGAACAAGATACATCCATGGATTTATATAACCTAACCCTTCAGCAGGCAAAAGACAAACTGGCTGCCCGTGAAATCACCTCTGTTGCTTTAACCGAATCCATCCTTAATCGTATTGATCAGGTCGAGGACAGGGTCAAGGCCTACCTGAGTCTGCATAAGGATCAGGCAATGGCCGCAGCAGAAGCCGCAGATAAAAAATTGCAGGCAGGCCAAGGCGGTATGCTCTGCGGATTGCCGCTTTCTATAAAGGATGTGCTTTGCACTGAAACCATGCCCACCACTTGTGGTTCCAAGATTCTGGAGGGTTTTGTCCCACCCTATGATGCCGCAGTGGTGGAAAAGTTGTATGATGCTGATGCGGTTCTGCTGGGCAAGGTAAGTATGGATGAATTTGCCATGGGTTCCACCAATGAGAACTGTGCGTACAGTACGCCGGAAAATCCCTGGAAGGCTGGCTATGTGGCTGGTGGCTCCAGTGGTGGTTCTGCGGCCTCAGTGGCTGCCAGCGAATGCCTGGCCTCTTTAGGCTCTGATACCGGGGGCTCCATTCGTCAGCCCG
The DNA here is from genome assembly GCA_011389815.1 of Desulfobulbaceae bacterium. Lineage (GTDB taxonomy): Bacteria > Desulfobacterota > Desulfobulbia > Desulfobulbales > Desulfobulbaceae > Electrothrix. The sequence goes on along the minus strand of JAABTP010000031.1, from coordinate 16,313 downwards.
CCTCCCTTTGTGGTGTCGTGGGCATGAAACCTACTTATGGCCGGGTTTCCCGTTACGGGTTAGTGGCCTTTGCCTCTTCTTTGGATCAGGTTGGGCCATTGACCAAGGATGTAGCAGACTGCGCCCTGATGATGAATACCATCTCCGGTCATGATAACCGTGACTCCACTTCAATCCAACAGGCAGTACCAGATTATACCGCAGCCCTCCAGGATGGTATGCAGGGCGTTCGGGTGGGCATTCCTCATGAATATTTTAGTGAAGGACTGGACCCGGAAGTGGACAAGGTCGTGCGCTCTGGTATTGCTATGCTTGAGGAGGCAGGTGCAGAGATCGTGGAAGTTTCCCTGCCTCATACTGAATACTGCGTTGCGGTCTATTATCTGATCGCCCCGGCAGAGGCCAGCTCTAATCTGGCCCGGTTTGATGGAGTTCGTTATTGCAAGCGGGATCTTGATGCAGACAGCCTGATTGATATGTATAAGCAGACCCGATCTCAGGGCTTTGGCGATGAGGTCAAACGGCGTATTCTTATCGGAACCTATGCCCTGTCTGCTGGTTATTATGATGCCTATTATAAAAAGGCATCCCAGGTCCGTACCCTGATTAAGGATGATTTTGCCAAGGCATTTAGCCAGTGCGATGTATTGGCCTCCCCGGTTTCACCAACACCGGCCTGGAAGATCGGGCAAAAGAGCGGGGATCAGTTAGCCTTGTATCTGTCAGATATCCTCACCATCTCAGCCAACCTGGCCGGAACACCGAGTCTCTCAGTGCCTTGCGGATTTTCTGCTGATGGTTTGCCCATTGGAATGCAGTTGCAGGCAAGCCATTTTCAGGAAGAGGCCTTATTGCGGGCTGCCTGGAATGTGGAACTGCGGGCTGGTGTGAAAGGGAAGTGTCCAGAGCTATAATCTGATTTTTGTTTTTCAAAGAAAGGTCGAGGAAATTCCCGTAGAGAGATCGTCCTGCCTGACAGCGAGTCCTGTTCGCTGTCAACGAAGTCTTATCAATCAACCAAGGATTCCTGCTCATCAACGTAGAAGCGTTGATTATCAAACAAGGAGTCCTGATTATCCATGAAGGAGCCTTGATAAACAAGGGAGGAGTGTTGTTTATCAACGGAGGAGTTTTATTAAACAACGAAGAAGCATTTGTTATCAACCAAGGAGCGTTGATTATCAAGGAAGAAGTTTTGTTAAACCAGGAAGGAGTCTTGATAGACAGCAAAGGAATTTTGTTTATCAAGGCTCCTTTGTTGTCTGCCGTTCAGGAAGTCTGATCGGGCAGGATTTCCTTTGCTCATGCTTTTTTCTGCTTGACAAAAGAGCGTAAACATTTTACAGTTTATTTACTTTCCGCTGCAACTCCCTTTCTTAAAAAGAATAATTCTTCCCAAAGGAGGCCCGCTCATGGCATTTCGTCGCAGATCCTCACGCATCATCGCAGAAGCCCTTGAACGTCTCGCCAATCTCAAGGCAATCGACCCGAACCTGGATTTAGGCAATGGCCTCACCGTTGCGGCTTTTGAAGCCCGGATAAACAAAACACAGACATCCGAAGATACCTATAACGGGATACTTGCCCGGGCTGATGCGGCGGGTAATAACTTCGATACGGATGAAAAGGATCTTCGCGATATGTCTTCGCAGATGCTCTCCGGGGTGAAGGTGAAGTTCGGTAGGGACAGCAATGAATACGAGATGGCGGGGGGTAAGCGGTTGAGTGAAATCAATCATCATCCGCGTAAAGGCGGGAACAAGCCGGAAGATGAGGGGGGAGGAGAGAGTCGGTAAAGGAAAACCAGAGCGTTCAATGCCTGACGCTGAGTGGATGCGGATACTTTCCGTTCAACAGCAAGATGAGAAAGGAAGCGTTCAACATCACCAGCCCCGAGTTCGGCAGGGTGAACCTTGCACTCGAAAAAATTAATGTAGCGGAGGATCCACTGACTGTATGTCTGCTCTGTCTTGTAGGCATAGTGATGATAGCGAAGAACTTCATGAACTTGCTCCATCAATTTAAGCTTCGGATTTGGACGAAATTTTTGTTTACTCTTTTTATTTTCCATGTTAGCTGCTGTATATCATGATAAGAGGAAAGATGTAGGTGAAAATTGATAAGTGGAAAAGGTTTCCGCTTTTACCGTGTCAATATCTGAATAAGTGGATTTTTGCGGTACCTATTACGGTCAATAGCAGGACAAATTTCCACTTATTAATACTGTTCGGCATGAGAGGAGAATATGAGAGTCTTCGGCGTACAACCTGACGGCCAATTCAGCGAATACGTGCAAACGCCTTTCCAGGTCGATCACGCGGAGGCCGTGCTGGAAGATTGGCTGGAATCCAATCCCGACGGGATTGTCGAAGACGGACGAATCCTCATCATCGGACGGCAAGTTGTTACAAACTTCGGCGGATTCATCGACCTTCTCGGCCTCGACCGCGAGGGCGATGTCGTCGTAGTCGAGTTGAAGCGAGATCGAACACCACGCGATACGATTGCGCAGTCCCTCGAATACGTCTCCTTTGCTGAACGACTGGACACCGCTCAGCTTGAAGGGATTCTCCGGTCGTACCTGAATGACGACTCCTTGAGCCTTGCCGAACACCACCGGGAGTATTTTGAGCTGGGTTCCGACGAGGCGGTCGCATTCAACAAAGATCAACGCATTGTCATTGTCGGTCAACGTGTTACGCCTGAGATCCGGCAGACAGCGACTTTCCTTCGTTCCAAGGGCCTTCGTGTCACATGTGTGGAGTTTACATTCTTCCAAGCAGACGGAGGTACCCGTCTGCTTTCGCAAGAGATCGTTGTCGGGACGGAATCGGAGAAACCGAAGCAGGTTTCGTCTGGTTCCCTACCTGTTGTGACAGAAGATGCATTCCTTGCCTCTGCCGACGAAAACGGCAAAGCCGTTTTTGCACGGATTCTGAAACTGGCAAAGTCCAGAGCCATGCCCATCCATTGGGGTACAAAGGGGTTCTCCCTGAATGTTGATTTAGACGGCACACACGTCGCCGTGTGTTTCGTGTATCCACCTGACTCCGTCTACAAACAAACGTTACGGACAACCTTACGGGACCGTGGCGGAGTAGAGAAGAAGTCGGCAGTGCCCGAGGACGAGATTCAGAGACTATGGAAGCAGGCAGAGGCAACAGGTCTCTTTGCTCCTGCAGGACGAGACCTGAAATGTCAGATTACCCGACCCCTGACGGAGCCGGAAATCGACAGTCTTGTCCAGTGGTGCGAGTCCGTCGAGAAGGCGGTGAAGCAACACGGACTGAAACAATGAAAATGCCGAACAAAGCCATGCACACGGACGGGAATTCCGCTGCGCTCCATTCCCGCCGGTGATGGCTGGCGTTATGCGTAAAAAAGGAGAGTCATGAGCATCTTCCGAAAAAAACGTGAATTCATATTCAACGTTCATCTTGACTACAACTATGAAGCAAAGATAGAAGGGCGTTATTTGAACGCTGATGGAGAAAATAGCAATATCGATAAAGGCTCTTTAAGGCAGGATGTAGAAAACATAATTCTTGTTCATCTCCCTAAAGAATTAGAGCAGTTCTTCGGTCTTCATATTAAAACTCAGGTGCTGGGCCACACAAATGGTAGCATCACTATTTTCTTTAGCGCAGTATTGGGTTCATATTACTTCATAGCAAATTACAAAAATTTCATAGAAGGTGCTCAACTCATACGGCGTCATGCCGAGAGATTAATAACTTCACGTATTCACAGGAAATGGGACAGCCGAATTGATACAAATGTAAACATCGAGTTTCCAAGCCTTGATAAATATCGAGACAAAGAATTTAGAAAAGAGCCATATTATTCCTGCTGTAAGCCAACCCTTCTTGCTTCGCTTGTGGCAAATGTAATTTTGTTATCTATTATCAGCGCAATGGTCTATTCAGCCGTCATGAAGGTGTATTTTCCATGAAAGCGCATAACAAGGCTAATCCAGCCGACGCGCCAAAGGCGCGCGCGGCTGAGCGGCAACGTTATACCGAATGAAGCAAACCGCCCTGAATCCCATCAACTTCAGGGCATTCCTTCGCACTCTCCGCCATCCCCCTTGCCCCTCCTTCCTGCATCAGGTAATATTCTCTTGTGGAAATCCTGCGGAAAAATAGAACACTGTAACGGAATCATGCTGACGAAAGAAAAGATTACTGAAATTCTCCGAGGAAAATATCCCTATCTTATGGCAGAGTACGGCGTAAAAAGGCTGGGCCTGTTCGGTTCTTATGCCAGGGGCGAGCAGACGGAAGAAAGCGATGTTGACCTTGTGGCGGAATTTGAACGCCCGATCGGTCTCCGATTCGTCGAGTTTACAGAGTATCTTGAGGATATTCTGGGAAAGAAGGCCGACGTTCTGACACCGGAAGGTGTACGAAGGATAACCGTGAAAAGAATCGCCCGGGATATTGAGCGGAGCATTATTTATGTCTGAAAGAACGGACAGCGACTTTTTGAGTCATATCAGAGAGGCGTTGCAACGAATAACTGCCTATACTGAAACAATGAGCAGTAGTGATTTCTTTGAGGATATAAAAACGCAGGATGCCGTTATCCGAAACTAAATCACCGCCCGGTTTCAGGGCATTCCTTCGCACTATCGGCCATCCCCCTTGCCCCTTCTCCCCGCATCAGGTAATATCCCTCTTATGGAAAATGCCCCCTGATCATCGCGGCAATGCTTGGGCTTTTTAATATCAAAAGCATCTCCCTATCTTTCCTGTGTGGTGCAAAAATAATGTTTGCAGAGCCGGGATACATGGTATGATGAAACGCATGAACAGGTTTAAATGAAAGAGCTTCTGTGAAATATATTATGGAGCATAAAAGCATGTTGCGGAATTACCTGACTGAATTGAAAAATATTCTGACCGAGCTGAATCCGTATAAAGCCGTACTGTTCGGTTCGTATGCAGACGGAGAAGTCGGCGATGACAGCGATATAGATTTAATTGTGGTGCTGGATCAAGACGGTATGCCGAAGGATTTTGACGAAAGAGTCGCGAATTATTCTTCGGTAAAAAAATATTTCACTTTTTTAAAACGTAAGGTTCCTATGGATCTGATCGTGTATACAAGGCAGGAATGGGATAATTTTATGAAAGCTGATAACTCTTTCACCAGAGAAGTGCTGGAAAAGGGGAAAGTTCTGATATGAAAATAGATGGAGGGAGAGTTATGGGCAGTCTTGACAGACATATTGATGTCACTCCGGGAATAGCGGGTGGCAGACCCCGGATTGCGGGACGCCGAATTACGGTTCGGAATATTGCGGTCTGGCACGATCATCTGGGAAAAAGCGCAGATGAAATCGCGGCGGAATACGACCTGAGCCTTGCGGATATTTATGCCGCTCTCGCCTACTATTTCGACCATCAGACAGAGATCGACAGAGAGATTGAAGAAAGCGAAAAGTTTCTCGGAATCATGCGGAGAAACACGTCCTCGAAACTGAAGGCCAAGCTTCGGGAAAACAGAGCCGCATGAGCGGTAAATGAATATCTGTAGTTTCAGTGTACCCGGTGTCTGATCAATCTTTTTTTCGGAGCTGCCGGAGGTTACTTGTGAGGTGATAATTTTATGCGAAAAAAATTGCCGTTGGACAGTGTCAGAATGGATAAGACATCGTTTTCAGTAAGCTCTCTTGATGAAGAATCTGACGAAAAACAGTACTGGCTGTCAAAAAAACCGGTTGAACGCATGTACGCTGTTGAACTAATGAGACAGATACTTTATGGATACAATCCACTTACCGAAAGACTTCAGAGAGTTTTTGAGACTGCTGAACTCTCATAAAGTAGAATATCTGCTTATCGGCGGTTTCGCTGTAGGGTATCACGGATATCCGAGGGCGACCGGAGATATGGATATCTGGATTGCGACTTCTCCCGAAAATGCGGATAAGATGGTCGGCGTGCTGAAAGAATTCGGGTTTGATCTACCAGAGCTGAGTGCTGATCTGTTCCTGAAAAGAAGACAGGTGATAAGAATGGGAATGCCTCCTGTCAGGATTGAGGTGCTGACTGACATATCAGGTGTAAGTTTTAAGGAATGCTATGAGAAAAGAATAGCTGACTTTATTGACGGTATAAAGGTAAACCTCATCAATTCAGAGCATCTCAGAATAAATAAGAAAGCGAGCGGGAGACCGAAAGATATCAGTGATCTCGATCAATTGCCGTGATTATATAGCCATCCAGCCATTGCATCCGACCTGCGGACAACGGCAGAATTCGGATTAAATTTTAGGATTCGTTCCGTATCGGGTTATTGCGGTGATGTTGAGCAGGCGAGTGATTTTAATGTTTGGCGGCGCAGGAGGTGAGGTTGAAAAACTTAATAGTTGATCATTACGGATGATAATTTTACAACCGGAGGATCGGCCGCTTCGGTTATCAGATCACTTGACCATATTGGAATATCGGTGCGAGCCGTAGCCGGATATTTCGGGAACGCAAGACTTTCGGTTCCTCCACAGACAGTTAGTTCCATGCGCAAGGCTCTGAAGAATGCGACCATTCCCGTGAAAGCGCGGGAGCTTGTAAGAAACCTGACATTTGAAGAAGCAAAGATTATCATTGAACTGATCAACAGAACAGGTGCCGAAGATGAAAGAGCAAAACTTACCGAAAAATTACAAAGGCTATCGGACAGGTGATCTGCTGGATATCTGGAATCAGATAGCAGTCGGGGACGGAATTGTTCCTGGAACTCCGAGAGAAAAAATCCGGGCGATGAACCGGTTTCTGAGAGAATATGAGATTGCACCGGTATATAAGGTGGCGGCACAGCTGAAAAGAAAAAATTCTGCAATCAGAGCTGAAGCGTAACAACTGACATAATCCAACATAAGGTTCCTATGGATCTGATCGTGTATACAAGGCAGGAATGGGATAATTTTATTAAAGCCGATAACTCTTTCACAAGAGAAGTGCTGGAAAAGGGGAAAGTTCTGATATGAACCCTGCTGTACTACTATACTTTCTGAGGAAATTCACCAATGACAGCCAAAAGAGCTTATTATGAGCAGAGATAAGCTCGTTACCTGGACCATCGGCAAGGATAGCCCGGAAACCGTCTGCGAACACCTCCTGCAACAGGCGGATGCCGGAGTGCAGTATTTCTGCTTTGATTATTTTGATACCTTAGCGGTTCGTGAGATCCAACCAGAATACACCAAGCAGCTGGCTGCCAAGCTCCATAGTGAGTTGTTGTATAACATCCCCCCGGCAGACCAGCTTTATGCCCTGCGGCAGGAGTTGGAACGGGAGATCTGTGTTCAGAGTCAGGCTGCTGGCGGAGAGCTGGAGTTTTATCTGCATTCCTTTGCCCCCATGTATCGCACCTTGTTACAGCCAGCACTGGGGAATATCCCCCCGCTTCAGGACGAATCCCGTTTTACGGAGCAAATCCTTTCTATAGAAACTGTGGTGGAAAGGGCCGTGCAACAGCCCTGCAAGGAGAGCATACAGGTTCTTGCCTGGTTACGGGACCAGGGATTGAGCACAGTGCTGATTTCAGATTTTTATCTGCCCAGTCCCTGGTTTCACGTCATACTGGAAAGCATGGGAATCAGGAGTCTGTTTGATCATATCTATATCTCAGCAGATCATGGAGTGGCGAAAAGTTCTGGCCGTCTATACCAGAAGGTTTGCACTGAACTTGGCTGTTCACCGGAACAGCTCTTTATGATCGGGGATAATCTTAACTCTGATGTGAAACGAGCAGATGACCTGGGGATCCAAGCTCTTTATCTCATCAATCCGCAGCAGAAGGAGATGTACGAACGCTGGCAACCAGAGATGCTCGGCGAATCCACACGATTGCGCCAGCGTTTTGAAGAGGCTGTATCCACAGAGGGCGTGTTTAAGGAAATCAGTAGCACACTCTGGTACTTTATCCGCAAGCTCTTAGTGACCTTGCAGGAACAGCAGGCTCAGGATGTGGTCTTTTTTTCCAAGGAAGGGGAGTTTCTGAAAAAACTTTTTGATCGGATGCAGGAAGACCTCTTTGGTTGCCAGATTATTCGGTCCCACTACCTTTTGGTTTCCCGCAAAGCCACTTTTCTTGCCTCTTTACGTCCTCTGGCGGAAGAAGATTTCAGCCGTCTTTTGGTTTATTATCGGGATATTGCCCCAAGGGATTTTCTTCTCAGTCTGAATTTTGAAGAATCCTTGTCCAGATCGCTCTGCGCAGAGATTGGTATTGAATATGAGGCACGGGTGGTCAATTTTGTGGAGAGTGCTGAATTTTCCAGCTTGCTGGCAGCAGAGTCTTTTCAACAGGTTTATGAAGAGCGACGACAACAGCAGCGAAGCAATTTTTTACTCTATTTGGATTCGCTGGGAATCGACTATGAAGAGGACGGACTGACCATTGTTGATGTGGGCTGGAAGGGATCTATTCAGGAGAATATTTATAATATCCTGGAAGGCCGTGTTGCCATGCAGGGCTATTATACTGGTTTTCTGATCGCAGCAGACCCTCTGGAGAATAATAAAAAGCAGGGGATTCTGTTTGATAATACCCGCTCTCTGCCATATTTTAATGTGTATAATAATAACCGGTCCCTGTTCGAGATGATGCTTGGTGCTTCTCACGGCAGTGCAGACGGTTATTTCACCCCGGAGCAGTTTGCCGCATTGCCGGATGATCATCAGCGGGAAATCAGAGAGCGCGTGAAATGGGTGGGTGGGGACAGAGCTGCCAAGGTCGCAGGAGTTCTGAAACCCGAAAACAGAGAGGTGCTGGTCACCACCTTGGATTTGCCCGAAGAACGCAGGCTTTTTCGTGAAAAGATACTTCCCTTACAGGAGCAGATTTATACTGATGCCTGCCAGTTGAACCAGGCCTTTTTGCGTTCAGGCTGTACCCTGCCAGAACCGGAATGGTTTGCTCGCCGCCATGCCCGAATGGTCTTCACCCCCACTGTGGAAGAAATTGAGTTTTTTGAGCGTCTCTATCATCTGGAGAATTTCGGCGTGTTTGAGTATACTGATTTCCGCACGGAAGGACATCTCTCGCTGTGGGATCGTTATCGTAACTTCATAAAGATGCGCAAGAATCCCGCTATCCTGGAGACAGGAATCTGGCCGCCCATCATCCTGCGTCGCCTTGGCCTGGATTTTTATCGCCGTATCAATGGGTACAGGCGTTTTCGTCGTGAGTTTTCATGAGGGTATAATTCATACTCATGTCTGTTTTTCCCTCTTTTTCATCCCATAGAAGTCTTGGGTTGGTAGCTGTCGTTCTTGTTTTTCTGTGCCTTCTCTCCTTTGTTTTCAGCAATGGTTGGTTCGAGCCATCCCGCTTGCTTTTGCAGGGCCGGGCTACATCAGGCAATCCTTTGCTTTTGGTGCGCTGGAACAGCGGAGAAGGATTGAATACATACGAGCAACGTGTGTTTCGTCCGGCATTTCAACCATTGGATGAGCAATACAATAACAGAGTGACCATAGGTGCCACAGGGAGAATGTTGTCAGCATCCCTGAGCAGGCAGGTTGTCTGTACTGCTATTGTGATTGATGGTGAACCCTTTGATCTTAAAAAATTGAAAGAATACGGAACGTATTCAAATGGAGAACTGCATTTTAACGGCGAGCAGCAGGCGTCCTTCACGGTTCGGGCAAAGTCACATATTGGTTTCAGATTCAGAACAAATAATCATTCAGGAATCGCCTTTGTTGCTGTCAACGGGGCAGTGAAAGAACATGACCTGTATATAGCCAATGAGGCAGCAAAATTTAAACAGTTTGATTATTGGCTCCTTGGTCCTGACGGTTCTTTTTCCGTGGAAATGCCGCTGCCGCGTTACCCTGTGCATGAGCTGGAAATCCTGAGTGGTTATCCTGAGAAGCCGGTGCAGCTCATTGCAGCAGAAATTCACGGAAAAGAAAAAGTTATTGATTTACTTGAGGGCCAGCAACCGCTTCTCGGCAAAATTCGCTTTCGCGATGTGCTACAGGGTATGCGATCTTTCTTTCATCCGGTGCAATTCTGTTGGCAAATACTCTTTGCGTTGCTGTCGGCATGGTTGTTGGTTTCCCTTATTCAACGTGTTTACAAGACCGGCGAACTGCGTAATCTTTTTTTTGCGGAAAAACGATATGTATTCTGGGTGATGTTCGGCAGTGGTATTGCGGTGTTCGGTACGTGGCTCGCAGCATTCTGGCCCGGCGTGATGTCCGTTGATTCCCTCAAAATATGGCGGGCCGCTGTACTGCCGGATGTCTTTACAAATGATCACCCCTTCATGAATGTGATCCTGTATAAATACCTTTATCATATATGGAATGACCCCGCAGTTGTCCCTGTTGTGCAGATACTCCTTGTTGTTCTGCTGATGTCTTGGTTCGGTTTTTGGCTGTACCAGCAGGGAATGCCCGGCATGGTATTAGCCTTCTGGTTTCTTTTTATACTGTGCTCTGTCCCGATCGCTCTGTATAATCTTATGCTTTGGAAGGATATTCCCTTTGCCTTGCTGGTGGTCTTCTGGGCCTGTTTGCTGACAAAATTGTATCGGGAAAGGCGGCAGGGCTGTCTGCAATGGACTTGGCAACGAATTTTTTCCCTTGTTCTGCTCGGACTGTCTCTGGTGCTTATTCGTCATAACGGTCTGGTATATTTGGTTGTCCTGCCTTTGCTCTTTCTCGTCCTTGGCCTGGTACCTGTAAAAAAGGTTCTTACAGGTTTTGTGGCTCTGTTGCTGGCCGGAGGGGTCGTTTTCATAGGTCTGCATCTTGCAGGAAAAACAGCAGGAACAGGTTTCTTTTCTCAGAAGATACGTAACTATACCGGACAGTTGTCGTTAGAAGGTATGGCAAAAGACGCAAGCTGGACCATGCAAAAGTACATGGGGGTCCTGAATATCAATCAGAAAGAACAGAAATGGGATAAATTTCATTATTATTTTCATGACCGCTATGCCTGGAGGTTCCTCCAGCATTCTGGCTGGTGGGATGTATATCCCTATAAAAAAGACACTGTACAATTTCCGCGACTGCGGAAGGTCGCCATGCAGATATACAAAAAGAGTTATCAGGAACCGTGGGTGCGATTTTCCTGGAATCCGGTCTGGCTGCTTGGGCTGTTGCCCATATTAACGCTATTGTTTTGGTGGTTCCCTCATACAGCGATTTTAGGTACCATGCTGCTGGCTGGTTCCCTGCCTTTGGTGTATTTGCGGATTTTTAATTGGCGATATTATTATTTCCTCTATGTTGGGTTGCTTTTTCTTCCCGCCTTTGCCAGCCTTGATCTGTGTTGCAGGAAAAAGGTCGTCTGCGTAACGAAATAATTTTTCCAGATACCTGTTCAGGAGTATTATGACATCCACGCGTTTTTCGATCATAACGCCGAATTATAATGGCGAAAGATTTCTTGAACAAACTCTACAGAGTGTCATCAGCCAGACAGGGAGTACTATTGAGCTGGAGTATATTGTTATTGATGGCGGAAGTACAGATGGCTCTCAGGAGATTCTCCAGTACTACCAAGAGAATATCGCTCATACGGTGATAGAACCGGATACTGGTCCGGCCAATGCCATTAATAAGGGGTTGCAACAGGCAACAGGTGATGTTATTGCCTGGTTGAATGCAGATGATCTCTATTATCCAAGAACCCTGGAGCGTGTTGCCCAAGCCCTGCAAGCTCGGCCTGATGCAGCCTTTTGTTTTGGTCGCTGCCCGATTATTAATGAGCAAGGGCAGGAGATTCGTTCCGGCATTACCCGTTGTAAGGAGTTTTTTTACCCATTCTCCTCGCGTTTTACCTATCAATGTATTAACTACCTTTCCCAGCCAGCCTTGTTTTTTCGTCGGCAGGCCGTGGAACAGGCAGGTTTACTGCCAGAGGATATGGTTGCTGCCTGGGATTATGATTTTATTCTCCGCCTTTGGCACTCTGGTGATGCCGTACAGGTGGCTGGATCTCCGCTTGCTGCCTTTCGTTGGCATGAAGAATCCATCAGTGGTCAGAATTTTCAGGTCCAGTTTAAGGAAGAATACCTGTCTGTCAAAAAAGATGCAGGATCTTTTAGCCTCCAGACGTTGTTTCATTTTTTTGTTCGTTGGGGGATTGTTGGTAGCTACTCAGCAATGGCCCAAATACGGAAAAAACAGCAGGGATAGCAAGAGGAGAACAGGACGCATATGCGTATCGGGATAAATACCCTGTTTATGGTACCGGGCGATGTGGGGGGGACCGAGGTCTATCTGTGCGAAACCCTCATTGCTATGGCCGCTCTTTCCAAAAGCCCTGATACCTTGGTGCTTTTCACCAATAAGGAAAACCATAGCCTGCTTCAGGCAGATCTTGCTGAATACAGAGGGGTGGAGTTTTACCGGGTTCCTTGTCCTGCTGCTGTGCGGCCTTTACGTATTTTTATGGAGCAGTTTTTTCTGCCCTTTGTTGCCAGAAAAGCAGCAGTGGACGTGCTCTGGTCACCTGGATATACAGCCCCGGCGCTCTGTTTTTCTCCGCAGGCGGTTACGGTCTGTGATCTTCAGTATAAGAGCTTTCCGGAAGATATGAGCTTGCTAGAGAGGATAACCCTGGATATTCTTGTCCGAACAGCCTGTAGCCGTTGTCAGGCGGTTTTGACTATTTCGGAGTTTTCCCGGCAGGAGGTTATAACATACGGTTTTGCCAAAGCAGAAAAGGTGCATCCGGTATTGCTCGGTGTGACTGGTGCCTTTGCCCGCAGGAATGAGGCAGCAGGTGATACTTCTCAACAGGTACAGGCTCTGGGGGCTTATTTGCCTTTTGTTCTCTGTGTGGCCCATACCTATCCCCATAAAAATGTGGACAAGCTGATTGCTGCTTTAGCTCTGCTTGAAGATCGGATTCCCCATCAGCTTGTTTTAGTGGGTAAAGGGCGTCGCGGTGAGCAGGCTGTTCAGGAACAGCTCCAGCGTTTACAGGCTCCGAACAGAGTGATTCGATTGCAGGGGCTGGCAGAGGAAGACTTGCAGGCCCTGTACCAAGAGGCCGCAGTGTTTGTGTTGCCTTCCACCTATGAGGGCTTCGGTCTTCCTGTCCTGGAAGCTCTGATGGCAGCTCGCCCTGTGGTGACTGTACAAGCGGCTTCCTTACCGGAAGTTGGTGGTCAGTATGCTGTTTATGCGGAACGGGCTGAACCGTCTCTTCTTGCTGACAAAATTATGGAGGTACTGCAATTGTCTCATGAGGAGCGTGCAGAAAGGGGCAGGCAGGGTAGCCAATGGGCTGCAACGTTCACTTGGGAACGGACTGCGGCACAGACACTGCGGGTGCTGCGTTCCATTACGAACTCCGCGGAATAAGGTAAGGAAAAGAACAGATGAAAACAGCATTGATCAGCGGTGCATCAGGGCAGGATGGGGCCTATCTGGCCGGTTTGTTGTTGGAAAAAGGGTATCGGGTTTACGGGGCCTCCCGTGATGCACAGTCTTGCTCATTCAGCAATTTACATCACTTAGGAATCAGGAAACAGGTAAAAACAGTTTCTCTGGCAATTAACGATTTTCGCAGTGTGCTCCAGGTATTGCAGGGAACAGAGCCGGATGAGGTCTACAACCTTGCCGGTCAGAGTTCCGTGGGCCTCTCTTTTGAACAGCCAGTGGAAACCCTGGAGAGTATCAGCGCGGCAGCCCTGAATTTTCTTGAAGCTATCCGCTTCACGGGCAGGGATATACGATTTTATAATGCCGGATCCAGCGAATGCTTTGGTGATACCAGTGGCAGCAAAGCTGATGAGGAAACCCCGTTTCGGCCTCGCAGCCCCTATGCTGTGGCCAAGGCATCAGCCCACTGGATTGTGGCGAATTACCGGGAAGCCTATGACCTCTTTGCCTGTACAGGCATTCTCTTTAATCATGAATCTCCTTTGCGCCCGGAGCGTTTTGTGACAGGGAAAATTATTGCTGCTGCCTGTCGGATCGCTGCTGGTAGTACTGAGCTGCTCCAGCTTGGCAATATGGACATCCGTCGCGACTGGGGTTGGGCCCCGGAATATGTTGAGGCCATGCATCTGATGCTGCAACAGGAAACCCCGCAGGATTATGTTATTGCCACCGGTACAAGCAGGTACCTGGAAGAATTTGTGGCTCTTGCCTTTGAGGCGGTTGGCCTGGACTGGCAGGATCATGTTGTCAGTGATCCGACCCTGCTGCGACCAGCGGATATCCGGGAAGGCTGCGGCAATCCGGGAAAGGCGGAGCGGGAAATGGGTTGGAAGGCCCGTTTTGCTCTTGAAGATGTGGTACGGGAAATGATCAGAGCGGGCCGAGACAACTCTACCTTGGTACAAAACTAACTGGTATTTTTTATTTATAAAAACCAGTCAGTTATGCAACACTTTGGAATAATTCTTTGTCCTGTTCCCTTGGGGAGCAGGATATTTTTCTTTCACCCTCAGTAAAAAAAGAGCACCATGAAATGGTTTAAAAAAAAGGAGAAACCCTCTCAAGAGGAGAAAAGTGACCAGCAGGATGTCACCCGTGGTTTGCTTATCTTTGCCCATCCCACAACGGTTATTGATGTTGAACATATCCTGCGGGAAGAAGGATATGAAATTCGGGTTGTCAGTCCGCCACCATCCTATCGAACTGGTTGTGATCTCAGTGTGGAATTTCCCATGGAAGCAGAGGCGGCTATTACCGAGCTGTTGAATACAACAAATCTTACCCCGCTGGACGTTGTTCCTATTACTTCTGAAGGAATGGAGCCACTTCATTTTGTTCGCAAAAAATGGTATGGTAAATACCTGATGGTCAGAGCGGCAAATATGAAAATAACCGTTGATACTGAAACCAAAGTCGTTGTCAATATCTCTGGTGGCGGCTGTCCAGATGTTCCCTATTTGGCAACGGAACTCATTGGTCAGCGCATCAACGAGGCACCTGATCTCACAGAGGTTGGTTTTTCTCTTTGTGCCTACTCATTGAATACTGCCCGGGAAGAGCTTGTCCGGGAAATAGGAGCCTAACTATGTTGTTATTAGCCGGAGCAGTGCCTATTGACGATCCCACGCTATTGATAGGGCCTGTGACCTATACTAAAAAAGGGATAACCCTAGACGGACGTGAACTTGCCATTAATCGCGGCAATGAAGCCATGATGACCTCTGCCTGTATAACCTGCCAGCATTATGGCGTGGATGCGCCCATGGGTATGGTGGCCGGAGATATCGGTATGCGCAAAGGCAGTGAAGCCATTTACAAGTACTTGGCAGAGCATCTCCCGGAAATGGGGGCCAAGGTAATGACCCTTCATTACGTGATGCCGGATTTGAAGCTGAACAAAAAGGTGTTGGCGACCATTGACACGATGGCAGAAAAACCTGCCCTGATTGCCGATGCAGGCAGTATGTACGTGGCCAAGGCAGGTGGCGATGCCCATTATTACGATGTCTTTACCCCGGATCTGGGCGAAGTTGCTTTTCTGGCTGATGATAAGGCAGACCATCCCAGTTTTACCCGAGGTTTTATCTTTAATATGGAAGAGGATGTACCAGAGTTGATTCGTCGGGCCTATGCAGGTAAGAACGCCACCAAAACCATGTTTGTCAAAGGGGCTGTAGATTATATCTGTCAGGACGGAGAGATTGTTGATACCATCAGGGAACCAAGCATTGAGACTATGGAGCCTATTGGTGGAACCGGGGATCTGATCACAGGAATGATCAGTGGCATGCTCTATGCCGGGGTAGATCCTTTATTGGCCTGTCGGATTGCTGGCCGAGCTAATCGGGCTGCTGGCGAGTTATCGCAGCCAACTCCTGCTACTCAGGTTCAGGAAATCCTGCTCTGCCTGCCCCAGGCATTGGAGAAGGTGCATAAGGATTTGGGGGTATAGGGGTATTTTCTCTGGAAAATGTCGGGTAAAATATTCGGCAATGGACCAGATGCTGAAAGAAGCATCCGGCGGAATGCTTGAGGTCTGGTCCGAACGCATTCTCAGTGCTACCATCCTTGAGGATGTCTTTGCCGAATAGCGGGACAGGAGGTGGTTCTAATTTTTGTTTGAAACAAGGCCCCAGTCTTTATGCCTGTGGCCTTGTTTTTCTTTATGGTCAACTTACCGAGTACCTGTTCAGCACGTAAACCCGAATTATTTACTGATGGCATGAAAGTCAGCTTTTCTTCATCCCTTCTTTTTCCTTGGGAGGAGGATTCTTGAGTAGATCGACTATGATCTCTTTTTTCTTTCGATCAATAATCAATAACTGATAATTTCACCTGACCTTCAACGGGCTGTTTTTCATAGCTAACCGTGTTATACTCCATGAAAATGCTTTTTAA
>JAABTP010000030.1 GCA_011389815.1 Desulfobulbaceae bacterium | reverse complement strand
TGTGACCCTTAAACTATCGTGATCTTCTTTTTTTGTCCAATCTTTTTTTGTGTGGAATGAGGGGGGTGAACGGTTACTCGTAGAAAGTATTTTTAGATGCTTTTGTCATAGCCCTTCCCACTGAGGATGGGGACTTTATTTAACTCCGCCAAAGGCGAACTTGGAAATCAGGGACTCCAGATCAACTGAAGACTCTGTATCCACAATCACATCACCTTCCTGGTACATCTCTTCATCACCCCCTGGAGTGATCTGAATAATCTTATCTCCAATAATGCCCTGAGATTTCACCGAGGCCATTGAATCTCTTGCCAAATGAATATCCTTATCTATTTGTAAGGTGACCATTGCCAAACTATCTTTGCTCAGGCTTAATTGTGTCACCGACCCTATTGCAACACCAGCTATCTGAACCTCTGCCCCTACTTTAACTCCAGAGACATCTTCAAATTCAGCATCAATGGTATAGGTACTGGCATCACTGAACAAGGAAACCTCGCCAAGCTGAAGAGCAAGCCAGCCAAAGGCCACAAAACCAAGAACAAGGAAGAATCCCACAGCTATTTCCAAACGAGAATTATCCACGTAATACGCTCCAATTAAACAATTTAAAATTTCCCCAAATATGCGTTTTTTTAGGCACTGAATAATAAGGGCACGTCATACCGTGCTCTTACTGTACATCTCTCAGGACAAATCACCAAGTGTCATGTTAGCAAATTCACGAATATGGGGCTTTTCAGAATCTTTAATCTGCCCAACATTGGTAAAGGTATCTACCTCCCCATTATTGAGCAAAACAATCTGATCAGCCAAATCAAAAACCTGGGGAATATCATGACTGACAAGAATCGCAGTATACCCTAATCGTTCCTGTGTTCTTCGAAACAGATCATAGATTTCCCTGGTCATCACCGGGTCAAGCCCGGTTGTGGGCTCATCAAAGAGAACAATCTCAGGATCAAGCTGTAAGGCACGGGCCAAACCAACCCGCTTTTGCATACCACCACTGAGCTGGGCTGGAAATTTGTTTTCATGACCAGTGAGTTCTAAGGATTCCAGGGTGGCAGCAACCTGGTCCTGAATTTCCTGCTCCTTCAATCGGGTTCGTTCGCGAAGCGGAAGAGCAATATTCTCAAAAACAGAAAGGGAATCAAACAGGGCCGCCCCCTGAAAAAGAACTCCGAATTTCATGCGCAGGTCGCGAAGCTTTTTCCTGCTCAGGCGGGTAACATCTTGACCATCCACCAGGATGCGCCCGTTATCCGGTTTCAATAAGCCGAGTATCAGTTTGAGAGTGACACTCTTTCCCTGACCACTCCCACCTGCAATAACAGTGGTTTTACCACGGGGAACCGAGTAGCTCACACCATGCAGCACCCTATGCCTCTGGCCCCATTCTCCAAAATACTTTTCAACTTCAATAAACTCAACTACCGGGCCTGCCTGATCTTGTTCCGTCTCAGCAATCATTCTCCCCTCCTTAAAGCAACACTGCTGTGAGCAGGTAATCAAAGATTAAAACAGAAATTGAGGAAAGAACAACAGCCTGGGTGGTTACTTTGCTGACACTTTCAGCTCCAAACCCTGCGCCCCGGATCTGCAACACATAGTACCCACGGCCTGTACTGATCCACACCAACAAAAAGGCAAAGACAATAGATTTAATCAGGCCGAGCTGAATTTCATGATTGGTGACACTGCTCATTATGCCGCTAAAAAAAGAACCTGAACTCACCCCTAATAATTTAACACCAGCAAGATAACCACCATAGATTCCTACAACGTCAAACATTGCTGTGAGCAAGGGAACAGAAATCATCGCTGCGATAAACTTAGGCGTGATCAGGTAGCGAAAAGGATCAACAGCCATACATTCCAAGGCATCAATTTGCTCAGAAATGCGCATAATACCAATTTCTGCGCACATGGCAGATCCTACCCGGCCAGCTACCATCAACGCTGTCAGAATCGGGCCAAGTTCCATAATCAAAGTCAGTGCAACCCCTGAGCCTAACATGCCATCAGCACCAAATCTTTGCAGGGTATACACTCCTTGCAGACCAAGTACCATGCCAGAAGATAGAGCAGTAAAAAACACCACAGCTATGGATCCAACACCAATGAAATGCAATTGTTTCAGAAGCTCGCTACCACGAAAAGGTCGCTTAAACAGGCCAGCCAGGACAGCAAGTAAAAAGATTCCCATCCTGCCTACGTCAGCAAGTACGTAAAGGCAACCATCACCAAGGCGAAAAAGAAACCTGGTCCAGAATGTCATTTTGGATTTCTGCAAAGGAGTATGTCCTGTTTTTTTATACGAAAGCGTTCCCCCGGCCTGTTGCCGGGACCAAACTTCAAAGTAACAGTGACGTACATGTCATGTTACAGAAAAGCGTTCCCCCGGCCTGTGGCCGGGGCCAAACCTCGAAGTAACAGTGATGTACCCGTCATGTTACTGAGAAATATGAGATGTGTTGAATGATCAGAGCAAACATCTGGACATCTCAACGAGGCCCTTGGGTCGTCTGACAATTTTTACATTATAGCCAGTGAATATTCAGTCTCAATATGAATGAGCATTCACACTCTATACCGAAGACTTCACATGTCAACTCGAAAACAGTGTACCAGAAAGGAAAAAAGAACAGAATAAAAAAAAACCGGCTCAACCAAAAGAGGAAGAACCGGCCAAAAAAGAAGAGATGAAGAACACCCTATTTAATGCACAGAGCGTACCACCTGCTGTAAAAAGAAAAAAAACAAAACAATAACCAGACAATTCAAAGTGTTAAGACAAAAAAGTCTTTTTACAGTAACACGCCTTTCCCTTCTAATATGTTCAGTTTTTTTTATAATTCCGAACAAAGAGAAACTGCTGACTTAAAAAAGATAAGCGTTATCATAAAATTAGATAATAAATTAAATTATCAAATGCTTCTGGATATTATATCATTTTTACTACCAGGAGTTTTATTGCTTGTCCCGCAAAAAAAAACCTCATCCAAACAAAATGCACCTCTCTTTACCGTGCCCAGTTTAACAAACCTCCTGCTGCCATGATCTCTCGATGGCGTGAGGAAAGCTCACAACGGGCCTGAACAGGCCGCCCATCAATTTCTACAGTAATGGTCTCTGCACCGGAAGTCACAGCCTCACGAATGCCAGGAATAACCATTTCGCTGCCCTGCTGAACCTTGTCATAATCCTCAGCATTGACAAAGGTCAAAGGCAGGATCCCAAAATTAATCAGATTGGCCTTATGAATACGGGCAAAGCTCTTGACCAGCTTGACCTGCACACCCAAATAGCGAGGTGCCAAGGCAGCATGCTCCCGGCTGGATCCCTGACCATAGTTATCACCGCCAATCACTGCCCCAAACAAACCAGTATCAGTAATTGCCTTGATATCCGCAGAAAAATCTTCTGTTACCTGAGAGAAAACATACTCACTAATCGCAGGAATATTACTTCGCAAGGGCAGGATAGCAGCACCGGCAGGCATAATATGATCTGTGGTGATGTTATCTTCCAGCTTCAAGACAACTTTGCCTTTCCATGTATCGGGCAGCTCAGTAAATTCAGGAAAAGGGGCAATATTAGGGCCCCGCACGATATCAATCTTGGCCCCTTCTACCGCAGACAAAGGCTTCTCAATCCGCTCATCACCAGGAAGATAGGTTGCTGGCAGTTCAAAGCCGGGATACTCGCCCAAGTCACGAGGATCGGTAATAACACCCTTGATAGCAGAAGCAGCTGCAACTTCCGG
Organism: Desulfobulbaceae bacterium; assembly: GCA_011389815.1. Lineage (GTDB taxonomy): Bacteria > Desulfobacterota > Desulfobulbia > Desulfobulbales > Desulfobulbaceae > Electrothrix. The sequence continues at coordinate 29,876 of JAABTP010000030.1, read as the reverse complement.
GCTACAGAGATACACCTGATCACCCTTATTACCGGAACGGCCTGGAAAATTCCGGGAAAAAGTACGCAGGGAATTCATGCCAGTGGGTGGTGCCTGGCCCATACCGATACAACCAAGACAACCGGATTGATGGATTCGGGCACCTGCCTTGAGCAGCGGCATAACATCACCCTGAGCGGTCAGATTCTCCAAAGCCTGACGGCTTCCCGGATTAATCTCAAAGCTCACATCCCGGCTGACTTCCCGGCCTTCCATAATCTTTGCCGCAGCAGTGAGATCCCGCAGGGAGGAGTTAGTACAGGAGCCAATCAGCACCTGGGCCACAGGTTTCCCCGCAACCTCGCTCACCTTGACCACGTTATCCGGAGACGAGGGACAGGCGATCATCGGTTCCAGGGTAGACATATCAATTTCCAGCACCTTGTCGTACTCAGCATCAGGATCAGCAACTAATTCCTGCCATTGCTCTTCCCTGCCCTGAGCAGCCAGGTATTTGCGGGTATTCTCATCTGATGGAAAAAGAGAAGATGTGGCTCCCAGCTCCGCACCAAAGTTGGTAATGGTTGCACGGTCAGTGAGGCTCAATTCAGCCACGCCTGGCCCGAAATATTCCATAATATATCCTACCCCGCCTTTGACCGAAAGCTGACGCAGAACTTCCAGCAGGACATCACGAGCCGCTACCCAAGGCTGCAACTTTCCAGTGAGTTTGATGCCGTAAATTTTTGGCATGATCAGATAAAAGGGTTTTCCTGCCATTGCCATTGCCACATCCAACCCGCCTGCGCCCATGGCCAACATCCCCATTCCACCGCCAGTGGGGGTGTGGGAATCAGATCCAAGCAGGGTTTTGCCGGGAATCCCAAAACGCTCCAGATGAACCTGATGACAGATGCCGTTGCCAGGAGGTGAGAAATGAAGCCCAAATTTACGTGCTGCCCCTTGCAGGAAGATATGGTCATCAGCGTTTTTAAAGTCTGATTGGAGCATATTATGATCAACATAACTCACTGACAGCTCGGTCTGAACACGGGGAATACCAATGGCCTCAAACTCCAGATAGGCCATGGTTCCAGTGGCGTCCTGGGTCAGGGTCTGGTCAATACGCAGCCCGATCTCTTCACCTTTTTTTAACTCGCCTTCCACCAGATGAGCGGCCAGTATTTTCTCCGCAACAGTCTGTCCCATAATACATTCTCCTTAGAACTAAAAATATGAATGCGCCGTTCGCACGAATTATCTGCGGCCCATTAAACATGATCGGGCAAAAAAATGCCCTGATTTTTTTTCGGGAGATTTTCTCCAAAAGATAAAGAAAGGGAGGATGAGAGGACAAAATATTTCCCCTCTCATCAAAGTGAAGTTGGAAGCGTTACAGAGGAAGTACGGATAAAGAATCCACCCCCAGAGGGGGTGGTATTGGTTAAGCCCAGAGGGCATTTGTCTACTTTGCTCCCGTTTTCAGAACACCCACACTGACAAAATTAGCATCAGGAAACTTAACCATCTTGAACCGTTGCCGTATAGGACCTTGAGCCTGCAAACAGCTTTACGCACCATGCATAACTGAGGCATCTATCTCGCCGATATACCACGGGATACACTCAAGATTGATCGGTTAATAAAAATGTATTTTCTATCATAACCGGCACCTTTGCCAAAAATGGCTGTTCAACCGGCAGAGCCGTTGAACTCTGACCACCCCCAGAGGGGGTGGTTTTCTACGATGAAATAAAAAGTAAAATCACCTTTACTTGTTCGCAAGATACCGCATATCATCCAACGGAATAAGCTATTCTGTCTTTATTGCCCCCATAATTTTACAGGTTGGCTCAAAAAGTTCATAACATCGCCCGTTGTCAACGGCTGATTCAGGAAACCTTTAACATTCTGAGCCACTCCTTTCAGGTTGAACCGAAATGCCTGCGCTTTCCGTTGCCGCATGATAAACAGTCCAACATCTTTATCAGAATAGACAGTATGCTTAATAAACCACTGAATCAGGAAATAGACCAATTTAGCTGTTGAACCCCTGGCAGACCTTATCGCGGCTATCTGCCTGACCAGCTCGGACAGAATCATTGCATGTTCCTGTTTCTGATGCTGTATCATGGGATACGCATATCGCTCCATCAGCTTTTCCTCGGTCTGAAAATGGAACTTAGTATAATTCAGCAATTCATCCAGCATTTGATTAAGCTGCGCCGTCTCACCTTTACGACCGCCTCCTTTAAGATGAAGATCAGACATTTTTTGGATCATCTTGAAAAACTTTTTATGCTGAGAATCTATCTCCCTCACGCCGACATTATACTCATCGCGCCAGTCTAGAACCATTTCCGTCCGGAGACGCCGTGCAATGGCCACGTCGCTAGTTTCATTCAACTGCTTAATGATATTGTAAAAACGATTGTACTGAGGATCTGTTTTTTCTAATCCTTTATAGCAATCTTCTGTCCAATTATAGGTTGTTTTCATTTTGTCCTCCTTTATTTTGCTTGTTCCAGCACACGTATATATCACCGTATATTTTCAAAAAGATGTATATCTCAAAAATAACGAGCACATCAAAAACATTAAAGATACCAAAAAACAGTATGCGCCATGGCTCCGAGATTCTGCGGAACGGACTTCGCTTTTGAACGAGTTATAATTATTATGCCAGCTCAATCCGGCAAATTTGCTAGAGTAAACAACGGAGGTGTTGAACAGAAATACAGTCATTAATACCTGAAAAAATAACAGAAATTGACTGTGTACAAAGAGAAGAAAAGATGCAATAAAACAAAGAGTGGGATGACAATTGCCTACTCTTGTTACCTGAAGAGATTTTTTCTTATCGGGATTTTTTCCTGGAGATTTCATGATTCACTCCCTCGTCAAATTTAAAGAAGGTAACCCGGCTATCTCTCCTTAAAGAGACCCGTGGCTTTCCGACACCGCCTCACGACGGTTGTGGCTTTATCAACTTTCAGGATTCAACCAGAAAGTGATGAAGATAAACCTGAAATTCCCTTCAGGTTATGAGTAATTATTACACATAAACGAATTGCCCGTCAAGAAAAATAGATAAAAAAACATCCATCCTATATTGTGATATTGAAGCCGCTCTTCACCGGAATCACCCGTGTCCTGATCACCCCGTCAACCGCCTCAATCTCCTTGCAGACCTCGGGCGAGACAGCACTTGCAGTATCAATAATATTATACCCCAAGGTACCGTTGCTCTTATTGGTATAACTCATGATATTAATATCATGCTTGCCAAGAATATTACTCATCAAGCCAATCATCCCAGGTGTATCTTTATTGATCACAATCAAACGGGTGTGGACCCAAACAGTAGGGATACTTTCTACATTAGGAAAATTGACACTATGGGTGATATTGCCGTACTCCAGATACCCTTTCAGCTCTTTAACCGCCATACAAGCGCAGTTTTCCTCAGACTCAGCTGTAGAAGCACCAAGATGGGGCGTGAGAAGCACCTTGTCATGATCAATTAATTTGGGTGAGGGAAAATCTGAAATATGACCAGCGATCTTACCATCCTCAAGGGCCTTAATCACCACGTTCTCATCCACAACCGGTCCACGGGCATAGTTGAACAGCAGGGCATCTTCTTTCATAAAGTCAATGAATTCCTAATTCACCAGCTCCCTGGTATTTTTATTCAAAGGAACATGCAGAAAAACAACATCTGCCTGGGCCAGCAACTCGCGGCGAGCCTGGGCCAGTTCCACCTCTGGCAGCAGGCCATGAATATTATCCATAACCGGGTAAGGATCATAGCCAATCACCCGCATATTATGGTAGATCCCCATGTTCGCAGCCCGGACACCGATTTGCCCCAGCCCGATAACCCCCAAGGTCTTTCCAGACATCTCAGACCCCTTAAACATCTTTTTCCGGGCTTCCACCTCCTTATTGAGAGCATCTCCTGCAAGACCAGAAAGCCCCTCACAGAAATCCATGCCCTGGTGAAGATTACGTAACGAAATCCCCAGCATCGTAAAAACCAGCTCAACCACAGCATTGGCATTGGCACCAGGTGTGTTAAACACACATATTCCACGCTCTGAAGCCTCATCCACGGGAATATTATTCACTCCGGCCCCGGCCCGGGCAATAGCCACCAGATTCGGGAATTCATCCAGATCAACCGGTGAACTACGGAGAACAAGCCCTATGGCATCTTTCGCATCAGCATGCAGCTGATACTTTTCACCAAAAATATCCAATCCTTCTGAGGATACAGCATTCAGTATGGCAATGGGGCAAGTGGTCATCATTTATCTCCCTTTTCCTCTTGTGTTGTCATTCCTGGGGTCAATACCCGGAGGTTTGATAATAAATATTGCCAGGTTTTCCCAATTTTTCGTAAGAAACAGTATTATCCTGATATAATTTATCCTTCCCAAAAAAAGTGAAGGTATATGCATTTCTATTGTAAAAAATATATTTGATTGTCATTTTTTTATGTGATACTCGTTTAGAGAGTTCAACTACATTAATAATGAATTTCAAAAGCGGATACAAAAAGAAAATATCTCCAGGCACTTCTTTAAGAAGTTTTGGGAGTGAAGACTAAATATTCTTACCCGGAAACTGAGCAGTTACAGACAGGGTAAAACTTTTTTTCTCTTGGAACAACAAAAAGATTACCATAGAATGGCCCTCTCAACAATCGCCTGTTACGAGCAACTGGTTAGGCGCTACTCAAAAGCATTACGAGAACAAGTTCCTCGTCACCAAGTCGGTCCGCATAATGCATAAGCTACAAATCAGGAAAAATCTGATTTTATTGAAACAAGGAGCCACGCATGTATGACATACTGGTCGTTGATGATGATCTGTTCGCACTTGCTCTACTTGAAGAGCAGTTGAAAAATTACGGCGATTTTTTCACCCCTGTCTATGCCAGCAACGGCAAAGAGGCTGTTGAAATATTAAGTCAGATGGAAATCTCTCTGCTTGTGACTGATCTCATTATGCCGGGAGAAATAAACGGATGGCATCTCATAGAGTATATAGAAAATTTTCATCCTAATATCCCTATTATCGTTATTACAGGATGCAAAGACGGAGACAAAGTCGCTGAACTTGAAGGCCGGGTACGGGAAATCCTTCTCAAACCTATTCGGGTAAAACAGTTGGTCAAAATCGTTACCAATATCCTTAATGAAGATATTGCCAGTGGAAACCTGAAAGGAGTTTCTGTGGGATCCTTCCTGCAACTCCTTGAAATGGACGAAAAAACCTGCCTGCTTGAAGTGGGCACATCACCAAAAAATAAAGGATTGCTGTATATTCATCAGGGCAAGCTCTATGATGCTGAATACGGAGATCTGCAAGAATATGATGCCGCCTGCCGTTTGATCGCCATGGACAATGTTAGTTTTAAAATTAAAGCATTACCAAAGCTGGAAATTCGCCGAAGAATTACAGGAGAACTGATGTCCATCATTATGGACGCCATGAAACTCAAAGATGAGGTGAAGCATTATGAGTTAGAACACCCTCCCAGAACCGATAAAAAAGATGGGGAACACAAGGCATTTCAAGCTGACTGGCGACAGTCTGTCAAAGAAGAGGAAGAAGAAACTGTGTTCGGTGATGAATCGATCAATGGATCTCCTCTTCCCCCTCCATCGCAAACAACAAAGGTTGAACAACAGATTAAACAACGGATTGAACCAAATGTTGAACAAAGGAAGTTTGAATCAACAGTTGAGCAAAACAATGCTCCGCAACAGGCCCCACTGGCCTCCTGTTCAACAAAAAATTGCGCCACCACTCTGGAGTCACTCCTGGGAAGACTTCGCAGTATTAAAGGATACAAAGGGGCAGGAATTATGGACTTTAGCGGAGAAACCATTGCCTCGGACAGTCTTGACTCCACCCTTGATATCGTCAGTACCGGCGCAATCTTTAACGATATCTTTCGTTCTGCTCAGGAGACAAGTACAACATCAGGGCTTCATACCTGTCACGAGCTGACACTGAGAACCCAGGATTGCATTATCATCTTATGCGCTTCCGGTGATGCGTCTGCTGTTCCTTTTCATCTCATTGCCCTGCTTGACAAAGACGGAAATCAAGCATTGACCAGGATACAAATGGCCAAAATAATTCCCCTTGCTGGTCAGGAGCTGAACTAAGGATATACAAGGGCGAACACAGGGGTTCGCCCCTACAGCGTCCGGCATAATAGGGTACAGTTTCTTTTTCCAGAAAGATTTATTCTTCCCCTTCTTCCAGAGCTGCTTTCCGGCTCAGACGAATGCGTCCGCGTCCGTCAATATCAATAACCTTGACCTTAACCTGCTCGCCCTCTTCAAGGACATCAGTGACCTTGTTGACACGACGGTCAGCCAGCTCAGAAATATGAACCATCCCGTCGGTTCCAGGAAGAATTTCAACAAAGGCACCAAAATCCTTAATGGTCTTGACTAGACCGTTATAGACTTTGCCAATCTCTGGCATGGCTGTCATGCCTTCAATATGAGCAACCAGGGCATCAGCAGACTCCGTGCTCTTGGAAAAGATCTTGATGGTTCCGTCGTCATCCACATCAATCTTGGAATCAAACTCCGTGGTCATCTCCCGGATCACTTTACCGCCCGGACCGATGATATCACGGATCTTATCCTGATTGATCTTAAGGGTAACATATTTAGGTGCATGATCTGCAACTTCCTCGCGCGGAATGCCAATGGCTTCTTCCATTTTACCCAGAATATGGAGACGCCCTTCTTTGGCTTGAGCCAAAGCACTGGACATAATCTCCCGATCAACACCGTCAATCTTGATATCCATTTGCAGGGAAGAAATACCCTTTGCCGTGCCCACAACCTTGAAATCCATGTCACCGAGATGATCCTCATCACCGAGAATATCAGTGAGCACAACAACCTTATCGCCTTCTTTGATCAGGCCCATAGCCACACCAGATACAGGGGCCTTAATAGGCACACCAGCATCCATCAAAGCAAGGCTTGCACCACAAACCGTGGCCATAGAGGAGGATCCATTGGATTCCAGAATTTCAGACGCTACGCGCATGGTATAGGGAAAATCTGCTGCCTCTGGTAGAACTGCTTCAATCCCACGACGGCCAAGGGTACCATGCCCAATGTCACGACGACTGGGGCCACGCATAAAACGGGCCTCTCCCACACAGAAAGGGGGAAAGTTATAATGGAGCATAAAACGACGATAGGTATCACCGCTCAGGCCCTCCACATGCAGTTCATCGCGCTCAGAGCCTAAGGTGCTAATGACCATAGCCTGGGTCTCGCCTCGGCTAAACAAGGCTGAACCGTGGGCCTTGGGCAGAACACCGACCTCGCATTCAATGGGACGAACCTGGTCAAAGCTTCGTCCATCAAGGCGCAGACCCTTGTTGACGATCCGGTCACGCATAACCTCTTTTTTATATGCGCCCAGCAGATCAAAAACCTCTGCCTCGCTCTCGTACAGTTCCTCGTCAATTGCCGCAAGCACCTCTTCCTTGAGGCTGTCATAACGGGCACCACGTTCAATCTTGCCAGCAATGGTGACCACTTCTTCCATACCAGCAGCGGCAGCTTCTTCCACTTTTTCCTTAAGGGCCTGGTTGATCTCAGGGGGAGCAATTTCACGTTTTTCCTTGCCAGCTTCTTTCTGCAAATCCTTTTGCATAGCAATGATCGGCTGGATCTCCTGATGAGCAAAAAAGATTGCCTCAAGGACAACATCCTCACTCAGCTCGCCAGTGCGGCCTTCCACCATAACCACAGCAGTCTCGGTTCCAGCCACCACCAAATTCATGACAGATTTTTCCAACTGGCTGACTGTGGGGTTGAGGACATATTCATTATTGATATAACCAACTCTGGCTGCTGCCACAGGCCCTGCCCAAGGCACATCAGAAAGCACCAATGCCGCAGAAGCACCATTCATCGCCAGGATATCCGGGTCAATCTCCTGATCTGCTGAAAATACGGTGGTGATCAGCTGAGTTTCAGCCATATACCCTTCTGGAAAAAGCGGGCGCAAAGGACGATCAATAAGTCGGCAGGTCAATATTTCCTTTTCTGAAGGACGACCTATTTCACGGCGAAAATAATTGCCTGGAATACGTCCGGCAGCATACATTCGCTCTTGATATTCAATGGTCAATGGCAGAAAGCCAGCATCCTTGTTCTTTTTCTCGGCAACCACGGTGACAAGAATCATTGTATCGCCGCAGGTCACCACAACGGAACCGCTGGTCTGTTTAGCCATTTTGCCGGTCTCAAAGGACAGGGTACGTCCACCGATCTCGACTTCTTTCTGTGTATACATGCAACAAACTCCTTTGCGTTCAGCTGTCCCTGCTGTCTTCGCAATTTTTTTCTTCAGATTTTCGCTTCTGAAAGGGACAGTGTTTCATCTCAGACCCGCCTGTCGGGCCGTACAATTATATCTTTTGGTTTGATATTTTTAAAATTAATACGGGACACTCAACATATCTTTTTGAGCGGTTTTTTTATTCTTGCGCCTCGTTATCATCATCCACTAACGTACCCTTGGAGGATGTCAAATTTAATACAGCAGCTTTGACCTCGGAAAGATTAAAAGCTTTGGTCAATTTTTCACGAAATTCTGATGGAGTATCAGAAACCCATTTATTTGTAATCAGTTTCTGCGATTCCTTGATAGACATTGGATTATTTATAGCTTCAAGTTCCGCCACTACTTTTGCTGCCGCCGACCCTGCACTTGTCCAAGACACCTGGTATGATTTTTTTAGAAAATTTGGGATATTCTCATCCCTAGGCCGAATTGTGACCGGATATGGTTCATTCAGGCGATGTATTACAGACAATAATGTGGCTGTCCTGTTGCTGGGAAGATGTTTTGCATGAACTGTTATGACTATACTCTTATCGTCTTCAGATTCTTGCAACACAAGAGTCAGCACACCATCGCTGGCAGTTTCCCACTCTTCTTGGGCATTTTCCAAAATTTCATACGGTGATCGCACATCACTGACTGACAAACCTTCCGGCCAAAAAATACTCATGCTATTTCTCCATAAAATCAACAATGATCGGAAAATGATCCGAGGCATTCTTTGCGTCTGGATGACCGTTCTTATCCATAAAGGAATGCTCTCCCGCTTCGGTAATTATCTCTACATCCTGAAAAAATGGCACAACGGTGTGATGCAGGATAACTTGATCAAACATACTCCAGCCATACGGCCCCTGATTGCTTGTATCATACACTGTTCCTGCCGGACCTTTGGTATTATCTCCCAACAGGCCCCACATCGGATTATAATAAAATTCGTAGTCTTTTCCGAGATGCCGCCGACTCCCCTTTGCTGTACATGATCTTGTCATCATGGCATTCAGGCCCGCAGCCAAATTCATAGGCCGATCATAGGGATTCATATTGAAATCGCCAAGCAGAATCAACCGATCAATTTTCTTATCTTCTCGGACAAAATTAAGTTCTCGGACAAGCTCTTGAACAAATGACTGGCGCGATTCAGCATCATAATTTCGGATATCAGGCCCATGAATCAATACCAAAAGAAATATCTGGTTACCGAGTTTATATTTTCTCGTACTCGTTCGAAAAAGTCCCGAATCTATCTCGGACAAATCAAGCTTCCTATTTTTACAGAAACAATGAAATCGCTTGTCGGAAATGAACGCCGGAATATAGAATTCAGGAGAAACCTTGCTCCGCAGGGCACAAAGGGTTTCCGAGCCGGATACCATATTCTCGTTCAGAACAATGACATCAGCAGCCGTTGATTTTGCCAGCGCACACACAGCACCTGTCAAATCCTTACGCTTCACATTCCAGAAAACAATGCGGGACAACGGCGACATCTCCTTGTAAAATCGGCGTGTAACGAGAGAATCTTTAGGAAAACAAAAATAACCCGTTCAACGTACATTACAAAAAAATTCCTGTTACACAGCAAGGCATAACAGGAAAAATTACCACATCAAACGCATCGTAACAAGGTATACATTACTTCCTGATACCCAGTTCCTGAATCAGTGTACGATACCGATTAATATCTTTCTTCTTCAGGTACTTCAGCAGGCTGCGACGCTGACCAACCAGCTTGAGCAGACCACGACGAGAGTGATGATCCTTAGCATGGGTCTTGAAATGATCGGTCAAATAGGTAATCCGGTCGGAAATCAGAGCAATCTGTACCTCTGGAGAACCGGTATCACCTTCGTGGGTTGCGAATTTCTTAATAATCTCTTCTTTTCTTGCTGTACTCTGTGCCATTATGCACCTCCAAAATGTTGTCCTTCTGCTATGGGTAAAGCCATCTTTTCCTCAGCCTCACCAAAGTCTGGAATCAAATTGCTCCTGTAATCCATATCCGAGGAATGAAATATGGGAAGCAATGCACCATTTCCGCCTTTTGCGAAAATGAATGTCTTTTTTCGAGGATTCAAACCCTCAATAAATCCTACCCACTACCTTGAGTGCCGTAGGAGCGACCGGTGGTCGCCCTATTTGTACCTGCATAGAGTGTTGTTCCATAGCCTGCTCAACCGTGAGCATTTTGCTCAACAGCAGCTCTGTTCCGGCATCCTTATCAAAATCTTCACTGAACAAGGCCCCACCATCAACTGCATCATCAACTGAAAAGCATCCACTTTGGGTACGACGCAAGGCTGTGAGGTAAGCTCCACATCCCAGCTGTCTCCCTATATCAGCAGCCAGCACCCTGATATAGGTTCCTTTACTGCACCTCACCGTTATGGTTACTTGCTCCTTGTCAGCATCGTACCCATCAACCTCTAAGGAAAAAATTTCAATGGGCTTGGCTTCCTTTTGGATCATAATCCCCTGCCGGGCATAATGATATAAAGGCTTTCCCTTATGCTTTGCTGCGGAGTACGGCGGAGGAGCCTGCATCTGCGGACCGACAAATGCATTGGTTACTTCCATTATTTCTTCAAGAGTTAAGGAAGGTACCGGTCTGCTTGCTGTCACTGCGCCTTCAGGGTCTTGGGTTTCAGTTTCCTGACCGAGCTGTAATACTGCCTGATAGGTCTTGTGCCCAGCCATAAAGGAATCAATCTGACGGGTGGCAGGACGCCCCACACAGATAACAAGCAATCCACTGGCAAAGGGATCCAGTGTACCAGCATGCCCAACTTTTTTTATCCCCAGCAGCCAGCGTACTTTTTTAACCACAGCAAAAGAACTCTGACCCACTGGTTTGTCAACAAGCACAATCCCAGCGGCTGCTTCCTGCCTATTGAGTCCATCCTGCCCATCAACAGGCATTTGTTTTGTCATTTTTTTTCTTTTGCCGTCTGCTGCGTCTCTTGCAACGCCTGCTCAAGGGCCGGGATAAGCATGGCGCAAACCTCGTCCATGGTTTTTCCGTGAATCCGACAACCAGCTGCGTTCCGGTGCCCGCCTCCAGAAAACTGAGCTGCTACCTCGGCAACATCACAGTCTCCTTTTGCACGCATGCTGATTGAAATCTGATCTGTTTCTGCTTCTCCCTCTTTGAGAAAAACAGCAACCCTGACATTTTTGACCGAGCGAGGAAAATTCACCAAGCCCTCTGCATCCTCAGAGCTTGTTCCTGTTTCCTGCAACATTTGTTGCGTCATTCGGATAACTGCTACCTGCTGATCAAGATAAGTTTGCAGACTGGCAAGCACCGCCTGAGTCAATTGCAGACTACCAAAGGAAGCATTATCAAAGAGTCGCTGACAGACAGTGCCTGGTCTCACTCCCCGATCAATCAAACGACCAGCAACAGCAAAGGTATGACTGGTGGTGGAATCATAACGAAAAGAACCAGTATCCGTCACAATGGCCGTATAAAGGCATTCAGCCGCTTCTTTGGATAACTTTTCAGCAACGCCAAGCTCTTCTGCCAAATCATAGACCATTTCACCGGTAGATGAACGATGGGGTTCTATCCAATGCAGATCGCCAAAACCTTTATTACCTTGATGATGATCAATCACCAGAAAGGGTTGAATCTTACACAGCTCAGCCCCGTTATCTCCTAAGCGACCCAAATCTCCGCAATCCAGGGCAATGCCCACAACATCGGTGCGTTGCTGTGCAAAGGCCGTAATGCAGGTAAAATCGGTTTCAATAGGCATTCCCTGAGCCAAGGTACTATACACACCAGTTACAGGCTCCTCAAGATAACAAAGCACCTCTTTGCCCATCATCATCAGAATATGGGCTAACCCAAAGGTGGATCCCAAGGCATCACCATCAGGTCTGATATGGGTTGCAAGAATAAATTTTTTGCCACTTTTAATGGCTTGGCTCAGAGCAGTTTTATTCACTGTCGTCCTTCTCTTCCCTTTCCTGATGAATTTGCTTAAAAAGTTGATCCAGCCGTTCAATTTCTTTATGCTGATTATCAAGAAAAAATACCAGGTCAGGCGTGTAGCGCAGATTCATTGTCTTAGCAATGTGCGAACGAAAAAATCCCCGTGCCCTTTCCAATCCTTTTCGCGCCGATGAAGCCGAACTTTCTGTGAACAATGAATAATACACTTTGGCCTGCTTCAAGTCCGGTGACATGTGTACCTTGGAGATACATACGCCATCCAACCGGGAATCACGCACTTTTTGTTGTAAAAGAATAGAGAGTTCCTGATGAATAGCCTCGGCAACTCTCTCAGGACGTGAACTCTTGGGTCGTCCAAGCCCTGGGAGATTAAAATCAAATTCCATGGTTCTGCCTTACAATCCTTGTCAGTTCGCTACTCAGCTGCTCAATTACAGCTTTGCCTCAACCTCATCCATGAGAAATGCCTCAAGAGTATCGCCGACCTTGATATCGTTATATTTTTCCACTCCAATTCCACACTCATAGCCAGTGGACACCTCTTTGACATCGTCTTTAAAGCGCTTCAACGAGCTGATCACCCCTGTAAAGATAACCACAGAATCGCGGAGAACGCGAATGCCTGCATTGCGTTCAATCTTACCATCAATAACTGAACAACCAGCAATGATCCCAACTTTGGGCACTGAAAAGGTATCACGAACCTCAGCTGTTCCGATAACGCGCTCTTCGTATTCTGGCTCCAGCATACCTACCATGGCCTTTTCAATATCTTCCAAGGCATGATAAATAACATCATAGGTGCGAATATCAACCTGTTCCTGCTCAGCAAGTTCTTTTACCTTCACTGAAGGGCGAACATTAAAGCCAATAATAATCGCATCAGATGCTGAGGCAAGATAGACATCATTTTCTGTCATCGCACCGGTACCCTCCTGAAGTACCCGAACCCGGATCACATCGGTGGATAATTTCTCTGCTGCCTGTCCAAAAGCCTGCAGGGTTCCCTGAACATCAGAACGGAGAACAACACGCAGTTCCTTCATCTCCTGTTCAGCCATTTTTTCAAAGAGATTATCCAAAGACACCTTGGAAGCAGAAGCCAATTCCGACTCACGGGTCTTGAGCTGACGGGCATCAGATACAGCTTTCGCCATCTTCTCGTCTCTAACCACCAAAAACTCGTCTCCAGCCTGGGGCACCCCGGATAATCCTTGCACCTCAACAGGCAAGGAAGGGCCTGCACTATCCACCTGCTCGCCCCGGTCATTAATCAAGGAGCGAACCTTACCGCTGAATTGTCCGGCAATAAAATACTCTCCTGTATGCAGGGTTCCTTCCTGCACTAAGACCGTTGCAACAGAGCCTCTGCCCTTATGGAGCTGGGCCTCAATGACTGTACCCTTGGCCTTTCTCTGGGAATCTGCTGTCAATTCAAGAACCTCTGCCTGCAACTGAACATTCTCAAGGAGTTCCTCAATACCAAGGCCTTTTTTCGCTGACGTTTCACAAAAAATCGTATCGCCACCCCAATCTTCAGGGATCAGGCCAAAATCACCCAGTTCACGAATAACCCGAGCTGGATCCGCATTATCCTTATCAATCTTATTGATCGCCACTACAATGGGTACCTCGGCAGCTTGGGCATGGGCAATGGCTTCCTTGGTCTGATTCATAACTCCATCGTCAGCAGCAACAACAAGCACCACAATATCAGTAACTTTGGCACCACGGGAACGCATCTCCGTAAAAGCAGCATGGCCTGGAGTATCAACAAAGGTAATATCGCCAGATGGAGCCTGCACATGATAGGCTCCAATATGCTGCGTAATACCACCGGCCTCCCCTTCAGCAACATCTGTTCTCCGTATCGCATCCAGAATAGAGGTCTTTCCATGGTCAACATGGCCCATAACCGTGACCACTGGGAAACGTGGCTGCACCTCTCCACCTTTCTCCTCTTCCTGCAGAGCCTCAATACCAAGCTCTTCGGTCATTGCCTGCTCAACCTCGTAGCCAAAATCTGCTGCTACCAGAGTAGCTGTATCCAGATCAAGGGCCTGATTCAGGGTAGCCATAATACCGAGTCCCATCAGCTTAGCAATGAGCTCATTGGCCTTAATCCCCATCCGTTTGGCAAGGTCACCAACACTGATGCTTTCAAAAATCTTAATCCGTCTTTTGATCGCCTTACTCTCAGTAACCGGGGTGGAAGAAGTCTTATTTTTACGACGTTTATCCTTTTTCCTTCTTCCCCTGTAGGACTGATTATAGTCAGCACCACCGTGGGAAAAATCCACCCGTTGACGCCCCTTGCGAGCTGGCTTTCCGGTTTTTTTATTCCGATTCTCCTGTTTTTTTTCTATCTCGACAACCCGTTTCCCCTTCTTACGGTCCTTGCCTTTGGCCGCAGATGGTTGAGGTGTTTGGGGAGCCGGAGCAGTTCCAGCTTCTTTTCCTGCTGCTCCAGATTTTTTTCCACCCCCACCTCTTGGCGGACGGGACTGACGGCGTGGTGCGGGCTTTTCTGTATCTTCTATATTAAGCTTGACCTGACCCACAATTTTCGCCAGCCCCTTGCCGCGTTTGACCTCTTTTTTGCCTGTTGTTTGTTTCTGTTCAGCAATAACAGGTTTCTTTTCCTGTGATGCCCCTTCTGAGGCTGCAGCAGTTGTACTCTCCTCTGAGCTTTTCACAGCATCGTTCGCACTGTCTGCTTTTTCTACAGGCTGCTGCGCAGAAGCTTCTGGTCCAGACTCTTGTGATGAGGTCTCGGCTGTTGCAGACGCCTCATCCTTCGATACTGCTTTCACGCTCTCTTGCTCGTCGTGCTCTTTTACCACAGCCTGTTTGGCTTTCTCATCCTTCGCTGCTTTTGAGCGACGTCGCACCACAGTTCCACTTTTCTTTTTTCGTACCACAGCTGTTTGTTTTTTCATCCCTATCGGCTTCTCGGTAACTTCAGCAGTTGCCTTGCCCAACACTTTACGACGAATATCGGCAGCCATATCGTCGTCAACCGTAGAACTGAGGCTCTTGATAGGATATCCCATTGCTATCAATTTATCTGCCAGCTCTTTGCTTTTGAGACCGGCTTCTTTTGCCAGTTCGTAAATGCGGACTCTGCTCATCAAGTACTCCCGTAACCTTTTCTCTTGGTATTGCGTTAACTCAAGTTCTAAGTTACACGTTAAGTTATCCATGAAGGCGAAATGCTCGCCTCAGCATTTTTTTTCTTTTTTGCCAGCCGTTTTTTGCACTTTTCATTTCTGCAACTGTACACACCACGACCAGACATTCTGCCGTCCAAATCCTCCTGCAAGGCTCCCTCGCACCATACCAAGCGAATAAATTCACTTTTTTCAGCCTTCCGTCCGCATCCCTTACAGGTACGAATTGAGATATACCCTCTTTTCACCTCGCTCTTAAAAATCAGGGCAACCTGTCACCATCGACAATATCCTGCGAGGGAAACAAGTCCTGCTCATGAGGAGATTGAGGTGCCACGTTACCGCTCACCTCTTCTTCTGGCTCAATGATATTTCCAGGCATTTCCTCAATTTCTTCGTCATCTCCCTGACTATCCACACCCTGCTGCGGAACAGGTTGATCTTCAGCAATCACATTCCCCAACTGATCTTCCGGGGCTTCCTGCACCTCTTCTTTTGCCTTTGTCGGCGGTGAAAAAAGACGTTCAGCTTCGTCAGCAACTCCGTCCTCAGGGACAGGGATATCGGTCGCCTGAAGCTTGAGAACAGCTGCCTGATCTTCATTAACCCCAATAATCCGCATAATCTTTTCAACATCAGCCTGAACAAAATCCACAGTTGAATGAATATCAGCGGCAAGTAACTTATCTGCCTTTGTCTCATCAATTCCATCAATGGCGAGAAGACTCATATATCCGGGCTTACTCAGATTCTCATAACGTTGCTCGCTTTTCACGTCAATACGCCACTTCAGCAACCGAGAGGCAAGCCGTACGTTCTGTCCTTGGCGACCAATGGCTAATGATAATTGGTCATCCGGGACAACAACGAGCAAAGCATGTTGTTCTTCATCCACAATCACCATACTTACTTCAGCCGGGGCCAAGGCATTATACACGTATTTTGCCGGATCTGGACTCCAGGGCACAATATCAATACGTTCTCCTTGCAGCTCCTGCACTACATTCTGCACCCGGGCACCTTTCATGCCCACACAGGCACCTACGGGATCCACATCAGATTCTGCTGAAGTAACAGCTATTTTTGCCCGAAAACCCGGTTCACGGGCAGCGCCCATTATTTTAACAATTTGCTCTGATATTTCAGGAACTTCCATCTCGAAAAGTTTCATCAAAAACTCATTACATGTCCTGTTCAAAATCAGCTGGGAATCACGGGAATCCTGACGAACCTCCTGGAGATAGGCGCGAATACGATCTCCCTGCTTAAATGATCGCTTGGGAATCTGACCATCACGGGGTAACACAGCATCTGTTCGACCAAGGTTGATAATCATCTTTCCTCGTTCAAAACGCTGGACAATACCGTTCACGATGGTACCTTCCCGGTCCCGGAACATATCAAAAACAACTTCTCGTTCCGCATCTCTCAGACGATGAATAATCACCTGCTTGGCAGACTGGGCTGCTATCCGACCGAGTTCGGCTACATTCTCCATTTTTTCACCAAGATCATCTTCCAGCTCAATGTCAGGATCCAGTTCTCTGGCTTCATTAATATGAATTTCTGTATCCTCATCCCAAACATCGTCAACTACAGTACGATACTGAAATGCCTCAACCTCACCGAGTTCTTCGTTAAACTGAACTTCTATATCACGTCGACCGCCGAATTTTTTCCGCACAGCAGACCGCACAGCTTCTTCAATGGCATCCACCATCAATGTGCGATCAATACCTTTATCTCGACAAATCTGATCAAGTATACGCTTTAAATTATCTCCACCCGACATTATTTCTTCTCCACCTTCGACCTTTGCCGCAGCATACAATAAGGTCCGATATTCAGAGCCGTTAAAGGCTCAGACGTGCCCGCGCAACAGCTTGCAGATCAAATTCTCTCTGTTGTGTATCAGAGCCGTCCACAGCCAACGTTATCCTGTTGTTCTTCTCATCCACACCTGCCAAGATTCCACAAAAAACACGTTGATTATCAACAGGCTCATTCAGTTTCACTCTGACCTTTTTTCCGGAAAAACGTATAAAATCCTCTACACGTTTCAAGGGGCGTTCTGCTCCTGGCGATGAGACCTCTAGGGTGTAGGCATGGCGTATAATATCTTCGACTTCCAGATAGGTGGCCACCTGTCTGCTGACAGAGGCGCAGTCATCAACATTTACCCCTTCTTTGCCGTCAATAAATAATCGCAATACCCATCCAGACTCCTGCCTGAACTGTACTTCCACCAGTTCCAAGCCCATCTCGTCAAGAAGAGGGAGAGCAAATTCTTCGACCACTCTGATTACTTGATCCGTTCCCACACAGCACCTTCCCAAAGGGAATAAAAAATCTCTGTCAATCAAACATCAGGAAGAAGCCCTAAAAAGACCGACAAACCATAACTCCCTCCAATAACAATAAAAAAAGCGGGCAGAGCCCACTTTTACAACTTCCCAAAAATTGTTACAAGCTCTATCGACTGCAAAAATCGATACATGCTTGGGCAACTAATGGAGCGGGTAACGGGGCTCGAACCCGTGACCTCAAGCTTGGGAAGCTTGCGCTCTGCCAACTGAGCTACACCCGCACCGTTCATCTGTTACCAGCACTGTACACTACATAGTCAATCCCAAATGGTCTGCAACCAGTCTCTTCTGACAAGCGTAAACATCAGCGCATTAAAAACTGGTTATATATTCAAAAAAAAGTTTTTTGTCAAGTCACAAGCAAAAATGCAGAAAAGAAACCACCAAGGGCCATGCATTTTCTTTAATGGGTAAGAAAAACACCAGCCATATTTTTCAAAATAAATAAAGCAGCATGCAACTGATTATCCTCTGCCAGCCGTTTTGTATAATCAAGAGCTGCATCTTTTTTCTCCTGCACTTCCTTTTTCCCCACCTGTTCAAAATGATGCGGGAGGTCTTCTTCTCTCAAACGGGTATCCGTAGCATCGCCCTTCCCTGTTCTACTTTTCTCCTTAAAAGGAACAATCATATCAGGCACAATTCCTGTTGCCTGAATAGACCTGCCGCTTGGCGTGTAATAACGGGCTGTGGTCAGGCGAACCCCTGCTCCATTTGGCAAAGGAACCACCGTCTGTACAGATCCTTTACCAAAGGTCCTTGTCCCGATAATCACCGCTCGTTTATGATCCTGCAAAGAACCAGCAACAATTTCAGAAGCACTGGCAGAACCACCGTTTACAAGAACAACAACAGGAAAGGTGTATTTTTTTTCTCCCTGATGCGCCTCGAAATGCATATCATTTTCTTGTTCCCGCCCTTTTGTGGTTACAATAACCCCATTTTCAAGCAAGACATCAGCAAGCTGCACTGCCTGGTCAAGTAACCCACCAGGGTTATTTCGTAAATCAAGCAGTATTCCCTGAATCTTCTTTTTCCGCCCTGCTGTACGCAACGCTTCTTCAAAATCACGGGTGGTGGTAGCCTGAAAATTTGTCACCTGTATATATTGGAACCCATCTCCAAGCTCCTCAATATTCACTGAATGATGGGGAATAATATCACGAACAAATACCATATCCATCAACTCATTCAACCCTTGCCGGCGTATGGAAATACTGACCTTTTCTCCTTGATTTCCCCGGAGCAGATTCACAGCATCAGGCAAGGTCATCCCCTGAGTGGATTTATCATTAATCCTGACGATCTGATCGCCTGCCTTGACCCCCCCTTTATAGGCAGGAGTTCCTACAATGGGCGAAACCACGGTTAAAATACCATCACGAACTGTTACCTCAATACCTATTCCACTGAAACTTCCTCTGGTATCTTCCTGAAGCTCCTTAAAATCCTCTGGTGACATATATGAGGAATGAGGATCAAGCGACCCCAACATCCCGTTGATCGCCCCTATGAGCACAGCACCACTTTCCACTTTATCCACATAATGCTTCTGTAAGAGATCAAGTACATTGGCAAAGGTTTCAAGATGCTTATAGGTCTCTGCTTTTTTTTCTCCCTTTCCTGTTTCAGGATACCCTGGACAAGCAGAAATGATGCTAAATATAACAAGAATGAGCTGTATTTTTTTTCTATTCATAATAAAGGCCTATCCTGCTCCTCTGGTTTCTCAGTCTATCCGAAGCCACTCCAACGGATCTAACGGCGTACTGCCATGCCGGATCTCAAAATACACGCCTGGCTCATACAGTGTTGCAATATCCCCACTTATCCCAATCTCCTGGTCCTGGGTAACCTTATCGCCCTTGTTGACAAAAATCCCATCAAGTCGGGCTGTAATGGTGAAATACTTTCCTCCGTGGTCAATAATCACTGTATTACCATAGCCCGGTTTATAATCAGCAAAAACAACCTTTCCCTTATAAACAGCATACACCGAGGTATCAGACTCAATGTCAACAGTTATTCCCTTCATTCTTTTTCCTTGACGCAGGCCTGAAGAAATAATATCGCCAAAATGATACAGTACTGTGCCTGTTACCGGAGAAGACAACCGTCCTTTTCCTAAAAGAAGCCCCTGTTCCCTATCAAGTTTATCCTCTATTCTGAGCCGCATCAGGTCATCATGTAATTCCTGCTCAGCCTTACGCATCTCATCAACAGCCAGTTGATAAATATTTTTCTCCTGCTTAATCGTCGTCAACAGCTGTTCCTGCTCAGCCCGTAAAACAAAAAGAACCTGCTCCTCTTCCTCAGCCTGCTGCACCAGTTCTTCAAGTAAGGATTTTTCCAGCTCATGGGAAAGCACAGCCTGTTCCAGCGTATCCATGGCCTTTCGATATTGCTGAACAATACTTTTGTCATAGGCAACCAGCTGCTCAAAGGCATCAGAAAACAAGATGAGATCCGGGAGATCTTTTTTAGAAAAGGTCACATTGAGCATCCCAACACTCCCCATCATATAAAAAGAGCGTAACCTCTTGAGCATATGTCCCTGCAGAGCTTTCCGCTTCTCTTTTGCCAACTCAACCTTTTCTTTCAGATCTTGCAAGAGATTTTTCTGGTCAGCTAACCGTCGTTGCAAAACGATTGTTTTTTCCTTTTGCCGACGAACCTTCCGGTTTATCTCATCAAGCTGATCAAGGACTGCCTGCTCAGCTTTATTTTTCTGCTGTATTTTATCCAGGTGGATCTGAATATCGTGCTGTAATTTGCCAATATGAATTCGCACCTTATTTTGCTCATCTGTTCCGCTTTCCTCACCAGCACAGTCTTGCTGAAAAAAGGAACAACAAAAAAACACCAGCACCAATAAAGGCCCAAAAGAACGCTGCACCCGCCAACCCTGCCTACTCATAAATAAAGAATCTTGCGGGTTGAAGTGAAGCTTCCTCCGGCACAGAGGAGCATAGCCAATACAATAATTACAGCAACAGAAGGACCACTGAAAAAACTAAAGGAAAACATCCCTGGAACTCCTTGTCCGCTGAAACGAAGCTCAATCCAGCTGAATAAAAAATACAGCGCACCAAGCCCGATTCCAGCTCCTATTGCTCCGAGGATAGCTCCTTCCAGAAAAAAGGGCACCCGAATATAATGGGCTGAAGCTCCGACCAGACGCAATAATTCCAACTCTTTTTTTCGGTTCAGCATAGTTAGCCTGATGGAATGGGCCATCATAAAAGAGGTAGTCAGAATAAGCAGGGCCCCTGACAGAAAAACAATAATACGAAGGAGCTGAATAAAAGAGTAAAAGCGATCAACCCACTCCCTGCCATACTGGACCTTAAGCACCCCAGGAAGAGACTGAAGATACTCTGAAAAAAGTTTAATCCGCGACAAGGTATCAAGGCTTCGCTTAGGATAAATCTCAATAGAGGCTGGTAAAAAATCATGGGGAATTTCCTGCAAAACATCCTGATTCTCGTTAAGCTGCTCCTTAAAGCGATCATAGGCTGCTAAACGAGAAACAAAGTCTATCTTTTCAACCTGATCAAATTTTTCAATCTTATGGCGATACTCTTCCTGCAAGGCCGGGTCAGGCTGTTCTTCCAGGTACACTATCAAACGAAGATCATTATTCAGGAGATCACCAGCATGCAGGGCGTTCATATAGACCAGGTAAAAAAAAGCAAAAATCAATACAGACAGGGTGATGGTTACCAATGAAAGAAGCTGGCTCCGCCAGGTTTCAATAATATTACGCCAGGTCTGACTGAGTACAGCAAAGAGAAACTTCATACTTCCACCTCTTTTCCCATCACTGCCTCTAGACCATCCTTGATGACCAGCTGCTGGTACAACTCCTCCTTTTGAGATCTCTCCTGAGAACCCTTTTGAGAAGAAGACAGCGGTACTGACTGGTTTTCATCGCGCGCATTGCCATCCTGATTTTCCTGGGTATGTTGAGCAGGAATCACCTGCCCCTGTTCAATGGTCACCACCTTGCTGCCAGGATAATTATAAATTGAATGGTCATGAGTGGCGATAAGCAGGGTTGTTCCTTTTTCGTTATACTCATAAAAAAGCTCCATCACTAACTCTGTGGTGTCTGAATCCAGATTACCTGTGGGCTCATCAGCAAGAACCAGGACTGGATCATTGGCCACAGCTCGGGCAATGGCAACCCGCTGCTGTTCTCCTCTGGATAATTTAGCTGCCTGGGTGTTCATCTTATCGGACAGGGCAAGCCGGGAAAGGAGTTTCCTGGTACGGTGTTGGATAAATGATCGGCTTCGATACGCCACTTCCATAGAAAAGGCAATATTCTGGGCCACAGTTTTTTCCGGCAGCAGCTTAAAGTCCTGGTACGCCACTCCGATGCTTCGACGTAAATCCTGCATTTCCGCACTTGATAATTTACTCAACTCCTTGCCTGCAACCTCAATATAACCCCGGTCCGGTGTATCAATACCGCAGAGCATGCGCAGCAAAGTGGTCTTACCAGCCCCACTCATTCCGGTAAGATAACAAATCTCTCCCTTATCAACCCGGAGCGAAATATCTGCAAGAGCCTGGATATCAGGAGGGTACACCTTACTGACCCGAATCAGGTCAATCATGGCCTGACTATTTTCTTCACTTGTCATAATCGGGTACTTTTAAGAATGATCAAAGATTGCATCAAAAATCGCAAAGGCTTGCGTAATCACCTGAGTATCTTCTGCCAAATCCAAGTATGATGCCCGGCTTAGTTCCTGGTTAATCAGGTCATCACTGGATGAAATAATTCCAGCCAAATCCATATCTGCCTCAGCAACAGCCTCATCAATCTTGGTTTGCAGTGCTGGGGGTACCGGATCAGGTGCCCTGTTGACCAGCAAATACTGCTGTTTGATTTCCAATTTCAACGGCTCAGTAATATCAGCAATCCGTCGGGCTGTCATAATACCACGAGCAGAGGGATCGGAAACAATGAACAGATAATCAATACTGCGCAGGTTCATCCTGCTCAGATGTTCCATACCTGCTTCGTTGTCCACTATAATATACTTATAATTTTCAGCCAGCTTATCCATTGTCATGGCCAGATACTGGTTGGCAGCGCAATAACAGCCAGGCCCGTCTGGTTGGCCCATCACCATCAGGTCAAAACCAGTCTCTTCAATCAGGGCCTGATGGATCTTCATTTCCATGTATTGATCACGGGTCATGCCTATGGGAAGCTCCCCTTTTAATTCCTTACGAATTTTCCCAAGGGTCATTTCGACATCAAGATTGAGTAATTCATTAAGATTGGCATTTGCATCAGCGTCCACCGCAAGGACCGGGGTCATTGTACGGGCAGTGAGATATTTCAGGAGCAGGGCTGAGATCGTTGTTTTACCGGTCCCCCCCTTGCCAGCCAGAGCTATAACTTTGGTCATCGGATTGCCTTAACTATAAAAAAGTTTTTTTGTCACAAAACAGTATCAGCAGCATAGATACAAAAAATATACAGTAAGTAGATATACAGTAGTGAACTATACCCTAAAGAATCGTTGTTTCCAAGTGAAACGGAAAGGAAAAAAGGCTCCCCCTCTGATTCCCGGTAGACGGAAGCACAACTATGTTTTATCTTTTCCTTTCAGATTCCCGGATAACGAATTTTCCGACTTCTCCATAAAAAACATAACCTGTAGATAGACTATGATGTTTTCAACAACCCAAATTCTCACCTACGCTGGCCCACCTCTGCTTGGGGCCCTGATCGGTTATCTCACCAACAAAGTGGCGATCCGCATGCTGTTCCGACCTCTTAACCCTTGGTATATCCTGGGCAAAAGAGTTCCTATGACACCAGGGATCATTCCCTCTAAACGCCATGAGCTTGCCGAGAATATCGGAAACATGGTTGGTGAAAAACTGCTCACAGCAACCGAAATAGGCACAGCCCTGTCAGCAGAGCCTTTTCAGGATCATCTCAACCAGATTGTGGATGATCGTGTCAAAGACATCCTGAGCCGCGATCTAGGCCCTGTCCAGACAGCCATTCCCCGACGTTTCCGAGCCTATGTCCGTATTGGTCTCAGAACCCTGAAATATCAGCTCCGCACTGGCGTACACACCTACCTTGCATCAGAGCAATTCCGTGAAGCCCTTGACAAACTCATTCCAGAACAGCTGGAACAGCTCGGCAGCCGCAGGCTTGATGAACTTTTGCGCGAAGAGGATCGAAAAGGATTGTACAGTTTTATGGAATCCTGTCTGGAAAAAATAATCACCTCTCCTGAGAATACCAGGCTGCTTTCCCGCCAGATAGAGGCAGGTCTGACAGAAGCCGCAGTATCAGGCAAGGCTTTAGAGGATTTTCTCCCCAAAGAGCTGGTACAGCTCATCTGCACAACTGTGGAACAACAGGCCCCACAGCTCCTCCTCCGGACAGCAAAAATGTTGGCCGAGCCTTCCATGCGTGACCGCATCATCATCGCCATCAAAGCAGGGATAGAAAACTTTATCGATACTCTTGGCCCGATGGCTGCTATGGCAAAAGGGTTTATTGATATAGAAACCATGGATGACACCATCCGGGCCTGGCTGGAGAAAAAAGAAGACGCCTTGGCAGACTGGCTTCTCAAACCAGAGATCAAGGAACGCGCTGGTCAAGCCCTTGCTGATCAGACTAAGGCTTTCCTGGCCACTCCGTTGGCTAACCTGCTCATCCACGTTGAGCCGGAAAAACAAGAGGCGATCTGCCACCAGCTTGCGGAAAAAATTATGGAGATGCTCGGGTCAGAAAAAATGCAGCAGCTGATTTCCGATGCCATCCGGGAGCAATTTGAGGGTGTTATTGATCATGGGCGGCTTCCCCTGGCTGATTGCGTGTCCCTGCTTCTGAAGAAAGAACAAACAGCAACAATGCGCCAGACCCTTGTAAACGAACTGTCCAGGAGCCTGCGCTCCGAATCGACAGGGGAGGTTCTGGATAAGATCATCAATACAATGGTGGATCGGATAACATCCAAGCCGCTGGGTATTCTCCAGAACCTGATGCCAGCTGGCGTTCGCAAAGGCATTACCGAATACATCGTCCTTACAGCAAACACAATGCTGGTCCGCGAGGTTCCAGGTTTAGTGCGTACTTTGAATATTAAGGAGTTGGTCACGGAAAAGGTGGACTCCCTTGACCTCCTCCGCCTTGAGGGGCTTCTTCTCTCTATCATGGAAGAGCAGTTCAAATACATTAATCTGTTCGGTGCCCTGCTTGGATTTATGATCGGGTTACTTAATTTGCTTATCATGCTCTTATAGCTGGTGGAGCGTTTCAGGATTGAATCTATGAAAAAACGTATCCTCTATGGCATTGCCAACTACTCTGAACTGTTGGAGAAAAACGGCTATTTTGTTGATAAGACCCATTGGTTGGCCGAGCTGGAGCTGGTGAACAACCCGGTCTTTCTCCGACCGCGACGCTTTGGCAAGTCCCTGCTCTGCTCAATCCTCAATCATTATTACGATATCAACACCGCAGACCGCTTCAAGGAACTCTTCGGGCATACCTGGATAGGCCAGTACCCCACAGGTCAGCAGAATTCCTGTTTTATCCTTCATCTCAATTTTTCCGTTATAGAACCCGGCAAAACCATTGGGGCAATTGAGCGCAGTTTTAAGGTGCATTGCAATCATCGTATAAAATCCATGCGCAATACATATGCTCTGCTCAACAAAATACCGGAAATGAACATTGATGCCCCGGTCTCTGACAACCTGGATGCTCTGCTGACATATTTGCAGGAGCAACAACTCCCGCCCCTGTATATCATCATTGACGAATACGATAACTTCGCTAATCAGCTGGTCACGGCCAATAAGGATCAGCTCTACCGGGAACTCACAGCAGATAACGGCTTTTTCAAAACTTTTTTTAAAACCCTGAAACAGGGGCGGGAAACCCAGAGCATTGCCAATGTGTTTATCACCGGCGTTCTGCCCATCACTATGGATGACATGGCCTCCGGCTTTAACGTGGCTACTTTTCTGACATTAGACCCGTTCTTCGAGAACATGCTGGGATTCACCCAGGCTGAAACTGATGAACTGGTGGATGCTGTGTTTCAGGATCAGGAGCTTGACCCGACCACCCGTTCCGAGGTGGGTACAGTGATGAAGAATCAATACAATGGCTATCATCTGGTAACCAATGACGGGGAAAGCCTGTACAATTCCACCCTGGTGCTCTATTTCCTCAACTGGCTCCAGAATCACAAGACCATTCCCAAACATCTCACTGATCTCAATCTGAAAACCGATATTTCCTGGGTGCGTCGCCTCACCGCCTCCAACCCAGCTATGACCGAGGACTTTGTTAATCAACTGACCCTGCACAACAGCATTGCCTTTGACGATACCTTTCTGGTTGAGAAATTTAATATGTACCAGTTCTTTGAACCGTCCTTTTTCCCGATCTCCTTTTTCTATCTCGGCATGCTGACCCGCAAGGATGATTTTTATCTCTGCCTGCCCAACATGAACATGCGCACTATCTTTGTGCAGTATTTTAACGAGATTCATAACATCGACGTCTCCACCCGCTATGCTGAAATCATGCAGGGCTTTGTCAACAAGCCTGACCTGGAACAACTCTTTGCCGGCTACTGGCGGGAATATGTCTCCCAGCTGCCTGAAGCAATTTTTCAGCAGGTGAATGAGAACTTCTACCGCACCACCTTTTACGAGCTATGCAGTCGTTTTCTTTCCCGTTGGTTTGTCTGGCATGTGGAGCGTTCCTATCCGCAAGGACGGAGTGATCTGGAGTTTGTGGGCAAGTATAATGAAAAATATGCTGGCCTGCGCTGGGTGGTTGAGTTCAAGTATTTTTCCAATGCCGAATTCAGGAAGCTCAAAACGGATATTGAGGAATTTCAAGTACGATCTGAAGATACAGAACAGATTAACGGTTATGCCGAGGGGTTGCGTCAGGAATATCCGAACGCAACAATATCTAAATTCGTGATCTACTGCTTTGGCAATCAGGGATTCCGGGTGTTTCAAACCGGATGACAAGCACGCCCTGATCAATCCCCCTTATTTTGCTCACTCTCTAACTGGAACATAAGCCCCGACGATGCCATGAAAAAGGAAAACCCGATATCTCCGCATGAGGAAGTAAAGAAAGAATGGAGTTTTTCCGATGTTGAGAATGAGATGGAAGACAACCAGGCAGACGAATCATCTCTTCCCTTTGGACTACGCTTTCTTCTCATTGCTGGCGGCCTTATTGGGTTCCTCGTTTACCTGAATCGCACCTTTCATGCACTCAGCTTTGGTGAAGATTTTGGCCAGATTATTTACCAAGGCATTTTCATCCTCTTTGTCAGCGCGGCCTTGGCATCAGGAAACACCTGGCGAAAAATCAAGCAGCTTGCGGCCTGGGCAGCCATTGGCTTGGTCTTTATGATCGTGTTCAGCTATCGTTACGAGCTGGCCGGAGTGAGAGATCGGCTCCTCTCCGAGATAATGCCCTCCAAGGGCATGCAGAACACGCCTGATTCTGTCACCTTTCCGGTTTCTGCAGACGGGCATTTCTATATTCAGGCGGAAGTGAATGGGGTGCCCCTCATCTTTCTTGCTGATACCGGGGCCAGCGACATCGTGCTCTCTCCTGGTGATGCAAAAAAGCTGGGGATTGATCTTCAGCAGCTGGAGTTCAATCGTATCTACGAGACAGCAAATGGGACTGTCCGGGGAGGCTCTGTCCAGCTCGCTGATTTCAAGGTGCAGGGTATTCATCTCCAGGATGTCAGGGCCTCGGTCAATGAGGCAAAAATGAGCAACTCGCTGTTGGGGATGACCTTTTTCAAACGATTGAAGCGTTATGAGGTAAAGGAAGACAAATTAACTCTGTACTGGAATCCATAGGGAAACAATCCGCAAAGACGTATGCATTGCGCGTTCCGGGCGATTCAGCCATAATAAGCAATGAATCACTACCAGAGCATTACAATGGCCGGTAACTTCAGAAAACAGCAACGAATAGGTGAACTTTTTGTCAAGAAGGGTCTGATCTCGAAACGAGATCTGCTTCAGGCCTTAAAATTGCAAAAAATACAGTCTATTCCCCTGGGGAAAATTCTGTTGAATTTGAACAAAATAAAGAAAGACGACTTTTTTTCCGTACTGGCCGAACATTATGGTCTCTGCCAAATATCATTAAAAAATCATGCTATTGACTATAAACTACAAAGCCTTCTGAATGAGCATTATGCAAAAGAAAAAGGTCTCATTATCCTACGGGACAGGCAGAAAAAAATAAAAGTCGCCTCCTGCGAACCGTCGCGAAATCTTATCTATGATATCCGTAAACAACTTGATCACAAAATACATTACCAGCTGTGCATGGCTTCTTTCGAAGAGATCTGCTACGCACACAGAAGTATATATGCTCATAAGGACAAAAAAAGAAAAATTACTTATTTCCCAGGCGGATCCGTTAGCACCAGAATGTTCCGCAAGTCACGGGGAGAAGACGGAAAATTGACCATGACGTTGGTGGATAAAATTCTCCAAATTGCCTATCGCCTTGAGGCCAGTGACATTCATTTGGAACCCCTTAAAGAGAGATTTCGCGTAAGATACCGAATTGAAGGAGAATTACATGAAGTTGATGTCAATAATTACGAGCTTCAGATTCTCTATCAATGTGTGGTCGCCAGATTTAAAATTCTCGGCCAACTTGCCCTGGATCAAAAAGATCAGCCCCAGGGCGGTTCTTTCAGCATACAGTATGACAACGGTAAAGAACTGCTGGATATTGATTTCCGAATTTCTCTGCTACCGACAAAATTCGGTGAAAGCATCGTTCTCAGGGTTCTGAATCAGAGCAAAATGGAGAATATCACATTGAAAGATCTCGGCATCAACGGAGAGCTGCATACCAGTTATTTGCGACAGATAACACGACCGCAAGGATTGATTATTTTAACAGGCCCGACAGGCAGCGGCAAATCAACAACACTGTATGCCACTATCAAGCATATCGCAGGCAGCAAAAAAATACTGACTGCGGAAAATCCTATTGAGTATTCATATCCTGAAGAATGTTCGATTACCCAGACCCAAGTCAACAGAGCACGGGGCTTAGGATTTGATGAATTGATGGACGAATTCATGCGGCAAGATCCAGACGTTATCATGCTCGGTGAAGCACGCAATAAACGATCAAGCAGAACAGCTGTGGAAGCGGCGCAGACCGGTCATCTGGTGTTCACCACTATGCATACCGAAGACAGCACTGGAGTTGTACCGAGGATGAGGGAGTTGCTTGAGATGAGAGTGGAGCAGTTTCTCGGTCAAACCAAGGCGGTTATAGCGCAACGTTTAGTTAAGAAAGTATGTGCTCACTGTGCCGAAAAATATACGCCTGCTAAAGAAGATATGCTCTTTTATTTCGGAGACATTGATCCGGGGTTCGACTTTTATCGAGGGACTGGGTGCGAAAAATGCGATTATGATGGTGCAGATGGAAGAATCGGCATGCATGAGTTATGGCTGCCCACCAGAAAAGTTGTTTCCGACTTGCGTGATGCCAGCACTGATTATGAAATTCGACAGGCAGCTATAGCGAACGGCTTGAAACCGCTCTATCTTGTTGGAATTGATCTGATGCGGCAGGGAAAAATTACGCTGAAACGAGCTATCGAGGCAGTCCCGAACATTGAGGAAGACAGAACATTATTGGGTAGATCTCATATTGAGCAATATTTAAATAGTCCGCAAGTTGATTCGCCGGAAATAATCCCGAAGAATGATCAGTCACGGCTTGTACGGCGAAAAAAAAACGGAGCCAAGATGCAGTTTGTCCCTTGATAAGGGTGTTGAAAAGAATATCTCAACGCCACACAAAAACAGTTGCTTAGATAATAAAAAGCCTGTATAATGAGGAAAAGTCAATAATGTTAAACCTTTTACTCATTTCAGGTGTTATGCACAATAAAAATATTAAACGTCTCGTACAAAAAGAGCTCA
>JAABTP010000029.1 GCA_011389815.1 Desulfobulbaceae bacterium | reverse complement strand
ATCTCAAATGTCCATTTTTTTCTGGTGTAAAATTAAAAGATTAACCAGCTAGCAGAAAAAGGCTGTCAGGGGCCTGTGTTAACAAAATAT
Source organism: Desulfobulbaceae bacterium (assembly GCA_011389815.1). Lineage (GTDB taxonomy): Bacteria > Desulfobacterota > Desulfobulbia > Desulfobulbales > Desulfobulbaceae > Electrothrix. The sequence continues at coordinate 35,281 of JAABTP010000029.1, read as the reverse complement.
TGAGGCACTATTCATTCATGTTTACCAAAGAATGCGTCAAAAAGACAATATAATATATTGAAAAAAGCAACAAAGGCACAGAGAAAATCCCTGTGCCTTTCTGACAGAGCTGGTTATAACGTACAGCTCAATATCTCTTTGTCTCGCTTAATAGCGATAATATTCCGGTTTATAGGGGCCTTCAACAGGAACGCCTATATAGTCGGCCTGCTCTTTACTCAACACAGTGAGATGAGCATCAATTTTTCCCAGGTGCAAACGAGCTACCATCTCATCAAGCTTTTTCGGGAGAAAATACACCTGCTTCTCATACTGAGCATGGTTCTTCCATAATTCAATCTGAGCAAGAACCTGATTAGTAAAGGAATTACTCATAACAAAGCTGGGATGCCCGGTTGCACATCCAAGGTTCACCAATCGGCCTTCAGCCAGCACAATGATGCGCTTGCCATCCGGCCAGATCACATGATCCACCTGGGGTTTAATGTTTTCCCATTCCAGGTCGCCGAGTCCAGCAATATCAATTTCAGAATCAAAATGACCAATATTGCAGACAATGGCCTGATCCTTCATCTTATCCATATGGGCTCTGCTGATAACCTCCAGGTTACCAGTGCAGGTAATGAACATATCACCAACCGCAGCAGCCTCTTCCATGGTGGCAACCTTGAAACCTTCCATTGCAGCCTGCAAAGCACAAATAGGATCAATCTCTGTCACATAAACAATGGCTCCCATACCGCGCAGGGCCTGAGCACAACCTTTGCCCACATCTCCGTACCCGATAACCACAGCGATCTTACCGGCAATCATGACATCCGTGGCCCGTTTAATCCCATCGATCAATGACTCACGGCACCCGTACAGGTTATCGAATTTTGATTTCGTAACGGAATCATTAACATTAATGGCCGGAGAAAGCAAGGAGCCTTCCTTGGCCATCTCGTTCAGGCGATGCACACCAGTGGTGGTTTCTTCGGAAATCCCACGAATATCCTTCATCATTTCCGGATATTTCTCATGCATGATCTGGGTCAGATCACCGCCATCATCCAGAATCATATTGGGCTTCCAGCCATCAGGCCCAAAAATAGTCTGCTCAATGCACCACCAAAACTCTTCCTCTGTCTCGCCCTTCCAGGCAAAGGTAGGAATGCCAGCCTCAGCCATTGCTGCTGCTGCCTGATCCTGGGTGGAAAAAATATTACAGGAAGACCAGCGTAGTTCTGCTCCCAGCTCGACCAAGGTTTCCATTAAAACAGCGGTTTGGATGGTCATATGCAGGCAGCCGGCAATCCGGGCACCTTTTAAAGGTTTTTCCTGACCATATTCCTCGCGCAAGGCCATCAGGCCAGGCATCTCTGTCTCAGCAATAGCGACTTCCTTGCGTCCCCATTCAGCAAGGCTCATATCTGCAACTTTATAATCACTCATGATACAACGTACTCCTTTAAGATAACTCACTTCTCTTCCGCAAAAAATAACCAACACAATCCTGCGGAGGAGATTATAAAAAAAACCGAGCAAGGCATGACGCATCGCTCGGCATCAAATATACAAAAAACAATAAGGGATTCAATAAGAAATATTCCATCCCTTATTTCGAAAATAGGGGCACGGCGTACCGTATCCCCTGCAAGAGATAAACAGAAATTCTTTAGATTCCTGCTGCGCTCTTCAGCTCTTCAGCCTTGTCTGTTCGCTCCCAGGTAAACTCGGGCAATTCACGACCGAAATGACCGTATGCCGCTGTTTTCTTATAAATAGGGCGAAGCAGGTCAAGCTGTTGAACAATCGCCTTGGGACGCAGGTCAAAGACCTCATCAACCAGCTGAATCAGACGCTCTTCAGAAACCTTGCCTGTACCAAAGGTGTTCACATTAATGGAAACCGGCTTGGCAATACCAATAGCGTAGGCCACCTGAACCTCGGCTGTTGATGCAAGGCCAGCAGCAACAATATTCTTGGCAACGTAGCGGCCCATATAGGAGGAAGAACGATCTACCTTGGAAGGATCCTTACCAGAAAAGGCACCACCACCATGGGAACCACGTCCACCATAGGAGTCAACAATAATCTTACGGCCAGTAACGCCGCAATCACCCACAGGCCCGCCGATGACGAAACGACCAGTCGGATTGATAAAGTATTTCGTATTCTCATCAATCATGTTTGCCGGCAAGGTAGGTTTAATAATCTCCTCCATCACCCCTTCCTTCAGATCTGCATAGGAAACATCCTCACTATGCTGGGTAGAAACAACCACTGCCTCTATCCGCTTGGGCACGTTGTCTTCATACTGAATGGTGACCTGGCTCTTGGCGTCAGGACGGAGCCACGGCAGCACCCTGTTTTTTCGCACTTCAGATTGGCATTTTACCAAACGATGAGCATAGGCTATGGGCATGGGCATAAGTACCTTGGTTTCATCACAGGCATAACCAAACATCAACCCCTGATCTCCGGCTCCCTGATCCAGGTCAAGCCCGGTCCCCTCATCAACTCCCTGAGCAATGTCGACTGACTGCTTGTCAATAGAGGTCATAACAGCGCAAGACTGCCAATCAAAGCCCATATCTGAAGAATTATACCCAATACCTCTGATGGTCTGACGGACAATCTCCGGCATATCCACCCAGGCAGAAGTGGTAATTTCTCCAGCAATCATGGCGAGACCAGTAGTAACCAAGCTCTCACAGGCAACCCGCGCATGTGGATCCTGCTCCAGAATGGCATCCAAGACAGCATCGGAAACCTGATCAGCCACCTTGTCAGGATGGCCTTCTGAAACAGATTCTGAAGTAAAAAGATGACTTGACATAAAAAATTCTCCTTAACTAAATGACTCACCGACTAAAATTCGGTGAATTTAAAAAAAACGGACTGAAAGTCCAGCGACCGGCAGGCTTCCCAGCCGGTAGTTGGTCTTACTGTTCAATTTCAACCCCACCCTTACCAGGTCTGTTGAAAAAAACAAGTCCTCAGATATTCTCATACACTCATTTAACGCAAAATACTCTCAATTTATCCAACCACTGACGATTAAGGGCATACCTGCCAGTTCAAACAGCAGAGGATACCCTGCCGACGGTATTTTACACGACTTTCTTTTTCAGTGATTCAAAGAGAGCAACTACGACCGGTCTTAGACCGTGTTTTGTTTTTTAATATTGGCCATGCCAAATATTGCAAGATACTCAACAGGTTTTCTTAAACCCATTGGGTTACAGGAGGCGTCCGGCAGGTAATCCGATGAACCCTGGAAATCCCTGAAGAGCCTTAAGAATCACACTGATAAAATCAAAAGAGTTACTTGAAATTTCAGCGAGTTGATGCCAATTTATCCGCCCGTCCACTCCCTTTCCAGCCCGCCTGGCGAGCCTGAACAACGAAATCAAGAATAATATCCCATTTATTCAATGGACTAATCAAGTACAATCCATCAATAAAGGAAGAAATTCCTTCTACCAATTCCGATGTATACTCCAAAGCAACCTTACGCTGGTCAGCAACCTCATCAAAACGGGCAAGTTGTTTTCGCAGCTCTTCAGGAACATAAATTCCTGGTACTTCATTATGAAGAAACTCAGCATTGCGAGAGGAAATAAGAGGGAAGATACCTGGGAAGATAAGAATATCTATATTCTCTACTCGCTCCATCATCTGCTCAACCGCATCAACGGAAAAAAGCGGTTGGGTCATAGCATAACGTGCTCCAAGTGCAGCCTTTTTCTCCAACCGCCGAATTTGCAGATCAGGAGAGGTAGGCGGAAAACTAAAAGCTGCCCCTATGGAAAAATTCGTCTGTTCCTTGAGAGAACGCCCAGCCATATTCATTCCCCGGTTCATACTGTCCAGCATTCTGATCAAGCCTGATGAACGCAGATCAAAGATTCCGCTCACTCCTGGCTGATCCGTGCCTGCGGCCGAGTCCCCGGATACTGCAAGCACAGCCTCTATCCCAAGGAGATGCGCTTCCATCATCCGGGATTGGAGGCCAAGGCCATTCAAGTCACGTCCGGTTTGGTGAATAATGGTCTGTAGACCAGTACGTTGGCGAATCAGGGAGGCCACACCGAGATTTCCTGCACGCAGGATGGCCAAGGGGTTTTCACCCAGCGAGATGGCATCGACTCCGACTTTTGCCAGTTGTTCAGCACCAGCTAAAACAGGCTCTGCATCTAAATGGGTCGGTGGGTCAAGCTCCGCAATTATAGGCAATCGTCCTGGCTGAAGGCTTTCCAGAAAACCACCATTCTGTGGCTCAGCAAAGCTCTCTTCCTGAACATCCTCTGCAACAGGAACCTCTTGAACCTGGACTCGTACCGGCTTAATTTTAAGGGCAGAACGAAACTCCTGAATATGAGCAGGAGCAGTACCGCAACAACCGCCAATAAGATGCACTCCCTTACGGATCATCTCCCTGGCTCGAGTGGCCATATAGCCAGGCTGAGCAGGATAGATCATGCGATGTCCTACTAACTCAGGCATGCCGGCATTAGGAAAAGCAGAGAGCGGAACCCCTTCACCTGCCAAACCAGACAGGTTGCTAATGGTCGCAACCATCCTATCAATACCGCGCCCGCAATTGGTCCCCACTACGGAAGCCCCGGCTTGGATCATGGCCCGTCCACACACCAAAGCTTCATCTCCCTGCACGGTCATTCCATGGGCAGGAAAAACCATCTGACCAATAACAGGGAGTTCTGGTGCCTCACTCCGGGCCACCTCAATGGCAAGTAACACTTCATCAAGAGAGGAAAATGTCTCAATAATCAGGACATCGACTCCTCCCTCTGCCAAACCTCGTATCTGATCAGAGAAACTCTCCCGTATATCATCAGAAGTAATTTCTTGATCATCATTGGAAAAATTAATCCCAGAAGGACCTACAGAACCAGCTACATAGACCTGATGTCCTGCCGCTTTTACTGCAATTTCCGCTCCGGCCCGATTAATCTCCCATACCTGCTCTTCAACGCCAGCCTCACGCAGTTTAAACCGATTTGCACCAAAGGTATTGGTCTCAATCAACTGGCTTCCTGCCCTGATATACTCTTCATGAGCATTCAAGATCGTATCAGGTGACTGGATATTCATCAAATCCAAATTACGTCCACGCTCAACCCCCCTTTCAAAAAGGTAGGAGCCAAGGGCTCCATCGCCCAGCACAACGTGATTTTGGATGTATTCGATAAAGTCAGGCTTCATAATATATCTTTTTTGTTACAGAGGCTCGTCAGGATGTTTTTTTCTGGAAATGGAGTATGCCCCATGCAAGATACCCTTTTTTACCGCCACTGACCCAGTGCTCAAGGCCAGTAAGCATCCTGTCGAGGTAATCCGGGTTTGAGTACTGAGATATTACAGAATAATTTCTCCTGGTTTCATCTGCCACATGTGCGTAATGTGTGGAGAGCTGCTCTGTATGTTCTTCCACATTCAGAACACGAAATCCTTTTTCCTCTGCAAGCTCCTTGTATAAAGCAAAGGAGCCCAGATGGTCAAGATGAATACGTGCAAGTATGGGATCAAGTACTCCTTCCGGGCAATTATCGCTCTGCATAGGGTCCGTAAAAATAAGCTCCCCATCAGGTCGAAGTACTCTGTGAACCTCCTCAAAGACCCTTGCTTTATCTCCACTGTGTAAGATAGCATCCTGGCACCAGACCAAATCAAACGAAGAATCATCAAAAGGAAGGGATTCAAAGCTGCCGTCAACGACCTCAATGAGATCATCCAGTCCAGCTTCCTTATTTTTCTTCCGGTTCCGCTCATTTTCAGCTTCGCTCAGATTCAGGCACGATATATTCCATCCGTACTGCTTCGCTAAATAGCGGGCTGCTCCACCATAACCCGACCCAATATCAAGAACTTTTTTTATTGAGCCATTACGGGGATGTTCGGTTACACAAGCAGCCAGATGAGCTACAGTCCGCCTGCTTGCCGTTCGTATATCATCTTCGGTTTTTTCGTACATACCGATATGGATATCCTCACCGCCCCAGATATTATAATAGAATTCATCAGCATCCGCGCTGTTATAGTAGTCTCTTGACTGCTCGACCACATCTGAGTACTCACTACTCATTACCTTCTTCCTCCAGCAGATACTCTTTTTCTGCAACATGAACGAGAAAGTCGGGGTCATCTTGCTTGTAGGTTTCCTCAAAATCACCGTAGGTTTGAATACGCTGGAACCCGACTTCTTTCATCAGTCGGCGCATATATTCTCTGCGCAAAGGAAACATATTCAGATGGTACGATGATTTGTCCGGAAAAACATAGTTAAAACGCGCTAGCCCTTCATCTATATGTTCTGGCTCTGCGCTCACATTTTCACCGCAGTAATAATATTTATGCTGAGATTTAAATTTATCATCAAGCATAGTGTCATAATTCCGATGATCAATAACTAACACACCATTATGATGCAGCACAGCATAATACTCGGCAAGAGACTTCCGACGGTCACGTTCATCGAAAAGATGCGTAAAAGAATTGCCCAAACAGATAACAGCATCATACGAACTATGGACATCCTTATTCAGCCAGCGCCAGTCCGCATTAACAGTCCGGAGTACCAAACCGTGCTTCTTGGCGTTCTGAAAGGCTTTTGCCAGCATAACCGGACTTCCGTCCACACTGGTCACATCAAAACCTGCTTTTAACAACTGCACAGAATGATATCCTGTGCCGGTAGATACATCAAGAATCCGTTCTGCGCCGCGCTCCTTAAGAATATCTATAAAAAAGTTTCCTTCACTCTCAGCACGGGCATCCCAGCCGATAAGCTCATCCCATTTATCGACAAAAGAGCTAACATATTCTTCTTTATACTTATCTGTCTCACGGACTTCTATCGGCTTATGCCCGTAATCCTGTTCTTCCAATTCCATTAATCTTGCAGTCATGATTTCTCCTTGTTTGTTAACTGGTTATTATTATAGTTCTTTCTTAAGCCTGAACTATGTAGGGTATTACTAATAAAAATAGTAAAAAGAGTATTTTAAAGTTATAACCGCGTTACGGCTTGAGGATAAATACGGCACAGGAGCCATCTCAGCATACGGAAGCGCTCAATCACCATTTTTTCTCTCAAAAATTGGTTCTGCAAAAACGGAAGAGGTTATCTGTAAACGAACCGGTTCTGCCATGACGGCAAACTGAGGATCATCAACAGACAGAACAAATCAGTCCGCTCTTGAGATGACAGGACAGGTCAATCAGAATATGCTCAACTTGATAATAACAGACGATACCGTGCGGAAAAACGCATCTGTAAAACACTGATGGAAATCCTGACAGGTAAAAAAAGATTGGGCGGAGCGGCTGTTAGACCTGATTGCGGAAAAAAATTCCTCAATTCTCCCTCCCTCAAAGGAAGTGCCGATGACTCGCTGAGTCTCCCGGCAATTTTCATGTATACTTTTTGCTTACATTACATACATGATTACCCTGACCTCTTGGTCAGGATAAGAGCATACTATATATTACTTCTTTTTTCCAGTTTTTTTTATCACCAGCAACATGCTTAATAACTTCATGCATGTGCTCTCCTGAAAAAAAGGAAGTTTTGTTACGAATTTTCTTTTGGAATTTCCAAAAGATCCTTTTCATTACTATAAAAATTACCGATGAATCCCTGCGTCTCCCGGCAATTTCCATGTATACTTTTTGCTTGCATGATTTACCCTGACCGCTTAGAGGATAAAAGCATACTATACATTACTTCTTTTTTCCAGCTGTTTTTTTCAAATCACCAAGAGCATGTTCAATAACTTCATCCATATGCTCTACGGGGAAAAAGGATAGCTTTTTACGCATTTCTTCTGGAATTTCAACAAGATCCTTTTCATTGTCCTGCGGAATGATAATCTGTTTAATGCCAGCCTGCAACGCAGCAAGCGATTTTTCTTTTAAACCGCCAATGGGAAGCACCCGCCCTCTCAGGGTTACTTCGCCAGTCATGGCCATGCCTTTTTTTACCATTTTCCCGGTAATGGCCGAACAGAGAGCTGTTGTCATAGTAATACCGGCTGACGGACCGTCCTTAGGAATAGCTCCGGCAGGGACATGAACATGGATATCAATGGTATCAAAATACTCCTCGCTTACACCCAAGGCCTTGCCCCGGCTCCGGCAATAGGTCAAAGCAGCCTGAGCTGATTCCTTCATCACATCCCCAAGCTGACCAGTCAATAAAAGTTTCCCCTTTCCTGGAAGCACTGAAGTTTCGATATGGAGCAGGGCTCCGCCAACTGAAGTCCAGGCAAGACCAATGGCCAGGCCTGGCTGTTGCAAGGTATCTAACTCGGTTTCCGGCAGATATTTGTGTGGCCCCAAGTATTTCTTCAACGTATTCTGAGAAATCGTATACGGCCCTTTACCACCTTCAGCAATTTTTCGCGCCAGCTTACGGCAGATCTTGCCCAACTCCCGCTCCAGATTCCTGACACCGGCCTCCAGAGTATAATGCGTGATGATAAATTTCAAGGTCTCATCGTTCAGCTTGACAAGCCGCTGTTTGATCCCGTTTTCCTTCACCTGTCTTGGCAGCAGATATTTCCTCGCAATAACTGTTTTTTCTTCCAATGTATAGCCAGCAAGCCGGATAACCTCCATCCTGTCCATCAGCGGCCCGGGAATGGTGTCTGTCCGGTTGGCAGTTGTAATAAACATGACTTTGGACATGTCAAAGGGCATGTTCATATAATGATCAGAAAAACTATTATTTTGCTCAGGATCAAGAATCTCCAACAGAGCTGATGAGGGATCACCCCGATAATCAGAACCGACTTTATCAATCTCATCCATCATAAAAACAGGATTATTGGTTCCTACATTTTTCAAGCCCTGGAGAATACGACCAGGCATGGCTCCGATATAGGTACGGCGATGTCCCCGAATCTCAGCCTCATCACGCATCCCACCAAGAGATAATCGATAAAACTTACGCCCCATTGCCTTGGCAACTGCTTGTCCCAGAGAAGTCTTACCAACTCCAGGAGGGCCGGCAAAACAGAGAATCGGTCCTTTGGTATCATTATTCAGTTTTCGTACAGCAAGAAACTCAAGAATCCGTTCCTTAATTTTTTCCAGGCCGTAATGATCCTCATCCAAAACCTGGGCTGCTTTTTCCAGATCCAGAAAATCCTTGGAAGATTTCTTCCAGGGCAAGTCAATAATCCATTCAATATAGGTGCGAATGATGTTGGCTTCAGACGCATCAGGATGCATCATTTCAAGACGCTTGAGTTCCTTACGCGCCTCTTTGCGGGCATACTTGGGCATTTTTTTCTTTTTAATTTTCCTGCCCAACTCTTCAATCTCTTGAGAATAGGCATCATCATCACCCAACTCCTTTTTCAGGGCCTGCATCTGCTCACGAAGAAAATACTCCCGTTGTGAGCGCGACATCTCTTCCTTGGCATCAGATTGAATTTTTGCCTGAACCGTGGCAACTTCCATCTCTTTATTAAGCAGGTCTGCTACAAGACGCAGTCGTTCCACAGGGTTTGAACTTTCAAGAATCTTCTGCGATTCAGCGACTTTGAGCCGGAGATTAGAACCCACTAAATCAGCAAGACGGCCTGGCTCCTCAATATTATTCACAATCGCCATTAAATCAGCTGAAAGAGTACCGCGAAGCGACATAATCTTCTCGGTCTGCTCCCGGACAAGACGCATCAAGGCCTCTACTTCTACAGTCACCTCCTCAGTGATTTCCTCATCAAGCAAACCAACATTTACCCGGAAATGGGGGTCTTTCTGCTCATATGATTTTATCTCAGCCTTAGACAAGGCCTGGACCAAAACCTTCAGTCTTCCGTCCGGCAGTTTTAAGGTCCGCATAATCATGGAAACCATGCCAACCTGATACAGATCTTCCGGTTCCGGGTCGTCACTGGTTGCATCTTTTTGAGTGACCAACATCAGGAGCTTATCGCCTTCCATGGCCTCGTTTACTGCTGATATAGAACCAGGACGTCCGACAAAAAGTGGGAGAATCATGTAGTTAAAAACAACCACATCCCGAACTGCCATCATGGGCAGCTCTTCCGGTATATCCATATCTTGGGTATTTTCTGCGAAATCATCCATACTGGCTGATAACGAGTCGTCAATTTCCATCTTTATCCTCTTTATATCATATAGTTACTACCAGATCCCTAAAGGCCGCACTGGAGACATTACTGTTTGCTGCATGAAGAGTTGAAAGAAAGTAAACATAACCTTATAGTACGTCAAGGGAGGTATGACAACTCCATGGGAAAAACACGGCAATCTTACACTATCTTCTCTTTCTTTGAAACTGTTACCACGAAAAACAGGCTCATTTTTTATACCAGGACAAACAGAAACGCAAAAAAACAACTACTAGCACTAAATGTCTTTCTACACAACTCAACTCTACACGTTCAGGAGAAACAATGCTTGAAGCTGCATCATTTTTTGACCTCACCGAATTTGACCATAAAAAAATTTTCCAGGGAACAGACGCTGTCTGGGGTGGCTTGATCAATTTAAAGACCTATATGAACAGCCAGGACTACAGCGCATTCAAGCATGAAGAGCTGCTGGATGGGGTTCCTCTGAAAAACCACCTGATCTACTATAATAATTGCCTGCACAGTAGCAAAGGATGTGCCATTTCCTGGGATAATGTGGGAAAAGGAAAATTATCTGTCCTCCGGGATGGCCAGCCGCTTCCTGGAGCTTCTGTTATCATGGCTGGCGTCGTTATTATGGGACAAAAGATTCAGCTGGGCAAGGGTGTAATGATTGAATCAGGATCCCTGATCAAAGGACCTGCGATTATAGGAGACCACACAGAAGTACGACAAGGTGCCTACATAAGAGGATACTGCCTTACAGGAAAACGTTGCGTTATTGGTCACGCCACAGAGGTAAAACATTCCATATTTTTCAACGACGCCAAGGCTGGTCATTTTGCCTACCTGGGAGACTCTATCCTAGGCAATGATGCCAATCTCGGGGCTGGAACAAAGTTTGCTAACCTGCGCTTTCTTCCAGGAAACGTACAACTCAGAACAGACAAGGGGCTCATTGATACAGGGCTACGGAAATTCGGCGCTATTCTTGGTGATCGGGTCCAAACAGGCTGTAACTCGGTAACGAATCCTGGTACCCTGATAGGACCAGATGGGATACTTATGCCCAACACCACTGCTGACTCAGGTCTTCATCCCTCCAAAAAAATTATTCGGTAAGCAAATCTTCTTTTCAGGGGAAGAATCAGGAGACCTGTTGACCACAATTATCACAAAACTTTGCACCAGGAAGATTTTCGTTCTGACAATGCGGGCAAATCGGGGCAGCAGGTTTTTCATCTGCCCGATGACCACATCTGGAGCAGAACTTTGCGCCTGGAGTTAAATTTTTTTCACAATTGCCACATTGCAAAAGAACCACCTGCTGATGCCCGCAAAACGGGCAAAAACGGGCATCAGCAGCTATGGTATTGGTACAATCTGAACATTCGGTTGTTGGTACGCTTGTTGGCTTGGTTGAAGATGCTTGACCACTGTTCTGCTGTTGCACATTACTCTGTTGGGCATTGGTCACATTGGCAAACATGCCAGGCATCATCATCCCCATCCCCAGACCCAAACCAGCTCCGGCCTCGTTATTGGCCTGGGCTGCTTTTTCCATAGCCATGCCTGCCTTCATCTGAATAAACTTGTCCATGTCTTTAATCGCTCCCAAACGACTGCGATCATCAATGGCAGCCTGTACCTCTTCAGGGGGAGTTATGGAAGAAATATACAATTCATCCAGGGCTAAACCAAAACGAATAAAGTCTTTGACCAGCCGTTTTTTTAATCCTGCTGCCAACTCATCAAACTGCGCAGGCAGATCAAAAAGGGTTTCCAGGGTCTCGCCAAGATAATCATTGAGCCGGGACACAATAACCCGTCGCAGATAGTCTTCAATCTGTTCGGTATTATATTTGCCCATTGTTCCGGCCAGGGTATTAATAAACAAGACCGGCTGAACAATGCGGATATTAAAGACCCCATGCGCCCGAAGCCGAACAAAGCCCAGCTCGGAATCGCGAAATGCCACCGGGTCACGGGTACCCCATTTCAGGTTGGGGAAGACCTTCAGGTTAACAAAATAGACCTCTGCCCGCAAAGGACTGGTCCCTGCCCAGGGGATAGAGAGGATCTTGGTAATAATCGGAATATTACCAGTCTTCAGAGTGTGCCGTCCAGGACCAAAGGCGTCCCCTGCCCTGCCTTTATAATACAGTACTGCTGCCTGACTTTCCCGCACGGTCAGCTGAGCACCGTACTTAATTTCCCCGGATCCAGACTCTGGTAATCGATAGAGCAACTCCTGGCCGGTTTCATCAAACCATTCCAGTGCTTCAAGAAAGACAAGATTATCTGTTCCCATACTACTCTCCGGTTAGGGGGGTCACAAAAATAAGGTTTCGATTTTTAGCTGTAGGGGCAGACCTGTGTGTCTGCCCGGTATACCTGTAGTCTACACGCTATAAAAAGGGCAAACTTTCCCTCGCAACCTCTACAGTTGATACAGGGTCTCATCATGAACCGGTGGGCGTGTACCGGAGCTCAATTTTTTTTTCAGGCCATCCAGAGAAAAGGCATCGTCAGAATCAAGAAGATCTCCCATTTCCTGCTCAATCTGATCCGGGTCTTCTCCAGCCTCCATTCGGGAAAGGGCCTCTTCCATCTGCTCGCCCATTGAGATACCGGTTTTATCGGTAAATTTTCGCATCAACTGCGCCATCTGACGGGGATCTTCCTCGTTCATTCCTTCAGCTTCCCGCATCAAGCCCTCAAAAGCCTGTTCCATCTTGCTTTCATCCATGCCAGCTAAAGGATCATCCGCATCCTCTTCCCTGGCCTTGCCAATCACAGCAAAGCGGGACATCTGACGGCTCAATTCTTTTTGTCCGCATTTGGGGCAATCCGGACGTTTTTCCGTATTGATTCGGCTGGAAAAAAAATTAAAGATGGTATTGCAATCCTGGCAATAGAATTCGTAAATTGGCATGGTGTTACGCTTTTATCTCTTTTAAAGGTATATGAATAGAGTTCACAAGCAGCTAGTGACAAAAAAAAGATCAAATATCCAGAAGGATACCTGATCTTTCGTTTTTTTTCAAGAGGGTCAAAAACTGAGAACCAAACGTACTATTCTGGCACATCACGCACAAGGCGGACATAATTTTCAGCATCAGAAGATAGTGTGGCACCGGAGCTGAAGTCAATCGTCAACCAAGTAGAGCTGTCTTTCGGGGAATTGCTCAGGATTTTTTCAGCAACAGTGCCAGGAAAGATATCTTCATTGATTGCAGGGGATGAGCACTGTTCTTCAACAATAGACTGCAGCTCCTTGATATTCGGCAGACGCCAGTCTGTAAAATCGGCAAATCCTGAGTTTAGGTTGGCTGCATCAACTTGATTGACTGCATTGGTCCAGGTGTATTTGGGCGGATCTCCAGAACAGTCAGGATCTCCCTCTAGGCATTGCTTCCACATCAGGCCTGTTTTTGTATCTATTACAGTGCCATTTACTGCGTCTACAGAGAACTGCGAACTCGGCGTTGAAGCAGATAAATCGGTATCGCATGCTGCTGAAGCCCAACTTACCGTCCCAAGCAAAAGCAGAATAAACGTCATCAAATGGATAAGTTTTCGCATGGTATATATCCTCCGCTCAAATCAAAGTTAGTTGTTTACTCAGGGTGCTGTACACACTGCCCGTACATTATAGTCGCTAGTGCTCTGCGAAATATTAGGGTCTGTAAATCCAGTAAAAAAATTAACACCCCAAACTTTTCCAGAAGAAGTACTCGAGCCATTGGCAACTTCAGTCCCGCTCAAATAAACCGCGAACTGGGGGGTATTCGGGAAATAATCTGTATCAATCAAGGGTAATGCTAAAGCACCGTACGAAACTATGCTCAACAATTCTTTAACTGTAGGAAGACGACAGCTGTATGTATTACCACAACCACTAAAGCTTTCTGCATAACTCGTTGCTGTTTCCAACTTATATTTATCACTAGCATTCGAGGCCGTCTTGACTTCCCAGACTAGACCTGTAACATTATCCAGTACACAGGCTCCATTATTGATCTCAGTAAAACTGAACCCGGCATCACCATTTGCATCACCATCACCAAATTGACTGCCATCATATTTATCAAGACCTTGGGAACAATCCTGAACCCCATCTGTATCCCCTGTCCCATTGCATAAGTTTCCTGAGATATCCTTAATAATCCCAGTATCATTTAATTTTCCTGTAACATCGGAACCACCAGAACCATTGTTATCTTCTTGGCCGAAAAGAAGAAGAGACAACACCGGAATTAGTGACCCAGTTTGTGACGCAGTTTGTGCAAAGACTGTTGCCGACAAGGCAACTCCTCCGGCAACTAACACCACCAATAAAATTATTTTTTTCATTTTTTAAGCCCCTCACAAATAATAAATCGTGCAAACAGGGAGGCTGCAAAATCTGCAAAACAGCCCTACTCATTTTTTCTTGCTGAACCGCACAGCATTTCTCTTTCCAGCAACTCTTTTCTGCCTATCATTAAATAGTATAGCAAACTCAATATAGAGATACAATTCCTTTCATGAAAAAATCAGCAGGCAATTACAGCATCAACATCATTCTGTCTCACTTGATCAGTAATAATGACCTGACCAATGGTCTCAGGCAGGACATAAAAAACACGACCAGCAACTGTCTTTTTATCGCTCAGCAGATAGCTCTTGATTACGTCCCGGTCAAGCTCAACAGGTATTGCGACAGGAAGTTGATATTGCTCAATCAATTTTCGGATAGCCAGCGCATCCTTCTCCCCCAGACAACCCGTTCGCACAGCCAGCTCAGCAGCAGCACACATGCCAATGGCTACTGCCTTGCCATGAATAAGTTGAAATTCCGAAGCAGCCTCCACAGCATGCCCAATGGTGTGACCAAAGTTTAATATTCTCCGCAAGCCGCCTTCCCGCTCATCCTGCTCCACTACCCAGGCCTTAATTTCACAACAACGGGCAATCAGCTGCGTCAGAATATCCTGCTCTAAGGCAAAGACTGCCTCTCGTTTCTGCTCAAGAAAGGAAAAAAAGTCAGCATCATGAATCACACCGTACTTAATCACCTCTGCCAGTCCTCCCCGCAACTCATCAGGAGGCAGAGTTTTCAGAACATCTGTATCAATATACACAGCCTTAGGCTGATAAAAAACACCGACTAAATTCTTCCCTTCCGGCAGATCAACACCGGTCTTTCCCCCCACAGAGCTATCAACCTGAGACAGAAGCGTGGTAGGTATCTGAACAAAGGGAATACCACGCATATATATGGCAGCAAGAAAACCGGTAATATCTCCGGTTACTCCACCGCCCAATGCGATCAAGGCATCCCGACGATCAAAACCTTTAAGCGCCAGCTCACTGGATAGGGCAGCCACGGTTGCCATGTTTTTATTGTCTTCGCCATGAGGAAAGGTAATAAGCTGAGCCTGTATACCTGCCTCATGAAGAGATTGCATACACTGTTCACCGTACAGAGCCGCAACATTCTCATCAGCAATAACCCCGTACTTTGTGCCGATATTCTTCTGCTTCAGATCAGTCCCTATTTTTTCCATAAGGCCGGAACTGATCCGAATAGGGTAGCTCCTGTTGCCCAGCCCTACCATTACTGTTGTTTCTGTCATCTTCTTATATTCTACCCATTATTTCGAGTGCCATAGGAGCCAACCCCTGTGTTCTCGACCTGTCTAGTATTTCTTATTGGTTACCTTTTTCTGGTTTTTCTGGTGCCCAAGCTCTGCTTGGGCACAGGCATCGTGAAGCTCCGCTTCATACAGGAAACAGAGCTTCAGCAATCAGGATTCCCAAGCGGGAGCTTGGGAATCAGAAAAAAGCAGAGGAGCCAGAAAAACAAAAAAAGGATCGGCATAGCCGACCCTTTACACAACCTTTACACAACCTTTACAGAATATACTCAGCCTGCTGAGTAGTTCCGAATCAGCAGCCAATCAACAACCAAATGCCTTTTGCATATTCGGTACAGTCTGTTTTTTCCGGCTCATCATACCATCCACCCACATGGAGTTTCCTTCCATTTTTCCGTCAAAGGCACCTTCAACAAGAGCAGGATCATCAGAAAGGATCATCAGGTCTGTGCCTTCTTTCACTACATCGGTGAGCATCAACAGGATGGTGTGGTGACCACCAGCTGCTTTTTGCTCTTCCATAGCCTTATACAGATCATCACGGATATCAGCAATCTGATCCAGTGTCGCAAGCTCCAGTTGCCCACAACCGACCTTGTTGCCGTTCATGTCAAAATCTTTATAATCACGATTCAGCAGATCCTTGGCAGGAACGCCGTCAACCGCACTTTTGGCCTTGAGCATTTCCATAAACAACTCATCAGTATCAGCAACTGAAGCAATGGCCTTTAACTCAGCAACGGCTTTTTTATCCTCTTCAGTACAGGTCGGGGATTTAAAATTGACCGTATCACTAAGAATAGCAGAAAGCATCAAACCAGCAACTTTAGAATCAACGGCAACACCTTCGGTATCATAGAGCTGCTTCAGAACGGTCCCGGTGCAGCCCACAGGTTTTACGCAGCAAAAAATCGGATTATTTGTGGTTACATCACCAATCTTATGATGGTCCACAATAGCAACCACGTTGTCTGCACTGATATTATCAGGAGCCTGGTTCAGGTCACTATGATCAACCAGAGCCACAGTCTTACCAGCAGCATCTGTCATAATCTCTGGTGCTGCTACACCAAAACGTTTGAGAACAGTTTCCGTTTCTGGATTCATTGCTCCCTGCATAGCCGGGATAGCGTCTTCTCCACTGGCCTTGAGCAACTCAGCATAAGCAATGGCTGCGGTGACTGAATCGGTATCTGGATTTTTGTGGCCTGTAACATAGACTGTCATAAGACTTTCCTCCTGGAAATTTTGTAATATTTTTTTGAAATATAATAAGAGTACGATAAAATTTTCTTCTCATATGGACTCTGTGAAGCATTCAAAAAGTTGTTTGTGATATTTAGCCGGTTCAGCGCAGAGCGTCAAGGAGAAAACTGTTAAAAGACGGTTAGCATATGCCTTTAGCATCACATATTTCGGCAGTCCCACCGGGACGCTGTTTTCCGAGTATCTCCGCCCAGGAGGGGTGATTGATAATAGCCCACCGTTTTAACGGTGGGTGGCTCTCATAAAAAGGACTACCTTGACAAGCTCTATGAGCTGACAGAGAAGTATCAGGCATTGCATAATGGCGTAAGGCAAAAAAATAGGGGCGAATACGAAATTCGCCCCTACAAGCCCCTACAATAATATGCCGGGCAGACACACAGGTCTGCCCCTACACGCAACTATCCAGAAATTACATGGAGTCGCCGGAAGCTGCACCCTGCATTTTGACCTCAACCTTTTCGGTCAGGCTTGCATAATACTTCTTGAGGTGATCCAGAACCTCGTCACGACCAAAATGATCCACGATGTCAGCACCTTCAGACAGTGCCTTTCGGAGCTTGGTACCAGACAGGATAACACGGTCATCCTTGGTGTGATTACAGGTCCGCAGAGAAGCCATACCATCACATTTATGGCAGTAAAAGGTCCAGTCAATCTTCATGGGCTGGCAAAGCAGGTCTTTACCCGGCTCACCGGTTTTGGGAACACGATCAAAGATTTCCTGGGCCTCAAACAGGCCATAAAAATCACCCACACCAGCATGGTCACGACCGATCAGCATATCGGTGATACCGTAGTTCTGACGAAAGGTGGCATGGAGCAGGCCTTCACGAGGACCGGCATAGCGCATATCCAGCGGATAACCGCCATTGATAACATTATCTTTCACAAAATAGTTGTCAATCAGTATCTCAATAGCTTTGACACGGGTGTCAGCCGGAATATCTCCGGGCTTCAGGTTACCGATCAGAGAATGGATCAATACGCCGTCACAGACCTCAATGCCGATCTTGGCCAGATATTCATGGGAACGATGCATGGGGTTACGCAGCTGAAGTGCAGCAACCTTGGACCATCCACGCTCTTCAAACATAGCACGGGTCTCAGCCGGGGTCAGATAGACTCCAGGGTACTCGTCCGGATAGCTGCCCTGAGACAGTACTTTCACTGGACCGGCAATATTGACATCCTTCTGATTCATTACCATAATAACGCCAGGATGATCTTCTGGAGCTATCTTCCAGAAGTTGCCATCCACAGACTCTTCACCTTCACCCATGAAGACTTTTTCACATTCCCATCTTTTATCAGCCTCGGTCATCTCGTACTTCTCGCTGACCTTCATGGTGGCCATGATCTCGCCATCAGCTTCCAGTGCAATCTCTTGGCCCAGTTCAATGGCATCTGCATCTTCCTTGGAGATATCCAGCGTAATGGGTACAGGCCAGAAAGTGCCATCAGCCAGCTGAAAATTCTCACATACACCCTTCCAGTCAGCCTTGTTCATGAAACCGTCCAGCGGAGAGAAACCACCGATCCCCATCATGATCAGGTCGCCTTTGGCACGGGCACTTACCTGCACTTTTTTAAAACCTGCCGCTTTTTCCTGCTCAGCGACCAGCTCGCTGCCGTGCAGCAGAGCGCAAACAAGACCTTTTCCGCCGTGAGGGGCTACCAATTGAGACATAATCCTATCCTCTTTGAGTTAAATGTTATGGGATTACCCATTGTTATCGGATTTAAAAATACTGTAGCCTGTAACTGTTTTTATCAATGCTCAGGCTGTCTGAGAATTACGTATAAAGAGGGTAAATATAGGCGGGAACACATAGAAGTCAAGGAAAAAGTGCTCTTCCCTGGTGAAGAAAATTCTGTTCAATCTGTTTGATAAGCTGGTGTAGAGCAAAAAAACAGCCAGCAACTCCAAACGATCTGGAATTGCTGGCTTGTTTAGAGTAAGAATGCATGGGGCGTGCCCTACCCTATTAGGAATCCGACAAGAAATAGTTGAACTGTAAGGACACGGCACGCCGTGCCCCTACGGCACTCAAAATAATGAATAGAATATTTCTTATTGAATCCCTTACAGGAGATTATTCACATCGATCAGTCCAGCCCTGCCTTCCGCTTTTTGTATTACCATACGGCAACTCTTCCTGGGTTACTTCTATAATCTCACCAGTACTGGTCTGGATAAATGCCTTAGCTGCATGGTCGTCAGAAGATCCCACATGCATACTTGGCGTTGTGGACAACCCACGTCCCAAGCCGAGTTTTGGATTTACCCGAGACCCTGAGCTATCCGATTTAATTGACCCATCTGACTCATCAAAGGTACCAAAGACAGATTTCTCCGGTGCTGTCCCGGTCTGATAGTGCAGGCCATACAAGAAACTCTGTCCCTCAGCCTTACATTTATCATTAAAAGGCTGATAGCTTGTAAAGGTCAGGAGCCCTCCAAGCAGAGCTGCTTTGCCCAGATTTCGCTCTCTTGGATCATGAAATTCATGATACCAGCCATCAAGCCCGGTTACAATCACTTTGTCCTGATACGTGCTTTTTAACGTATTATATAACTCTTGTGATATCACATGATCGTCAACCAGGCCCTGGTTCACGGTTTGACATCCAGTACCAGCTATATAGTCTATCAACCGTGAAAAGGTGGGTGCCCCATTCAGATCATCATTTTCCTCATAAACCATTTCCATGTAGTTATTTATGCTGTCTGGAAAGCAAATTGATGAAGGGATACAATCATAGGCTCCGGTACTTACATTTGTTGTGCAATGAAAGCAACCAAGCGTTGCATCAGCATCTGTCCCGACCACGATATCATCGGTTCTCATCAACCCTCGCTTACCCGGTGCTGCTGCTGGTGCCAGACTCTTATTATCCTGACTGGTTCTGTCCCAATCAATAGTTTGCCAGGTAAAGATTTTCTCCTTACAGATGGAAGCAATATCAGCTTCTGTGAGTACCGGTTCTACAGATGCGTCCCAGCCCCAATCCGAACCGGAACGAGCATCTGCGGTTGGCTCCTTCACACCAAACATAGCTGATTGCACTCTTTTCTCTTTTGTCGGATCAGTTGATTCATTCGCATCCCAGCAAGCAGTATCAGATGAGCCGCCAATACACCAACCATCATCTGTTTTATCCATTTCATCCCAGAAACGACCTGTTCCAGCATAAATCCAATAGTTTTCTCCATCATAGCCGATGGATGGACCAGCTGTAATCGGTCGTTTCACATCAAGCAGCATACGAACAGGACCAGCACTGTCCTGAGTTGCAGAAGGCTCTGTTGTCGGCCATCTGGCAGCCCATTCCGAAGGTTTCGAAGCTATTTCTTCGTTGCTTGAATCCAGCACTTTAGTAACCATACGAAATAACCTGCCTCCGCCGTTCCAATAGAACTGCTCATCCGGTGCATCCTCATCAAGGTACTGGGCAAAATCACTGCCGTCAGTGGTTCCGAAATAAATCGCATCAGTACGATATCGGGCTCCAAGGTTATCCGGTGCTGTCATATCAATATTATAGTCTACTGAAATGATATCTGAAATAAATCCGGGTTCATCTCTGGTCGGATCATCAACCCCCATAGCCTTGGGTATTAAAAATCTTCCTGGCAGTTCATAGAACCCGTCATTACTCGGTTCCTGATTCAAAATACGAAAAGCACCCTTTCCATTGCCTGTATATGCAACAGGTCTGCCTGCTGTTCCAGGCCCGCTTCCCGCAGTTGTTGACCAGGTCATCTCGCCTTTCAGGCGTTCAAGAGGAAAAATCGCAATCTTTGCCTGATCTGTATTTTTACCACTTTGCTCGGTGGGACCATTGCCCAAGGCCAGATACCACTTGGAGGTAACTGCATTCTCGCCTCCATCACGCATAATCACCATAGCAGGAACAGCGGTTGTATAATTCAGATCAGCATATATATCTGTACCGCTACTGTCTTCCGTTGTTCGGGTCATTTCCCCAAGCAAAAGCGGTTCAGCTCCAGCAACGGTCAAATCTACCTCTGGATTAGTGATATCAAGGATAAAAAAGGAAGAAATAAACTCCCTTTTATCATCAATACTGTCCGGCTGATCATCATCAAGGGATTCTGCCAGGACCGACGAGCCACCAAAACGCATGGCACCAACCAATATTGTTCCCCAGCCACCAGGATGTATGCATCCCGGATCATCCAACCCATTAGTCTTGCATGCCTCTTCTTCCGCAAAAATCTGCACATCAAAGATTTGCGGTTCCTGGTCCACAAAATACTTATGCACATACAGTTCATCTGCCAGACATTTCAGATGTGGTTGGAGATTATACGGGACATAGGCCCACAACTCTTCTCCGAGATCAGGCGCACCATCGCAGACCCCGGTGACTGTGATTCCAGTTGTTGTATCCGTGTATTCGTATGGGGCCTTCTTACAGGTTCCATCTGTGTCCAATTCATCAGTACAGCAAAACTGATTCCCATTTTCAAAATAGAACCCAGCATTTACTGCATGAAGCATACCGTCATTGGCCCCAAAATATACCACGCTTCGTCGCTTGGCCCATTTATTAACAAAATCATTATAGGTGGGATCCCTGTATATATAATTATAGGCTTCCGCTGGTCTGGAAACAACGATCGGGGTAGAGTGAATAACATCGCCTAACCTCCAGGTATACCCTATGCCGTTTTTTTCATAGTACCTTGAGCGCAACTCCTTGTCTATCCTGTCATTTAAGTTCACGTCTCCGTCCACCAAATTCTCGGTATTAGCCTGGTCTTCGCCGTGCAACCAGCCTATCAGGGCATTCAAGGCATCATTTTCATAGCCTGATATTGTCGCAAGATCAGTGCCCCCATCATCACGGACAAAATTTGTGTCACCAGGAGTCAGGAAATCCCATGATACAGGCCCTCGTTCGTTACCATCCACATCATCATCCGCTGTGGCCGCTGCAATGCCATTCAAAGTGTCCCAATCAACATTCTTCTTAAGCCGGAACCATTCTGCATCATCAACCATTCCGTCATTATTGGCATCATTCCAGGTGAAAATTTTCCGGGCTGTATGGACATCAGCATCACTCAAGGACTCCAGATAATTATTTGCAGACCATAAATAATTAATATCATTAATTTCTGCACAACTATGTCCTGCACCCCCCTCATCTGTTGGAGTTGCATCACATTCTGGCTCGGAATCATCCGGACAAGTTCCAGTTAAAATGAACTCATTAATATCATAACATCCACGGGTTTTATTCACAGTATTACTGAAGTAAAACATGACTCGCCTATCCTGAGTTTCATCCAGCTTACCATCATGGTTAGTATCCTCATACATCTTCCCTTCAGCACTCATAAACAGAGAATGAACATTCCCTACCCAAGCTATCTGCTGTGTATCTCCGGCAGTATCTTCATACTCATATTCAGGCCAGAATACGGCCTGGTACACAGCACCTGAACCACTTCTGGAGCTGGAAATAACTGAAGCTGCGGAACCAGAGGAGGCCCGGCTGAGAATATCATCCAAAACAGCCATCAGGTTATCCTCCAGATCATCTGGATCTTCACCTGGGTAATACTCTGTTGTGCCTCCATTAACTGCTGCTGCCTGCATCAAAGTAGCAGGGTCGCACTCTCCGTCCCCACCTTCTGTCAAGCTGCCAGTTGTAACCACATGGGTAAAGATGTTATCTTTTTCTGTTTCACGACCATCTGGGTCTGCAACGCATCTGTCTTTATAAAGAGAGCGAATATTTTGCCCCCACCACGTCATGTCATCCAGATAGGTACTGCTATACAGGCTCCCTGTACATTCTGTATCAGTGGTTCCGCCATCACCCGTAAAAACATCATCCTTACACTGCCCGGCATCCATATTATCGGGATGACATTCGCATGTTATTGAACGGGTATTGACATAATCTTCTGTTCCAGTGGGAGCAAAAGCTGTTATTTTCGTATTAATATCAGCTGTGGACTCTCCTTCGGTAATCAGCAGAATATGGTTATCCTGGCACCAGTACTGAACCGGATCATCATCAGCAGGATCTGTGCAATTGCCGCTACTATCTGTCTCCAGGCACCAATCCAAACACTTGCCGTTGTTGTCAAAATTCAGGCAGAATTCTTCATTCTGGGTGTAATATCCTAAGGCACCGTACATAGCCTCGCCAAGAGGTGTCCAGGAAGTGGCACGGATATCATTGATCGCCTGGGCAAGATCATCAACATGCCTTCGTTTTCCGCTTGCATACGTGGAATCATTACTTGCAGTTACGAGTTCCCCGTCTTTTAATGCAACAAGCAGCTCTGCACCATCCTTATTTTCCACAGGACAAAAACGTTCTATACCATCGGTTAAGTACTCTGCGCTACATTCAGTCGCTGCTCCGACATTATGGAACGACATGGCCCCAAGGCGCAAATCCTGAGCAACAGACTGAATAATTCCTTCAGGTCTGTCCGTTTCAGCAATATATCCTTTCATTGTTGCCAACGGATTGGTTCCGCCCAGTTGAGCCAAAACTTGAGAATCTGTTAATACACCGGGAATATTCCATGTGGTTGTTGTATCACCAGCCTGATCTGAAGGGTCAATAACTTCAGGGATTGAAGTGTCGTTACAGTAATCAATACTTGCCTGAACAATACATTCTTCTACTGCTGTAGAGTCATCAGCATTTTCCCAATCGGCAGAAGTAGCACCCTCAGCAACTTCGCCCTCCATGCATGACCCTATATATACTCCAAAATCTGGATAATACCACTTATACTGCCGTTCCCAGTAGCTACGGTCTCCAGCCACATCACTATTGTGTTTTTTACAACCAAATTCGTCAAGCTGGCCACTTGTACTGGTGCATTTATAGTTATATCGAATTGATCCATTTGTCGGAGTTTCATTTAAATACAACTCTCCATTATCCGTATATGTACACGGATCACCGGAACATTTATTTTCCAGCGAAGCAGGTATGGTCTCACAGGTTTTCTGTTCCCCCTGGGCAGGTTTCCAGCAGCGGCCCACATAACCTGCTCTCTCTGTCTGACTGAGAGCCGCATCATAAATTCCAAAGCAGATATACGCTCCGTTTTCCGGTTCAAGCTCAGAAGGTTCATATGCCGGACTCTGGTTAGTTTCCGTATATAAACCTTCACATTCATTAGTAATAGTTGTGACATTTCTCGTATTATTACCACTTAAACTGGCACAAAACTGCAAACTATGGTTCAACATGGGGCGCTGTTGGGCTATCGCTCCATCAGCATCAGGAAAAGTATCAAGACAGGTATCAATGGCTTGACTCCAGTTTGCCCCGCTTAACACTTTGGTTGTAATGGTATCAATCATCTCCTGACATTCCGCAGAAGGCTTGAACCCATCCGCCGTAATAGCCAAAATTTCCAATCGAGCAGTATCATCAGTGGTATCAACACGATCCCTCATAAACACATCGTCTGCTGAATATTTAGAACCACGAACACCTAAAGAAAGGAATTTTCCACTATCCAGCTTTACTTGCTTGAGAAAGCGTGAACCGGAACAGCCCCGATGTTCGGCAACCATAACCTGCTCATAATAATTAAATTTACCACCAGTAAGGATCTTCTTTTCCACATCAAACTTTGAAGCCATGACCCAGTTGAGGAAATTACCTCGAGCAGCAAAGGTGGTCACCTTGTTTGGAGTCACAGTTTCATCAATACTGAGACATAAAGCATCTGTGCGCTTATATTTTGTGTCTGATGACGCAGCTCCAGAACAGGCATCCACCGGATCAATTTCCTCAAAAGCTCCTTGCCGAAGACTTTGCCATTTGGCTCCATTATCCTCACCAGGTTTGGCATCAGTACTGCTTACACTCGACAATGCCTGGTAATATATACCATTATAGGTAACAATATCTCCTGTTGCATATGATGTTGGCATCCAGGTTGAATCTACTTCAACCCAATCCGTTACCCCTGTATCATCTGACAGCTTGAGTCCATCCGTATCATCAGTATCACTACTGGTCCCGCCATTTGCGGTATAGTATAATTGATTTTCATACCACACAAATGCGCCAGCTGCATACACGGTGCCATTGGTCCAGCGTGGAAGGTAAAAGAGATGATCCCAATCAACGCCTTCGTCTTCATCAATAGAGTTCCCGGAAGAAGTTCCAGCTGAAATAGCAACATAGATATTACCGTAATCAAAGACCCTATCTCCCATCTCATAAGACTGACCACTCTGCCAAGAGGAGTAAGCATAGGTTCCTGATTTCCCTTTCCACTGATACCATTGATCGTCTTCGAAATAACCACCATAGGTTTTACTGTCATCATAGCCAGTAACAGTGGTAAGCGGCGGCACCGTTTCATTTCCCTGATTATCATACTCACTGATATCATAATCCCCATCCAGACAACGCTGATAGGTCATATCAACTCCACCTGAGCTACTGATGGGATCACCATTCTCATCTAGAATCGTTCCTGATTTACTATACGCCGCATCCAGCATGGAACCTGAGTTATCCAGAACCATTAACAGATTCGGCTTTGCTCCGGCAGACAGAAAAGGCGGAACGCCAGTACCCTGACTACATACATTGGCGAAACCTATACCAGGTATCAGCCAGTATAACAGCATAGCACCAATCACTACCAGCCATGCCTTTTGAACTGTTCTTTTCATAATCTCACCCCGCTCTCTATATATATTTCAGCAATCATCAATATTTTTTATGTACAAACGCTTGATCATTCGTCAATAATTACACGTACCCTCAGAGCCTAACGAGTGTAAATATTTCGTACAAACAGCAGAAGCGGTATTTCTTTTTCTATCTACCTGATAGACATTAATATCATAAATTAATGATGCCCCACCACTTCCAAGGCTCTTGCCTGCTCCTCCTGCATAACCTGCCGCCATTTCAATGGCTGTTCCTTTAGTCAGTTGCGTATTACCACGCATGATAATATTTGCATGTGGCTGAGCGTTTGTAAGTTCTGCACTATATGTTCCACCAACAACAACTGCCGGGAAAACCAAATCACGCCCATCATCACCGGTCGCATTATCATCCTTTGGCACAGGAACAGTATCTTCAGCATAGTTACGCCAGAACCCTCCTTTACCCTCCTCTACATATACATTGAACCCATCATACCCTGCCAAAAGCTCCCCATCGACCAATCCTAAACAGGCAATACTTTGCTCCAGGATCTCTGCGCTCAGCTCTGACACCGCATCTGCTGAATAAAAAGCCACTTTATGCTGACGGTCATTCATCGCTATTCGCCACTCGGTCATTGTATTCCTGTTAACAGCAATACCCATCACTGTCAAAACAAGCAAAATGAGCAGGGCTGCAACCATCACAAAACCCTCATCATTTCTGGAGTACATTTCTCGTTTTTTCATAACAAGCCTCTGCATTTTTCTCTTCAGTCTTAGATATTTTGGACAATGTAGTTCAATATCGCCACGTCTTCTTGACCCGTACCAACTTCTCTGGTGACGATAACGCGCAGATACTTAGGTCTCTGCGCCACAGGAAGGTCAGTCAGTGTGCAGTCATTGGCAACTGCCCAATACACTCTATATTCCGGTCCTCCGGTACTACCTGAATCCTGCAGTACAGGCGAATCAGCCGACCACCCTGTATCGGTGTAACTTTCCGGCAAATCAGCGCAGGTACCAACAGTCAAAGCAAGGCCCGGATCAGAATAATCCATTGCCAGCAATCGCTCTACCCTGTCAGTAGCCCATGTTGAACCAATGGTTATAGCGTTAGCTGCAAGATTTTCTTTAATAGCTGCGGTTTGCATCCCAAAAAGCCCGAGAATACCAATAGTAAATATGGCCATTGCCATTAAAGATTCAATAAGCGTAAAACCATCCTGAGAAATTCTTTTTCTTGTCTTCTTCATAGCATTCACACATCACATATTACGCATTGCAATTGAAGTTATAAGCAATCGACGATGAAAATTTTTGTTTGGGGAGTTGGTTGATGGGTTATCAAAATTGGTTGCCTTTTTCCAATCTGCTGGATCGCCTGAACCCGGAACATAGGTCATCGTATCTGTATGCTTAAAATCCGGGGCACTGGAGCGCACCAGCATGGAAATTTCAACAACTGTAATGTTATTACCAGTAGCGACATTTCCCTGGCTGTCAAGATATCTAAACAAAAAAGCATCAACACCTTCTGCCAATGGCATAGTTGAACCAGTACCTCCATTCAAAACAGTTGTGACATTAATGTCTCCTTCTGTTTTGTCATAGGCTATGGTGAATTCTCTTTTGTCTGTTTCATCACAAATATCAAATTCCAATGTACTAGGAGCTGTTGTTGTTAAATCAGAGTCACATCCAAGTCCGTTTGGATCATAACCAGCCATTCTGATATTCCTTGCCATATAATCTACAGCACCCCTGATTCGCTGTTGCATCTCACTAACTTGCTCCTGCACAGTGTAACTTCTTTGCTGAATAGTATACACACCGTATATTCCTGCTATCACTAAGCTGGATATGACCATAGACACCATGATCTCGATAAGGGTAAATCCGTTATCTCCTAACCGTGCTTTCTTCATGTTTTCTCTCTCCTTTTCGGATACCAGCCTTTTCAAACCGACACAAGAGCTTTTTTCTGGACAATAATCTACAACAAATAAAATTTTCTGCTTCAGATGTGGAAATGTAGGGGCAGACCTATGTGTCTGCCCGGCATTCCACGTCAATCAGTATCCCAGGAAACACCATCAAATCTTCTGATCTGGATTTTTCCGTATCTTGTTGTCGTTATCGCATAGCAAACATCGTCTCCTGGATATTGTAAATAAACACTATCGTTATCCGCTGTTCCAACAGCCTTAAAATAAATGCCTTTATACGACGCAACATTTTTTATTAACTTTTTATTCCAGTTTTTTGTCGCCTTTCCCTGCCCAAAAATAACTTCTCCGTAATCGGCTAAGTTACCTCCTTCTTCATCAGCATTCCACTCGTTATTTCCGGCAGTCCCGCTTTCATCCTCATCAAAATAGTAATAACGGCCAGCTTCATCAAATCGAACTGTTATCTTTTTATTCTTCTTTACAGCAAGCGATCGTGCTTTATGCAAATCCGCATAGACATTTCGCACTGCTGCTTTTAACCTTTTTTCCGGCAAGCCACTTAAAAAACTTGGAATACTTATAGCTGACAAAATTCCAATAAGAGCAATCACTACCATCAGCTCAACAAAAGAAAAACCACCTACCTCTTTCCTTTTCCCCCCTGATTCCTGCATGAAATCACCTCGTCGAATTAGCAGTATAAACTGTTTTTTTTACGAGCTAACAAACACATCCTCCTTTGCAAGAAAAATCAGCTTGCTGAGCAACCTTAATCTACCCAGGCAGAACCGTTGTATCTGTATATTTTGACAGAACCGAACCTTGAAACAGTGGCCGCATAACAGACAGTCTGGTCGTTTTCGCTTTGCAGAGCAGCTCCCTCCTCTTGAGTAAGCAGCTGAAAAGTACCGGTACCATCATCCATTTCAACAGCTCCTGTGGTGCCAAAACGCACTGTATCATCAGTGAATGTCGTCTTTGTAGTAGCACCAAGAGCATCACCGTTCCAATCATTAGTGGCTATATCACACCCATAGCGAACAGCACCATAATCCGTTAAAGATTCAGTTACCATGGTCCCGCCGTCTGGAAAAATATATTGTCCCGCAGCTGTATCAAAGGTAAAGGTTATATTTGTATTTTCCTTGACTGCCAACAGCCTGGCCTTCTGTAAATCTACATACAGGTTTCTGGCAGCGTTTTTCAGGCGTTTTTCAGGCAGAGAGCGCAAAAAACTTGGGAGAGCAATCGCAGAAAGTATACCAATAATTGCGATCACAATCATCAGTTCATAAAAGGAAAAACCTCTTGAATCGCTTATTTTTCTTCTCATCTTCATTGGATAATCACGTCGTAGTCACTTCATATTGTCAGGCTCATCGTACCAGCAGCCTATTTCTATAATTGCATTGATGCAAATATCAGTCCGATCCTCTAAAATCAGCGACAAAAACACTCCTCATCAAATAATTCTAACAAGATACCAAAAGAAAAAACTCGTATAATTGCAAACGACTCAGTATATTTTTTCCATTCCACAGGCCAATTGTAAACTTATTTAATACTCCTACACTGCCTTCTTATTCCCCCACGCCTTCTTGTTCGCCCTCCACTCCATATTCTTTAATTTTGCTCAATAAAGAAGGATAACTAATCTCAAGAATCTGGGCAGCCTGACTTTTATTTCCTTCGGTCTCCGCAAGGGCCTGGCGGATCAGTTGCTCCTCAACCTTTTTCTTCCCTTCTTTGATAGAAGACAGACCTGTCAAGAAATCAACAGTATTATCTGAAGAATTTTCATAAATAGCATCAGGAAAATTATTCGGCTCAATATATTCGCCTTCAGCCAAAATCACAGCCCGCTCCAGCACATTTTCCAGTTCACGGACATTACCAGGCCAGGGATAGGCCAACAAATACTGCATGGCTGCCTTACTGACTCCTTGTATATCCGGAAGCTTTAAATTCTCAATAAATTTTCCGATAAAATAATCACAGAGCAGTGGGATATCCCCAGTCCGTTTGCGCAGGGGCGGCACCTGGATATTAATCACATTGAGCCGATAAAACAGATCTTCACGAAAACGACCTTGCTCGACCTCTTCACTGACATTCCTGGCTGTGGCAGCAAGTATACGAACATCAATTTTCTTTCTCCGGGCCGAGCCAATAGGCCGAATTTCCTGCTCCTGTAAAACCCGCAACAACTTCACCTGCATAGCCAGAGGAAGCTCCCCAATCTCATCAAGAAAAAAGGTTCCTTTATTGGCCTCTTCAAACAGCCCTTTTTTATCCTGAGCTGCTCCGGTAAAGGCCCCTCGTACATAGCCAAAAAATTCACTTTCCAATAAATTTTCCGGCACACCACCGCAGTTCACTGCAATAAAGGGTTGATCTGCCCTGCCACTTTTTGCGTGGATACCAGCAGCCACTAATTCCTTGCCTGTACCGGATTCACCAGTTATCAGAACAGTGGTCGGATGCCTGGCCACCTTGTCAGCCAAGGTAAAGACCTCTTGCATGGCCTTGCTTTTTCCGATCATCTGCCCAAAGCCGATCTTTTTCTCCAGCTCAACAACCTTTCTTTGCAGACGGATATTCTCCTGACGGAGCCGTTCCCGCTCTTCAGCCTTTTTCAGCACCAAGACCACTTCATCACTCTTAAAAGGTTTGGAAACAAAATCATACGCCCCCTGCTTCATGGCCTCAATAGCTGTATCCACTGAGCCAAAAGCAGACATCATGATCACGGTGGCACTGTGATCAATTGCGTTTGCTGCTTTAAGAAAGGCCAAACCATCCATCTTTGGCATCTTGATATCACAAAGAACAAAGGCAAACGATTTCTTTGCCAAGAGATTCACAGCCTCCTGACCGTCCGCAGCTGTTTTCACCTGATATCCCTCTCCACTCAGGAGCGCAGAGAGCATGTGGCGCATATTTTCCTCATCATCAACAATGAGAACTTGCTGGACATCTTTTATTTGTTCACTCTCATTATTCATACACGATTCCAGTACCTGTTCTCAACCAGGGATATTATCTTTGTTTGGACAAGCAAGAGGAAAACAGAGCAGCATAGTACTGCCTTGCCCGATTTCAGTGCGCAGCTCCATTGTACCGCCAGCTGCTTCCACAAGAGAACGGGAAACTGACAGGCCTAATCCTGTCCCTTTGCCTGGTTCTTTTGTTGTAAAAAAAGGATCAAACACAAGGGCAAGGTTTTTTGTTGCAATTCCTGTTCCATTATCGCGGATACAAAGAACAAGCTGCTGCATCTCTTCTTTTTGCTCACCCTGAGACAGTGGGCATTGTACAGCTGTTGTCATGAATATCCTGCCGTCTTTTCTCGCCTTTTCATCCTTTTGAGCAACCATATGTATTGCATCTGCGCTGTTGAGCAGACAGTTCACAACGACCTGACGCAATTGCTCTTTATCAGCATATAATTGGTCGTTCTCAGCAGCAAAATCTGTAGCAAGAGCAATATCCCGAAATGCGGTTTGCGTCCTGATCATCGTCAGAATTGAATGCAATAATTCATGCAATGAAAAAAGCTGCGGCTTTCCCTTGGCAGCCCTGGAAAAATCAAGCAATTGGCGAATCAATGTATCAATCCGGTGCAGTTCCTGCTCAGAGCGACAAAGAAAATCCCTGTGGTTCTCAGGTTGCTCTTTGGAGGCAAGAAGCATCTCCACATATCCCTGGACCACACTCAATGGGTTGCCAATTTCATGGGCCAACCCTGCTGCCATTCGCCCCACTGTTGCCAATTTTTCCGCCCGAACCATCTCCTGTTGCTGCTTTTTCAAGGTTAGGTTTGCCGCTTCCAGGGCTGTAACTGTCTGTTGCAAAGATTGTCGATCATCCTCAATCCTTGCCAGCATAGAGTTCAGGCTCTTGGATAATTTCCCAAACTCTGTCCCGGAATTTTCCGGAGTAAATTGAAACGGATCATAATTGCGGTATTGATCAGCCAGACCAACCAGGTGATCCACTGGCCGGATAACCAGATTAAACATCCTGAAAAATGCTATAACCCCAAGTACCAACAGATTAAGCACCAGATACACAAGCAATGTTTTTTCGTTCTGCCACAGGGTCAGGAAAAGGGGATCAAGCGAGCGAACCACAGCAACAGCACCGATGATTTCTCCCTGGTCCACGACTGGCTGTGCATTCAACAGAAGATCATTACACAACAGGGTATGAGGGTTTACGGATGCAGTACGACTTACTGGTTTTCCAGTATGTTGGGCTTTCCTGGCAACTCCAGCAAGCAATGCTGTTATCTTGCTCTCTTCGCTGATAGACATGCCGGTTGTTCGCGCTGTTCGGGATGCTGCCTCCTCCCCCTGCCCTGCCCTTTTCCCGGCTTGCAGCAAAAAAAAGAATCGCCCTTGTTCTGAAGCATCATAATACTCTGAAAAAGCAAATTGGTGATCAAAATTGCCTGTACGCCCTTGCTTGTCTTGCAGGAGTAAGGAGTGAATATGGGAAAGAATAGCCTGATCATACTTCACCTCCCGCTGCAAGGCGTCGTGTTTCCACAATAAGAGTAGCACAAAATTGATCAACAGCATACTGATTAAGAGCAGGCTGATGATGGTAAGTGTCAATTTGAGTTTCAAAACAGCCTGCCTGTTCAGCAATAAAAGACTCCGCCCCAAGGGGCGGGGTATTAATGAGCAGGAAAAATCTTGCCCGGATTTAAAATATTATGGGGATCAAAAAGTTTCTTCAATTGCTTCATCACAGAAAGGGCTGTTGCATCAAGCTCCTGAGCAAGAAAAGATGACTTAGTGATGCCCACCCCGTGTTCACCAGAAAGGGTGCCACCCAGAGCAAGGACACGTTCAAAGAGCTGTTCTTTGGCCTTGCATCCATTATTGTATTCTTCCTGGTTCTGTTTATCCACCATAATATTCACATGAATATTCCCGTCTCCGGCATGACCAAAGGTCAAAATGATCAGATTCAGCTCCTGGGCCAGTTGCTCGGTGAATTGAACTAATTTTGGTATGCTGGAACGGGGCACCACCACATCCTCAGCAATTTTATGAGGGCGCAAATGCAAACAGGCCGGAGCAATAGAGCATCGGGCCTGCCAGAGTTCTTTGATTTCCGCTTCATCCGCTGCCTGTCGTAAGGTGCAGTTTTTTTTCTGCCAGACAAAATCGGCAAATTTTTGCGCCTGTTGAGCAACCTCAGCCTGATCTCCATCAAATTCCACCAGCAAAAGGGCGGCTGTCTTTTCAGGCGGCTGCCAGGTTATTTGATCACGCACCACCTGCACAGCGGTTTTATCCATATATTCCAGGGTACAGGGCATCAGGCCAGCAGCCAGGATCTCTGCCACCAACCTGGTTGCTTGGGCCAGAGAAGAAAAACTGAGCAAAAAAGTCACCTTGGTCTCAGCAAGCGGAAGGAGCCGGAGAATGAGCTGAGTAAAAACAGCCAAGGTTCCTTCAGAACCGATAAAAAGCCGGGTCAGGTCATAGCCTACCACGCCTTTTTCCGTGCGCACCCCTGTCCGCATAATCTTCCCTCCAGGCAACACCACCTCAAGGCCGATAATATAATCACGGGTCACCCCGTATTTCACTGCACTGGGGCCTCCGGCGCATTCTCCGGCATTGCCGCCAATGGAACAAAATTTCAAGCTGGCCGGATCCGGGGGATACATTAAACCGTATTTTTTCAAAGCAGCTTGCAGCTCACCAGTCACAACCCCTGGTTCCACCACTGCAATCATATTATCCGGGTCAATTTCCAGGATTCGTTTCATCCGACTGAACCCAATAACCAGGCCTCCCTGCACAGGTAAGGCTCCACCAGTGGTACCGCTGCCAGCCCCACGGGGAATGACCGGAAAACCATACTCTTCAGCAAGACAAAGCAAGGCCGCAACCTGCTCTTTGGTTTCAGGCAAGGCCACAGCATCTGGCATGAAATTTTGACTTGAGGCATCGTAACTATAGCAGGAACGATCCTCGACATCTGTCAGTAAATTCGCCTGCCCAACAGCCTCTTGTATCTTTTTTATGACTTTTTTTTCCATATCTGTAAGAATAGCGGATATTCTGTTGAAGAGCCAGCAGTTTTCAGACGCAAACACAACAAACATGTGTATACTCGGCACCAAAAAACCCTGAAAAGGTTTAACATTACCAGCTCAGACCAACTCCCTGAGCATAATAAAATCTTCATGAGGTGGCATCATGTACAACTGGTATGTTGCGGTTAATGGACAAACAGTCGGTCCTTTTTCCCAGGAACAACTCATCACCGGAATACAATCCGGCCAATACAACAAGACGACTATGGTCTGGCGGGAAGGCTTTAACGACTGGTTAGCAGTGGACCAGGTCAAGGAATTGAGTAATCCCGGTGCAGCAGGCATCACACCTCCGCCCATGGTCGGACGACAGTCCCATGAAATTGATTACGAAATTTTTGGTCATGAAATGCAGTTTGTCGAAGTTGAGCTTGATCCACAGGAAAGTGTGGTGGCTGAGGCAGGCAGCATGATGTACATGAGCGACTTTATTCACATGGACACCATTTTCGGTGATGGCTCGGCCTCATCCCAACAAGGCGGCTTTTTTGACAAAATGCTTGGGGCAGGAAAACGGTTAATTACCGGTGAAGGCTTATTTGTCACCATGTTCACCTTTCAGGGCCAAGGCAAAGGCAAGGTGGCTTTTGCTTCTCCCTATCCGGGCAAGATTATCCCCTTGGATCTGAGCCAATACGGCAACAGGATTATCTGCCAGAAAGACGCCTTTCTCTGCGCAGCCAAGGGCGTAGCCATTGGGGTGGCTTTTCAGAAAAAGATAGGTGCTGCCCTGTTTGGTGGAGAAGGATTTATTATGCAACAGCTGGATGGTGACGGACTCTGCTTTGTCCATGCTGGTGGCACTATTGTTGAACGAGAGCTCCAGGCCGGTGAAAGCCTGCGGGTGGACACGGGTTGCCTGGTGGCCCTGACCCGGAATGTGAATTATGATATTGAGTATGTGGGCAATGTAAAATCAGCCGTATTTGGTGGTGAGGGTTTTTTCTTTGCTACTCTGCGTGGTCCCGGCCATGTCTGGCTGCAATCCCTGCCCTTTTCCCGGCTGGCTGGACGAATCTGGTCTGCTGCTCCACAGGAGGGAGGACAGGGTACTGGTGAAGGATCAGTACTGGGTAATCTTGCCAACATGTTTGAAAAATAATAGACTCTTTTCTCCCCGAGTGCCGTAGGGGCGAACCTACGTGTTCGCCCTGTTTTTAACGGAAAGGTCTTTTTCCAGTTCCACGCTCCAGGTTGACCCGCTGAAAAAGTCAATAAATATCAAGCCAAGCAGCCGATGCCAGTCTATTCAGTCTATTTTTTGTTGTTTCACTATGGATTTATTTAATGTAAATGACTGGTTAATTGTCCTTTTCGCCTTGTTTATTCTTTAGGTACTGTTGAATTTCTTCAAGAGAAATTCCTTTCAATCGATCATCCAGCGAAAATTGTTGCAGCACCTCATCTGGCGAAAGTACTCCCAAATGGGGTGCGATTAAAAGTGAGGTATGATCAATTATCGGATGCATGACAGAGTATGGTTCTGTTAAGATGCTTACTTTCA
>JAABTP010000002.1 GCA_011389815.1 Desulfobulbaceae bacterium | reverse complement strand
GAAACGGTGGTTATGGGTCTTTACCTCGCTGACAGTCACCTTTTACATCATTGGCTTTCGCAGCCAGAAAGTACTTGATTATGTGCTCGGCCAGACTTTTAAGGGTTTGCTGATGACCGACGGCTACAAGGCCTATCGTAAATTCCTCAACAGGCTCCGCTGCTGGGCGCATTTACTGCGCAAGACAAAAGGTTTGAAACAGAGCCTGAGCGATGATCCCCGCACATTCGGCACCGAGGCCCATGCGGTGCTCACCGAGTTGATGGATGTAATTTACAAGGCTCGCGAGGGGCCATCCACGGACCTTTTGCCAATATACAGAGAATTCCTGGCCGAATTTAAGGAATGCTGCATGAAATATCGCGATTCAGACCATAAAAAAACACGCGAGCTGGCCAGAGAATTTCTCAACGACTGGGACACGATTTTTCATGTGTTGTCCAATCCGACGTGGCCCCTGACCAATAATGAGGCGGAGCAAGCACTACGTCATTGGGTTATTGCGCGCAAATTAAGCCACGGTACCCGTAATGGCCAAGGCAGTCATGTGTTCGCCATACTTGCGAGCGTGATTGATACGTGTAGGAAGCGCAACGCCTGTCCGTGGAAATATCTCGCTGAGGTTATCACGGCTCGGCGCCAGGGGCTGGATGTGCCTCCTCTGCCTCTTGCTGCGTAAAAAAAATGAGAGGGGTCTGAACGGTTACGACGCAGCAGTTTTGACGGCTTGTCTGATTTTTTCAAAATGTTTGTTCAATACCTTTTTCTTCTTTCTACGAGCGGTTTCACCTGCCTGTTTTATTAACTCTGTGAGCCGGTCTTCACCTTGCTCGAAATCATTATTTTGCTCGAATTCATCATTCATGACATTGTTCCTTTATTATTTATTCTTCCGACACAAAACCTACGGGATACGGATAACCGAAGCTGCCAAGCATCAGCAGCGCGTGGTCTTATTGGCTCATCCAATTGATATTGTACCTTTTTCCGGTTTGAAATGGAGTGATTCAAATTGATATCGTGTTGATTCTGATTGACTTTGGGATGATGTAACCTGAATAAATTTGTTCGTTATACGATCCCAGCATTGATTCTTCTATATCTTTGATCAAATGCCTCTCTCCCGCCTTCCATCACTCGGCATATTTCATCTCTTATGGAAGGCTCCTGAAGTCCACCCTGTGTCACAATTCGAGTTTGCCCAGATCTCACATCAAGGGCGATGACATTATCCGCATCACCATTTACAACGATATTAGCGTTATGCGTGACAACCAAAACCTGTCTCTTCTGTTTGACTTCCTTCAGTTGCGTTACGATGAGATCGTATATCAAGTGATTGTCCAAATCATCTTCCGGTTGATCAAGCACGAGAGGCTCATCGCCATACGAGAGGATAAAGGCAAGAAGCGCAGCAGTCTTTTGCCCTGGTGATCCTTGCTCTACAGGTTTAAAGCCTGCACCTTCCTTAAGACTATACCTGATATCCAGGGAGTCATCGGGAAACCAGCACTGGATTCGATCTATTTGCTCGGGAGCCAATCCCTGAATGTGGGAAACAAATCGTCGATCTTTGGATGACTCCACCGCTTCCGTATCGTTCGCATGAATTGCAAGCAGCGAAGATTTCAGCGTAGCAATCTTCTCTTCCATGTTTTTGTCTGGGTTCTGCGTCAGAGTAGCCAGCAGACCTTCATCCCCATCGACCACGCCTATATCACGATCAAAGCCACCATTGCCTCTGTCGATTAGGTTACGGAACTCTTCCTCAACTGTAATCTTGTTTCCAAACGGAATGACATTGATCTGGACATACGAATTGCCGACAAGGGTATTTTCAAGAAAATCCTCGCGAAGTCTGGTTATCTTGGCCCTATGCTCACGGAGCTTTTTCAAACACTCTTCCGCATTCTTTTGATATTGAGCAAGGATTTCCCTCTTTTGGTCGAAACCCTTGAGCTTTTCCTCAAGCCCCTGAGTCTGCTTAACCAAAACACCATATGCCGAAGGATCACCAGCACCTGCGGCGTTAAGTTGTCCGAGGAGCTCGGTGTACTCTCGGTTTGCCATTTTGATATTTTTCGATATTTCCAGGCCGGGTCGTGCTTGAATCCACGCGCTCTTCGTGTCATCAATCCGCTGCGCGATTGAATTCATCTCATTCTGGAGCTTCTCAAATGTCGTAAGGATATCCGCAGTAGCATCAAGCAGCTCTTTCTCATCAGTATTCTCAGGATCGAAATGCTGTAAATCCAATTCAGATGGCAATAGAGATCCTGAAATATCAAGAACTTTTCTGGCAAAACCTTCCCACGTCTTTTCCCAGGAATCGATGGCCTTACTCTGGTTCTGCCTAAACTGATAAGTCTTAAGGACATCAGCATGCCCTGCCTTTTCAAAAACCTCAAGCTTACGTTTGACGTCCTCAAGTTGGCCCTTAATTACTGTTTCTTCCTGAAGACCAGATTGGACTTCTCGCTCTTGTGCGCGAATTGAAAGATACCTGGAAACCAATTCATCCCATTCAAGTTGCCAATCACGATGATTGACCGCATGGGCATCATCAACGACCTGCAATAGCGCCTGGGGATGCTTCGCTAACTCGAAAATTTGTTTCTGACTATAAATTCTAACCGGAAACCGTTGAGCAATGTCTCCCACGGCAACTCTCCATATTTCAGGCGCAGTCTCTTCCTCTATTTCATACTTGTCGTCAGCATTAGACCAGATGACTCGAAAGCGCACCCCGTCTTTTCTAAAACCTACCTTGATAACTGTGGGATCTTTTAATAAGCCTTCATCTTGACGGTTGTTCGAGGTTTGACTATATTTGGCGAATTCTTTTTCAAGGCTCTTGGGTATTTCTTCCTTTCGTTTAAGCGCAATTCGTAGGAACTCCAACGAAGTCGATTTTCCAGTACCTCTTCCACCAATGATTGTGTTTAGCCAAGGGTTGAGTTGACAGAAAAAGGATTGCCCTTTGCCCAAATACTTAGCGTCATCAACCACGATATTTTCTATAGCGAGTTGCCCATGTGTATTAGGGTCGCTTGTGCAACTATCCGAACGCTTTAGTGAAGGAGAGCCATCAAGAAGTGCCAATCGTAATCCATCATATGATGGTTCAGACATTTTCACCCAGGTAAAATGGCTTCCCGGATAGCATTCACCAATTACTCCCGACGGATGATGGGAATCAGTTCCAACGACCTCGGACCAATTTAATTTTTTGTCGGTGTAAAGCTGTGGCTTTGCCTGAGCAAGATCCGACACCTCCATAGCAAATACATTTTTGTTATTGAGAACCTGCTCAAGCGTATTGCCAGTAAAAGATGTGAATAGGCCGTTGTTCTGATCGACATGAGCAGGAATCGCCAGCCCGCCAAATTTTGCTATTTCATCAATCACCTCAACTGCCGAGCGTTCAGAACAGCTATCGCTTTTTCCCTTGGTGGAACGATAACTCACAGCTCCAAGCAGAGAATTAATGTCCGAGGTATCCTTGTTGGTGTCCAAAATGGCCAGAATGTGGATATTTCCCTGAACAGTAGTCTCTACTCCAGGGAATAGGTAGAGCGGTCGATAATCTGGATGGCCTTCAGATACTAAATCTTGGAGTGCTTGCTTAAGTGGATCAATCCAGGCACCTGAATTGTGATCCGTCACTGCGACGCAATCAATGCCTTGCCGCATGTAGTTAAGCAGCCAATCCTTATGGGATATCTGTTTATGCTGTGTCTCATCAGGTCCTTTCCCATAATCGTCAGATGCCGGTGTATGATTATGAAAGTCAAACTTCCACCATTTTGAACCAATCCAGGTCATTTCTTCCATTTTCGCTTCGTTGCATCATATTGTTAACAGGTATAACTTCGTTTTCCCTGCGCAAGATACCCAACTCATCCACACATCACTTCTTCAAAGAAACCTTCCCCATATTGACAGACATCCCGTCCGCATTGGCATGGGTCGTCAACTTCCCGGTATTCAAATCCATAACATTATAAAACTGATACCCGCTTTCTTCCTTCCAGGAGATAAAGAGAACATTATCAGCAATCTTACTGGACAGATACGGATTATCTCCAGTACTCGGCCCTTCAAAGCTTCCCTTAACCAGCTTCCAATGCAGTGACTTGTCCGATGTTATTGTTATATCATACGCATACTCACCATAATCAAAGAGATATGTTTTCCCGACAATATCCGGCGTAATATTTTCTCCTTTGCTCTCTTCCGCGATCAGATCAGTTGTCAGCAACAAAAGCGACATAACCATTACTGCTGCAATTTTCATAATACCTTTCATTGTATCCCTCATGTGTTTATAGTTACTCATGTACAAGCCAATCTATATTCCTTTCTTATCAAACAAATACAACAAATAGCATGAAACAGGAAACGAGTAAACAAAAAGTTCATCTTAACCCGCAGCTGCCCTACCCAGGCAGGCATCAAGCCTAGTGATTCTCATGCTTTTCTGTTGACTTTCTCTGCCGTGTTTTTACATTGGGGTAATACGGCATTTTTGTCCAATGCACCAGCAAACTGCTCTTTATTCTCATTATGGTCCGAAAACTATGCGCATTCTCAAAGGTTTCATCAAACTTACGCTCCTGACGCTCCTCCTTACCACCTGCGCTCTGCTGGTTATCCGCTACTTCTTTGCTGACCAGCTCATCACAGCAGCCCTCCAGCGGGCCGGAGCCACAAAGACCTCTGTTCATCTTGCGGCTCTCGGAACCGATCAAGTCCGCTTTGATTTTCTCAACGCAACCTTTCCCCTGAAAAAGGGCACCACGCTCCATATCCAGGCAAAGCAAATCAGCCTCCAATATGACCTGCAACGACTCTTACACAATAAAAAATGTGATCTGCTGACCATAGAGGAAGTAGCACTGAGCCAGCAAGGGGAAAGCAAGAGCACACCCTCCCCTTCCCTCCAGCTTCCCGAAAAAATTACCTTGCTAGAGGACAGCATACGAGCCCGTTTGCCCATAGAACGAATTCGCCTGGAAAAGGTTGTTCTCCAGGATAATTTCCCGGCTCAAGTCAAAGACCGAAACATCCGCCTGACCGCCTCTTTCAACAAAACGGCATTGCAGGCCCAGGCCATTCTTCAGGTCGATCAACAAACACAGCTCTTTCTGGAGTTCCATAGCCCGGATGCCCAGCATGCCACAGCCGAGCTGGTCGGGAAGCAAGGCGAAGAAGAAATACTGCGGATCAAACTCAATCTCCAGCCGGATAGATTAACTGGCGACGTTAACCTATTGCTCCAGCCTGTCAATGAACTCTTTCTTCGTCCCCTGACAGCAGAGAAGAATATCCCTGTACCAGAAGGAAGCTTGGACGGCACCTTCTCCCTGCCGCTCCCTCTTAAATCTGATGCAGCACTCCAGGCCGCCCTCACCCTAAGCGACAGTAATAAGCATCAGATCCACCTGGAAGCAAGCGGAACGCCGGATACCCGGCAAGCCACCCTGCTACTCTTCGGAAAAAAAGGCAAACAAGAATTCCTCAAGACCGACCTCACCATGCAGGAGCAACGCATCAAGGGCACCTACTCCTTGCACTGTGACCAGCTCCGCAGCTTCCTTGCCCCCTATCTTCCGCAACCTCTTCCTGCTATCAATGGCAAACTTTCCGGCACAGTAGACGTTCCTCTGCCAGGGAATCAGGAAAAAGGATTCAAAGCCATGATCGCTGCTTCCTCACTTGCCCTGCCCTCCCTCACTGCCTCTTCCGCTCAGATCTCCGTCGCAGGGAAACTCAACGGCAATGACCTGCACCTTGATCGGGATTCGACTTTTCACGGCAAAAAGCTGCGCTTCGGCAAAACCACCATTAAAGAATGCAGCCTTGATCTGGCCGGAGATTTCTCGCGCAAGGGCAACCAGTTCCTGCTTGACTTTGCAGAACAGCAGAAGATACATATCAAATCACTCAAGGCCGGTTCCACTAAGGTTCAGGAGATTCTCCTCCAATCACCAAAACGACTCCGATTTGATTATAATAAAACAACCTGGTCCTTTGCCAAAAACACCCTGCAGGCCGCACCGCTTGCAATCAGGGTTGGATCTGTCGATATCAATACTGGTCCGCTGCAATGTTCTTTCTCTGCCCTCCGCAGCACCAATTCCGGGCTTGAGATCATCACCACACTCAGTAGCCCGACCCTGATTATCACTACCCCAAAAGCCGAGGTTCCTCTAAAAAATATTACTGGGAATTTTCAGCTCCAACAGCATGTCATCAGCAGCAAGCTGCAAGGCGATCCTGAGCGTATCCCTGGCAAAATACAGGCAGAGGTAGAACATAACCTTGGCCGATCAGCTGGTTTCTTTACTCTGCGCACGGATAAAGCACTTGACCTGAATCAGGAAGAGATCACCTTGGCGGGCCTGCTCAATAAATGGCAGTTTCCCTTTGACCTGGACAAAGGCTCTATGCATCTGGAAACCAGAGGAGACTGGCAGAAGGGCAAAAAATTTCATCTCACCCTGCTCACAGAAATTGAGCGAGGCAGTGGGTATTTCCAGAAATTTCTTTTTGAGGGCCTGGATACTCAACAGAAACTTGTTCTCTTGCCTGTACTGCGTTCACAAAGCCAGGGGACAGTCTCTCTCCATAAACTCATTGGCGGTATTGATATTCATAATATCAGGGCAAAAACAAGCCTTGTTCCAGCAAAAACCGGTAAACAACCGATAGTTCAGCTCAACGATCTCCAGGCGGAACTCCTCCAGGGCACAATGAGTAGCCCGGAAATACGCTATGATCTCAATAAAAAGGAAAGTAATTTTACCGTAAATGTCAATAGCCTGGACCTAGCTAATCTAGTCGAGCTCATGAAGGCCAAAGATATGCAGGCCACCGGCAAAATCAGCGGCAAGATCCCTGTAAAAATTGAGGGCAAGAAAATTTCTGTGAATAAAGGAGAGTTGTATAACGACCCTCCGGGAGGAGAAATCAGCTATACCTCTGCACAGGCCGAAGCAACCGGTCTTTCTGAACATGCGCTCAAGGCGATCAGAGATTTTCGCTATACTGCATTAAAGAGCACTGCTGAATATTCGCCCTCTGGCAAGCTGCTTCTTGCCGTCAGTCTTCAGGGAATCAGCCCGGAATTGGACAAACGCCGTCCGGTCCATTTTAATATTACTATCGAACAAAACCTGAATACTTTGCTTCAGGGATTACGGTACAGCAAAGGACTGGGTGAAAAGATCGATAAACGGGTGCAGCAGCGATACAGGTGAGGTACAATAGAGATGCAAAATGCATTCTTATCGCAGACTCACTTAATCCCATGCCCCGGTGGAGGACATCATGACCAACCTGCTGGTTCCTTGTTTGCTCGGAATCCTTTCCTTGTTTCTTTTTGCCTGCACACCCAAGGTGGAGGTAGCTGCACCTTCCGAACCCATTACCATCAACCTTAACGTGAAGATACAGCACGAAATCCTGGTCAAGGTGGATAAAGAACTGGATAATCTCTTTGACGAGGAGAAGGGGCTGTTCTGAGCTGCCTCTGTCATTACTCATATATCTTTGCACAGGAGAAACATTATGAAGAACACAACCACACTTTTTCTTTGCTGCCTTTTCACCTTGCTGCTCTGTCAGCCGATCTTTGCTTTAGAGCTGTCAGATGCCAAATCACAAGGGCTTGTCGGCGAGACCCCTACTGGATATCTGGACGTTGTCAAAGCCAGCCCAGAAGCAACTGAGCTGATCAAGGAGATCAATGCAAAACGCAAAACCCATTATCAGGAGATAGCGAAAAAGAACAAGACGCCTCTCAGCACGGTAGAAAAATTAGCTGGTCAGAAGGCTATGGAAAAAACGCCAGCTGGACAGTATGTCAAGGTGGAGGGGAAGTGGGAGAAGAAGTGAGGGAGGTGGGCCGCTTGGGTGAAGCGAGGTAATTTCGCAAGGGCAGACAACACGTTGTCTGCTTTCGTTTTACTCAAGCGGAGCTACTTGGCTGAGGTCTCGTTCGGGCAAGATATTCCAAAAGTTGTTTATGAATGAAGTGGTAACTACCCCCGACCTGTTGGAGAATTTTGCGGTGGTGCAGAGCTTCCAGCCAGCGGCCAAGGCGCAAAGGAAGCTGCTTTTCCTGCCAAAGGCTGAGCCGCAATACACAATGCCGCAGTACAGTGTTTGTCCCAAGGGTTATATAATAAAACAATATGATAACGGTAAAAACACTGTAAAATGTCGTCATATTAATAAGTTTCCCGGAAACAACTCCTAATTGCTCCGCCTGCAAGAACAAATAGACAAAAACAGACATGACCGTAATACTGATAAACGGCAGGAGCACAACACCGCTCCAGGCTGCATAAGAAATGGCCTGCCCAGGGGGTAGTGTATCTATCCTGGATCTCTTCATACTTTTCAGCCCTCCAGCCAGCGTGAAAACCAGCCCGAAAATCAAACTGATAGCCAGCTCGAAAACCAATCCAATCACAACCTGTCCTTTCCAATTATAAATAGTTATTTCAGATGCATAATCCCCAGGCATATTCATCAGCCAAAATATC
Organism: Desulfobulbaceae bacterium; assembly: GCA_011389815.1. Taxonomy (GTDB): domain Bacteria; phylum Desulfobacterota; class Desulfobulbia; order Desulfobulbales; family Desulfobulbaceae; genus Electrothrix. The sequence continues at coordinate 64,373 of JAABTP010000002.1, read as the reverse complement.
CCGAAAACCACCCCGAAAGCCAGTTGGACATAAAACCCGACATACACCCCTTCAACCAACCCTTCAACCAGTTCATAACTAAATTTTTTCCAGTCCTGCACGCTGGAGGGAAAAAATAGGGGGGATATATCGTCAATCCCTTCTGACTGGTCTACCATCAGCATGGTCGATAACAACAAGAGTAGTCCGATAGCCAGACCTTCCGCCAACCCGAATGCCAATCCAAAAGCCAACCCACCACCCAATCCGACAGCTAGGCCGAAAGTCAGCCCAGTGATAATCAAGCTTGTCCATTTATGACGAATTATTCCGGGTAGCCCGAAAAACAGCACAGCAGTCAGCCAGTAAGCCAGTCCACCTGCTAGTCCAAAAACCAGCCCGAAAAGCATACCTCCAGCCCACCCAACAGCTACCCCATAGCTTATGCAGAATCGCAAATATTCGTGCAACATAGTTGGCTGCAATTCCTCAATCCGCAACTCTATTTTCTTCGCTGCGTTCATGTGTCTTGCCAAACAACCCAGCCAGTGTAGCGTCTGCTCTTTCGTATATTTTTTCCCGTAACTATCAGCTGAGGCCACTCTATCAGGCAAACTCTCCTTTAAATAATAATTCAGGTAAAGCTGCCATAAACGGTCTTCCGCATCCCTCCCGCTCTGCAACTCAGCATCTTGGCTCAACTTCTTCTCCTGTTCCAGTGTCAATATAATCCCGAGAAAAAGAGGACGACGAGCGAGTTCAAACAAACAGCCCTCATCTCCTTCTTTTCGTAACTGCTGCAAGAGATCCCACAAACTATATAGTTGCAAACGCTTGAGATACCCCTCCAGCTTCTTTGCTGAGATATCCTGAAGAATGATAGCATGATTCAATGCTACCTTTTCTTGTAAGTGCCGATACTCTTTAACTCTGCAACAGAGTACCAAAGAACGCCCCGGCTGAAAGGCGTTGAAGACTCGAACAAACTCTTCCTGTCGAGTTTGCGACAGCTCATCCAATCCGTCAAAGAGTGGGAAGATAACCCTATCTTGCACAAGCTGATGGGCCAACTCCTTTGTTACATATTTATTTATCTGGCCAGCCATCCAAGGAACAAGCTCCTGACCGTCCCATTCGGAGCATTCAAAAATCACCGGCAACGGTTTATTTTTATCCTCTTCGGCCAGCTGCAACAGATGGTCAAACAGTTCTAAAAGGGAAAAGGTCTTGCCACTTCCCGGCTTCCCCAGAATGGCGAGCCGCTGACGGGTATCCGGCTGATTGAAAATTTCAATAACGCTTTGACCTGTCAACTGAGGAGCATCACCCTCCTGCTCATACAGAATATCCCGCAGGGAATGGGGATGCGAGACTTCCTGTGGCGATAGCATCTTGTCCAGATTCAGAGGATCGCGTTCATCCAGCAGGGAGGCAAGGCGAGTGGTCAGATCTTCACGGAAGCGCCTGAGTAAATCACGGCGGAGGTTGGGTGGGCAGGCGGAGATGTCTTCGTGCGGCGATGGGGAGTTTCTCTTCCTTAACAAACAAGCCACTGTTATCGAAATGATAGCTGAACTTGAAGTAATTCCAATGCCGCTGAAGATCCATTCCCATGCTTTATTGTCGATAAGCCATTGCAACGCATTAGCAAACCATTCCATAAGTTCCTCTCTGTTTCATGCAATAGTAGGTCTGATTGAGTGCAACGAAATCAGACAATTCCAACAATGTTGAATGCATTCAACTCCGCTTATTCACTTCCAAGCCTGTCATCCAACAACACCGGTTCCGACCTGCCCCAATTCGGGCCATACAATCCATCAAGGATGTAACGATGAATACTCGAAAAAGGCCAGTCAACAGGTGATTGAACCAAGCCATGCTTAACCGGGTTATAATGAATATACTCAACATGATTCATCAGATCCCTTTCATCTCGAATAAGATGCTCCCAAAACTTCTTTTGCCATGGTGAATATCCCGCATCAAAATTCCGGGTGAAGTAGCTCTTAATCAAGCGCCACCTCGTTGAAAAATCGCGATCTCCATCTGGTAATGTCCAAATAAAATGAAGATGGTCCGGCAGGATGACATGAGCATCTATGCCGAAGGGATGATTCTGCATCACATATTGAAATCCGGCCCGCAATATTTCGATATTTTCATCAGCAGTCAGTATCTTGTTGGCGCTCATGGGTAACGACTGTGAAAAAATAGGTTCCTCCTTGTACTCTTGCACGTCGGTATTGCATGGCTCACCGTCACAAGTAGAGTTTTCCTTTTTCCCGAGAAAGACATGTCCGCTTTCGCTGCACTCAAGCAGACCTACCTGGAACTATTATACCTCCCCTTCCCGTCCCCGAATCTCCTCAAGCTCCCCCAACCGACAACCCAGTAGCCTTAGCAATAACCTCAACAGCTACCCCCTGCTGCAACAGGGCAAAGGCAATAGTTCGCTTTCCCTCCTCAACCGCAACCTCCTGCAACTCCTCCTGGTGATACTCTTCAATCATCCGAGCCCGCTCTTCCGGGGAAATATGGTCACTCTGAATAGTCGCGAACAGCTTCTGAATTTCAGCACGATGATACATGGATTCATCAACCTCTTCATCCAATGTATCATTGATTGCCTCTAACCACTCCCGATACGGCTGCGGGGTGTCCTTGGACACATATTTAGGACAAAGATAAATAATTTTATGAGGAATTTCCCCCAAAGGCCGACCAACAAGGTCGTGAGGGTCAAAATCTGTTACAGATATAGGCGTACGGTGCCGATCACCTGATGTGAGCACCACTACGGTAAACACCTTCAAATCCGGGCGATAATTCGCAGAGCTGGAAATCTGTTCAAGAAGGGCCACGCAATGATAATAGAGAAACCGATCATAATGATCTGTGGTACGGGCATGTTGAATATCAACGATGACACGATGGCTTATATCTTCCGCAAAGAGATCAAAGCGGGGTTTGACATATCCTATGGGCGGATCAAATTCTTTCTCGGTTTCGACATGCTCAATCGTGATAGCCAAGCCCAGCATATCCTGCAGCTATTCCCGACCCAAAACACCTTAACATCTTGTAATGGTTAAAAACGGTAAAAAATAGATTGCGAAAGCTTTTTGCAAAATACTGATCTCGTAAGAAAAGATCGAAAACGGCTAATTTCTTAAAATCAGTATGACAGAAATGTCTTTCGTAAACTTTTTCCAGTCTTGTTTTCATTATTTCAGCTTGTTAAGTTCATTCAAACCGGGAATCGCTGCATATCCTGAACAAATGCCATAAAGATTTCCGGGTCACAGAAGGCCTTCTTAAACACCACGCCATACTTCAATGAGGCAACTTTTTTCATGTCTTTTCACCTTCAGTAAATTCTGTCCGCTTTCATTCTCCCCATATTCATTCAAGCCAAGTAAACAAGTAGCACGGAACCCAAGGTGGGTAAACAAAAAAAGGGGCGAACCCAGAGATTCGCCCACAGCACCTATCATGTTTTCAAAACTTGCCGCAACCAATCAAAACCAAACTTCAACAGCTCCGCATCATCCCGTTCGATCCGTCTTCGCAGCTCACGGTTGACCTTGAGGTGCTTGGTCAGCTGATTCTCATTACAATAGGCACGAAAGGCATCAATATTATAACAGACCATAAAGGCTAATTGCTGGCGTGGTCCTGCATGCCCCTCACCCATCCAAGGATCGCTGGCAAAAAAGGCATCTACCTCAGCCCAGAGATCATTTATCAGGTTAAAGGAGTCCAGACGCTGCTCACGTTTCCATTGGCGCACCGTGTAGCTGTTCTCCTCTTCATGCCCCTTGCAATAAGAATGATGGACAACCGAATAATGGCTTTTCAGTGGTGCGTTTGGCCCGGCTTTTTCAACCCCGCGCTCCAGCGGATAAGTGCGACAGGCTGAAGGACGATCAACATACACAGAGCAACCTGCATCGTTTAGAAAGGGACAAGGAGCATCATTGCTCTCCACCATATTCAGCATAACAGCCGGAAAGTAAGGATGAGACCCAAGCCCTAAGCGTGTGTACCGCTCAAGGAACTCCCCGGAGCTACAGCCGAGCTTCTCTTTCAAACACAGAATATCATAGGGGTAGAGACGCAGCTCCAGTTTATGGCAGCAATTGAGATAACAACTCACTCCTGGATGACAACGAAACTGGAAGGATGCCTTATCGCCTTGTAATGGAATGGTGTGGTTTTCAGGCTCTGTTTCTGTGCTTTTTTCACTGGTCATACGGTTCTCCATAAACACTCTCCCTCCCCCTTGAGAAAAGGAGAACAAAACATGAAAGTTAACCGGATAACTCCAAGGAGGCCTCGGTACTTTCATAAAAAAAAGCCGGTATGATGAAAATCATACCGGCTCTTAAACCTTCTCTGCTTCTGTTCGTTTCAGTACAGAACGGTACTCTCTACCGTCTTTAATGAGAATTATTCCGCAGCTTCTTAAACTGTTGATTCCTCATAGCCAACCAACTCAATGATTGCCATGGGAGCAGCATCACCAGGACGAACGCCTGTACGAATGATGCGTGTATACCCTCCCTGACGGTCTGCATACTCCTCACTGAGTTCATCAAAAAGTTTAGCAACAATATCCTTTGAGCGGATAAAAGCCATTGCCTGTCGCCGGGCATGCAAATCACCACGCTTACCCAAGGTAATCATCTTTTCAGCAACACGACGGGCCTCTTTGGCCTTAGGTAGAGTTGTGGAAATTCGCTCATGCTCAAGCAACGAGGTCACGATATTCCGCATCATTGCTGAACGATGTGACGCAGTCCTATTCAATTTTCTACCGGCTTTTTTATGTCTCATTATTCTATCCTCAAAATCGGCAAATCACGTTGTCTGATCACGGCGAAAGAGTTTATTTCTACCCTTCACTATCAGCGTCCTCTCGTTCACAGGGCGGAACCCAGCCCTCATGGGACATATTCAGGGTAAGCTCATGCTGTTGGAGGAGTGCTTTTATCTCATTGAGTGATTTTCGACCAAAGTTTTTCGTTTTCAGCATTTCAGCGTCAGTTTTTTGTACCAATTGACCGATATACTGTATATTGGCGTTCTTCAGACAGTTTGCAGAACGGACTGACAGCTCTAGATCTTCAACATTTTTATCAAGAAAATCGGGAAAATCCTGTCCATCACCATCGCCATCAATGTTCTCTGGAGCTACTGCTTCCTGCTCATTGAAGTTAACAAAGATGGTCATCTGCTCCTTGAGAATCTTGGCTGCATAGGCAAGCGCATTCTCTGGCAGAACAGATCCATCGGTTTCGATTTCCAATGTCAGACGATCATAATCTGTCCGTTGCCCAACACGGGCCTGACTGACTACATACTGGATACGGCGAACCGGTGAAAAAGCAGCATCAATAGGAATCACCCCAATGGGACGATTATCTTTTTTATTCCACTCAGCAGGCACATAGCCCTTGCCCCACTGGACCTCAAGTTCAGCCCGAAAGGTGGTATTCTCTCCAGTTACCGTACAAATCGGCTGTTCCGGATTCATCACCACAACCTTTTCACCGCCATCAATATCACCAGCTGTTACCACACCGGTTTCATTTTTTTCTATGATGACAGTTCGGGTTTCCGGCGAGTTGAGTTTCAGCTGAACCTGCTTCAGATTCAGTATAATATCAGCGACGTCTTCGTGTACTCCGTCAATTGTGGTAAACTCATGATCAGCTCCCTCAATCCGAACCGAGGTAATAGCAGCACCTCTGATAGAGGAGAGAAGTATCCTGCGCAGAGCATTTCCGATCGTTGCTGCAAAACCGCGTTCTAAAGGCTGGCAGATGAACTTGCCATACCTGTCTGTATGGCTGTCCCTGGTAACCTCCATACGTTCTGGAGTAACAAGGTCATGCCAGTTCCTGTAAAAGGGATTATCATCCCGAATTTCCTGTTCCATGAAATACCTGACCTTGTATTACTTGGAGTACAGCTCGACTATTAGCTGTTCATTAATCGGCATGGTTATTTCGTCCCGATTAGGCATAGCCTTCACTGTCCCCTGAAAATTGCCTTTGTCCAGTTCCAGCCAACTGGGTACACCACGGCGCGCAACGCCTTCAAGGTTCTCTACAACAAATGTGTTCTTACGACTTTTCTCCTTCAGTGTGATAACATCACCCGGTTTCACCTGATAGGATGGGATATTTACTTTTTTACCGTTAACCTGAAAGTGGTTATGACGAACAAACTGGCGCGCCTGATCCCTGGAACCAGCAAAGCCCAGACGATAGATCACATTATCCAGCCGACGCTCTAACATGGAGAGTAAATTCAGACCGGTAACACCTTTGGCCTTATCAGCCAGGTAAAAGTAGCGGCGGAATTGCTTTTCAAACATTCCATACATGTGCTTCACTTTCTGCTTCTCACGCAGCTGCAGGGCATAGTCAGAAACCTTACGAAAACGATTCTGTCCGTGCTGTCCCGGTGCATAGGCACGTCGCTCAAACGAGCATTTATCCGAGTAGCATCGTTCGCCCTTCAAAAACAATTTAAGATTTTCCCGTCTGCACGATCGGCAGGAAGCTCCTGTATATCTGGCCACTTATTCCTCCATCAATTATCGGTATCGGTTTTACGCTGCGGTCAGTCTCAATTCGATTTTCAAGACTGGCAACGACCGTACAAAAACAGCTCAACCAGCTGACGACTTAAACCCTTCTTCGTTTAGGGGGTTTACAGCCGTTATGCGGTATCGGTGTTACATCAACGATCTTTGAAACTTCCAGATCAGACCCTGTCAGAGCACGAAGGGCAGCCTCACGACCTGGCCCAGGTCCTTTCACACGGATTTCAACCCTGCGCAGGCCATTTTCTTTTGCCTTGGCCACCGCATCACTCAACGCATTCTGAGCAGCAAAAGGGGTGGATTTACGAGACCCCTTAAAACCAATAACACCAGCACTGGACCATGACACAACATTGCCCAACTTATCAGAAATTGTAATCACGGTGTTATTAAAGGTAGAATAAATAAAAATAATTCCTTCAGGAACATTTTTCTTTTCCCGACGCTTTGTTCGCACTGCGCCTTTTTTCGCTTTCGCCATATCTGCTCCGTATAGCTCCGTCTCTGAATAGCACTTTCACCGACAGTAAAAGCGTATTGACTTTCTTCTTATTTCTTACGCACTGCTGCGCCACGCTTCGGGCCTTTACGGGTCCGTGCATTATTCTTTGTCCGCTGCCCACGGCAAGGGAGGCTCATACGATGACGTCGTCCCCGGTAGGTACCGAGATCAATAAGACGTTTAATATCCATAGCCACTTCACGCCGGCGATCACCCTCAACGACATAATCTGTCTCAATGATCTTCCTGATACGCGTTACATCATCACCGCTCAGATCATCAGAATTCATCTGATACGGTAAATCAGCCTTATCCAAAATAGCGCGTGCGGTTGAAAGGCCTATACCATAAATATAGGTAAGTGCCCTGTCCATATGCTTATTGCGCGGTAAATCTACACCTGACAATCTTGCCAAAACTCTACTCCTTAAAAAAGTACATTATGCAGGTTATCCCTGACGCTGCTTATGCTTTGAATTCTTGCATTTTACCCGAACTAAACCCTTACGCTTAAGGACCTTGCAATCGCTGCACATTTTTTTAACAGATGATCGTACTTTCATTTCTCTGTTCCTTGCTGACTTGTTTGGTTCAACGCTTTCCTTTACCGCTGCCTTTAGAACGGAAAGTAACACGCCCTCTTGTCAGGTCATAGGGCGACAATTCAACAGTCACTTTATCACCCGGCAAAATTTTAATGTAATGCATGCGCATCTTCCCCGAAATATGCGCCAGAACCTTATGCCCGTTATCAAGTTCAACCCGAAACATCGCATTGGGTAAGGGCTCAATTATAGTTCCTTCAACTTCAATGGCTTCTTCTTTGGCCATGGTTCCCATCCAGTTTTATTTCAAAAAATAAAAAAAGGTTATTATATATAAAAAAGTTTTTTTTACAACCAATTTTCACTCGAATTGCATAAAAAAAGAACCCACATAGGGGTTCAATGAAATAACCGCATCTTCTCAGAAGCCTTGATAGAACCTCTACAATTCTTCTTTTCTTCTGCTCAAAACAAGCGGTCCTTCCAATGTCGCTGCAACTGAGTGTTCAAAATGAGCTGAAGGTTTTCGGTCAGCTGTAATCACTGTCCAGCCGTCTTTGAAAACCTTCACTTTAGCTGTCCCGATATTTATCATCGGTTCAATAGCCAAGACCATTCCTTCTATAATTCGAGGTGATGGTTGATCCTGGGTGTAGTTAGGAACTTCAGGGGCTTCATGTAAATTTGCCCCTATCCCATGACCAACAAATTGACGAACTACAGAATAGCCATTTTTTTCTGCATGCTTTTGAATTGCAGCAGAGATATCAGCTATTCTATTGCCAATACGTACCTGTTTAATGCCTCGTTCCAAAGCCTCACGGGTAACCCGCAGAAGCCGTTCTTTAGGAGCAGTGAGTTTACCCACAGGGATGGTGATTGCTGAATCACCATAAAAACCATTATAGATCACACCAAAATCAACTGAAACTATATCACCATCACGAACCTTCACTTTTTTGGAAGGGATGCCGTGAACAATCTGCTCGTTGATAGAAACGCATAAGCTGGCAGGAAAACCTCGATATCCGAGAAAGGCGGGTTTTCCGCCGTGGTCCCGACAATATTCATGCGCCCAACGATCCATCTGACGGGTTGTCAGTCCTGGGTGCATTTCTTTTTGCAACATTTCCAGGACGCCAGCAACTATACTATTTGCCTGACGCATGACCTCAATCTCTGCTGAGGTTTTTACAATAATACTTTTCTCGCTATCAGCTGCCACTCAAGTCTCAACGCCTGCCTTTAACATTACCGGCCTTCATGAACCCCTCGTAATTACGCATAACTAAGTGTGATTCAATTTTCGAGATAGTGTCAATGGCCACACCAACAACAATCAGGAGAGCAGTTCCACCAAAATAAAAGGGCACATTAAAATTACTCACCAAAATGGTTGGCAGCACACAGACAATGGCTAAATAAAGAGCACCAACAACTGTTATCCGGGTGAGAACCTTATCAATAAACTCAGCTGATTTCTTACCTGGCCTGATACCGGGAACAAAGCCACCGTTCTTTTTCAAATTCTCTGCAACCTCATCAGGATTAAAGGTCACTGCTGTATAAAAAAAGCAGAAAAAGATGATCATTGCCACGTAGAGAATATAGTAATATACAGTTCCTGGAGAAAGTGACGCTGATGCCTTCTGGATCCACTCTATCTGGATAAAGGTTCCGATGGTTGCCGGAAACATCATGATAGAAGAAGCAAAGATAGGCGGTATAACACCAGAGATATTAATTTTCAACGGCAAATGAGATGCCTGACCACCATAGACCTTTCTTCCCACAACCCGCTTTGCATACTGAATGGGAATTCTTCGCTGAGCTGTCTCAAAGTAGACTATCACAGCAATTACTCCAAACATCATAGCAAGCATAACCGGCACTATGATAATCGGAATATCCCCGGAACTGACCATCTGGATGGATTTGCCAATGGCCGCTGGCATTCGGGCAATAATACCAGCATAGATAATCAGCGAAATGCCGTTACCAATGCCGCGCTCAGTCATCTGTTCACCGAGCCACATGATAAATGAGGTACCAGCTGTCAGGGTAAGTACCGTCATCAGTTTAAATTGGAGACCACCGGCAATCACAATGGGTACGCCGGAAGGTCCAGTCATAGCCTCCAAACCAGATGCTATAAAAAAGCCCTGAATCAGAGCCAGTCCTACTGTGCCGTAACGTGTATACTGGGTGATCTTGCGCCGACCTGCCTCTCCCTCTTTTTTCAGCTCTTCTAACTGAGGGATAACCACAGTCAGAAGCTGAATAATAATTGAGGCCGAAATATAGGGCATAATCCCCAGAGCAAAAACAGAGAAATTCTCAAGAGCACCACCGGAAAACATGTTAAACATGCCAAACAGGGTGCCTGAGTACTGCTCAAAGAAAGCTGTAAGAGCGTCTCCATTGATACCAGGGGTTGGTATCTGAACGCCCATACGATATACCAACAGCATTAAAAGAGTGAAAACCACTCTTTTTCGCAACTCCGGTATATTTGCTGCACTGGCAAGACCGCTCATATCTTATTCCTTTACTGTGCCGCCTGCCGCAATAATCTTTTCCTGGGCACTTCGGCTGACTTTATCAACTTCGACCTGTACTTTTTTAGAGATCTCACCATTGGCAAGAACTTTGACAAAGCTGTCACGCTGGGTAATCAGACCGGCATCAAGTAATGCCTGACGATCAACAGTGGCACCATCATCAAAGCTCTCCAGGTCAGATAAAGAAATAATCTTATAGCTGGTCTTAAAGGTATTTGTGAAGCCACGTTTCGGCAAACGCCTGTGCAAAGGCATCTGACCGCCTTCAAAACCTGGTTTAGCAGTGTACCCCGAGCGAGAGCGAGCACCTTTATGACCACGCCCGGCAGTTTTTCCGAGACCACTTCCCGGTCCACGACCGACTCTCTTCTTTGCTTTACGGGCTCCCTTATTGGGAGAAAGATTATTCAAGGTCAGCATGTTCTACTCCTCAACCTTTATCAGGTGTTGAACTTTTTGAATCATTCCCCTGAGTTCAGGAGTGTTCTTCCTGGTGATAGTCTTATGCATTTTTGTCAGTCCCAAGCCAACTAAAGTTGCGCGAATTTTCCGGGTACTCCCAATGCCGCTCTTTACCTGGGTTATTGTCACTGTATCACTCATAATTACATCCAACGTTTGTCACAACTCTTTATTGACTCATTATTGATGTAACGGCTGGGTCACATCAGCCAAATCATCTCTAGCTCGTAAGCTCATCAACGCTTAGACCACGCAATGCTGCTACCTCATCGGCTGAACGCAATCTTCGCAATCCGTTCAGAGTTGCCTTCACCAAATTGTGAGGATTATTAGAGCCCAAACATTTTGTCAGAATATTCTGCACACCAGCAGCCTCAAGTACGGCTCGCACAGCACCACCTGCAATAAGTCCGGTACCGTCAGAAGCCGGTTTCAGCATAACCTTACCAGAATTGCTTTTTCCATCTATGTAATGCGGAATGGACACATCAGTCAATGCGACTCTCTGCATATCCTTTCGTGCCTTATCAACACCTTTTCGAATAGCCTCTGGCACCTGATTTGCCTTTCCCAGTCCGTAACCGACCTTTCCCTGTCCATCACCGACAACAACTATTGCACTGAAGCTAAACCGACGTCCACCTTTGACAACCTTAGCAACGCGGTTAATATAGACTATCTTCTCAATAAATTCGTCCTGATTGCCTTCTTTGGCACGCTTATAATCAGCCAAGTAGCACCCCCAATGGAATTTCCATTACCTGAAATATTTAAAAAAATATGTGAATACACCCGGCAGGTTAGAGTACTAAACCGCCCTTGCGTGCCCCTTCTGAAAGGGCTTTTACCCGACCATGATATAAGTTACCACCACGATCAAAAACAACCTTCTTTATTCCAGCCTCTAGAGCCTGTTGCGCAATAATCTCTCCGACCTTGGCTGCTTTTTCTTTTTTGCCTTTTATGTCGGATCCGTCAAAGGACTTATCATCCGATGACATTGATACCAAGGTTTTCTGTGTGGTATCATCAATTATTTGCACATAAATATGTCTATTGCTCCGAAAAACGCACATTCTCGGGCGCTCTTGAGTACCGGTAACCTTCTTACGAATTCTTCGAATACGTTTTGAGCGAGCTGATAACTTATCACTTTGCTTTGCCATGATGGTTATTTCACCTGATCCTTAACTATTTTGCTCCGGCCTTACCGACTTTGCGCACAATGTGCTCATCAATATAGCGTATACCTTTTCCTTTATAGGGCTCAGGTTTGCGTATATCTCTGATCTTGGCAGCTGTCTGACCAACCAATTCTTTATCAATACCGGTAAGCGTAATCTGATTATTTTTATCAACATCAGCAGCGATGCCTTCTGGCAAAGGAAATTCAACCGGATTCGAATAGCCAACACTTAACGTCAGTGTTTTGCCAGCTACATTTACACGGTATCCTACTCCTTCAACAACCAGTTTCTTCTCAAATCCCTGCTCAACACCCAGTACCATATTCCGTACCAAGGTACGGGTCATACCCCAAAATGAACGGACTCGCTTGCTGTTTCCTTTGGGTTTGAAAAAAATCTGACCATCTTTCTGCTCTATCTCAATTTCGGGTCGACAATCCCGCTCAAGAGCACCTTTTGCACCTGAAACCTTGACATGGGTTCCTTCAATTTCAACCTTCACTCCACTGGGAAGCGTGATAGGCTCTTTTCCAATTCGTGACATACTTGTTCCTCCTGAACAAAGAGCAGTTACCAGACTTCACAGAGAAGCTCACCACCCACGTTCAGCTTCCTTGCTTCACGATCAGAGATCACTCCGTGAGATGTCGATAAAATTGCGATGCCCAAACCAGTTATAACCTGAGGAATTGCATCACTCTTTTTATATTGACGAAGACCTGGTCTGGATGCCCTGCGAATACCGGTTATTACCTTCTCGTTATTCGGACCGTATTTTAGATCTATCGTCAAGGTACCCTGCACACCCTGCTCATCAACATGATAATCAACAATATATCCTTCTTTTTTCAGGACATCAGCTACTCTGACCTTCAGCTTAGACAAGGGGATATCAACCGATGTAAAGTTGGCTTGAATACCATTTCTAATACGTGTTAGAAAATCCGCCAACGGATCACTCATAGACATCTACGTACACCTCTGTTAAATAGTCGTTTGTGAAAATTTCATTGCCCGGATTACCAACTTGATTTTGTGACACCGGTAACCTTTCCTTCGGACGCAAGCTTACGAAAGCACAGTCTGCAACAACCAAACTTTCTCAGGTACGCCCGTGGACGCCCGCACAATTGACATCGATTATATGAGCGCACCTTAAATTTCGGTTTACGGCCCGCTTTGGCAATCAGTGATTTTTTTGCCATTGAATGCTCCCTGCTGTGTATAACCCTTATTGGTCAGTGCTGCTTTTTTGTTCTTTAAACGGCATACCCAGCGTCTTCAGCAAGGTACGTCCCTCTTCATCAGTCTTGGCATTGGTAACAAAAGAAATGTTCAAGCCTCTGATCTTGTCAATCTTATCGTAATCGACCTCTGGGAAGATGATATGCTCTTTAATACCCATAGAGTAATTACCATTGCCATCAAATCCCTTGGGAGATATTCCGCAAAAATCCCGAACCCGTGGAAGAGCAATATTGATAAGCTTTGACAAAAAATCGTACATTTTCTCCCGGCGCAGGGTAACACGAGCCCCAATGGGCATTCCTTCACGTAATTTGAAGGTAGCAATGGATTTTCTGGCTCTCGTGACTACCGCCTTTTGCCCGGCAATCAATGTTAATTCATGAGCAGCTTTCTCAACAATCTTTGGGTTCTGGACAGCTTCACCCAATCCCATATTGAGAACTATTTTCTCAACCTTGGGTACTTCTAACGCATTTGAATAGCCGAACTTTTCCTGGAGCTGTGGTTTACACTCACTCTCGTACCGTTCTTTCATTGTCCCCATATCATTTTCTCCGTTCCGTAATCAGCAGCAGATTACTTACTTCGTGGATTTTTCCAGGGTAGCACCACAGCTCTTACACATCCGAACCTTCACTCCATCCTCAAGAATCTTCTTACCGATTCGCACTGTTTTTGCGCATTCAGGGCAGACAAGCATAAGATTTGAAATGTGAATGGAAGCCTCACGGTTAATGATCTCGCCTGGTTGCTGTTCACCAGCAGGCTTTTGATGTTTTGTGATCATATTGATGCGTTCAACAACCGCTTGATGAGCTGCTCTGTCAATTTTTAGTATTTTACCAACCCGACCTTTATCTTTACCAGTAATTACCTCTACCTGGTCATTTATCAGTAAACTTGTCTGTCCCTGCCGCATCTTCCTACCTCGTGTCGTAATGTGCATCAGTAAGCGTCTCTCTACAGTACTTCCGGTGCAAGCGATATAATCTTCATAAATCCAAGTGACCGTAATTCACGGGCAATCGGGCCGAAAATACGTGTTCCTATCGGATCACCGCTTCCTGAAAGCAAAACTGCCGCATTATCATCAAAGCGAACAGTGGTATCCTCTGGACGGCTGATCGCCTTGGATGTCCGCACGACAACTGCATCAAGTACATCACCCTTCTTGACCTTAGCATGCGGTATAGCTTCCTTTACTGTTACTACTATGACATCGCCGATACTCGCATAGCGACGCTTACTCCCGCCCAGCACTCTGATACAGAGTACCTTCTTGGCTCCAGAGTTGTCTGCGACATTCAGCAGTGTTTCTGTCTGAATCATGGTATCACCTGATTAAATCGTTCCTGTCAAAGAGAAGATCCCTTAAAGCTGTCATCCCTTAAACAGCGCGTTGGACAACTTGTTTAACAAACCAGCGCTTATTCTTTGAAAGCGGACGGCATTCTTCTATAAGTACAGTATCTCCAACTTGACATTCATTCACTGCATCATGGGCCATATATTTCACATGACGACGAATATATTTCCCGTACAGTTTATGACGGATCTTTCGCTCAACAAGAACGACGATCGTTTTATCCATGCTGTTACTTTTTACATAACCTAACTGTGTCTTTTTAGGCCTGTGCTCTTCAGTCATCTTATGATCCAATGCTGTAATTATTCTGACAGGCCCTTACGCCTGTGCCTGTTCAGTCAAGATGGTCTGTACCCGTGCAATATCTTTACGAATCTGACGCAATCGAGCTGGATTCTCCAAAGATCTGATCTTATGTTGAAACTGGAGCTTGAAGAGATCTTCACGGAGATCAAGCTCTTTCTTGTTCAGCTCCGCGCCAGTCATCTGACGTAATTCACTTGCCTTCATACGCTGTCTCTCCTTATAATAACCTTGGTGGGAAACGGCAGCTTATAGCCAGCCAGCATCAGAGCTTCTTTTGCAACATTCTCAGGAACACCTTTCAGCTCGTAAAGGATTTTTCCAGGCTGAATAACAGATACCCAATACTCAGGAGAACCTTTACCTTTACCCATACGGGTTTCAGCAGGTTTCTTGGTAATTGATTTTGCCGGAAAAACCCGAATCCACATCTTACCACCACGCTTAACTTTACGGTTAATCGCAATACGCGCGGATTCAATCTGCTGAGCAGTCATGCGACCGCAACCTACAGCCTTTAACGCATAATCGCCAAATGCTATCTGAGATCCGCGCTGTGCTTCTCCCCGCATTCTGCCCTTATGCTGTTTTCTATGTTTTACCTTGCGTGGACTTAACATTTTTATAACACCTGTTCGATATTATCTCTGCACTGATTAGTCCTGAGATATTTCACTCTCTGCTAATACTTCGCCTTTAAAGATCCACACTTTTACACCGATTATTCCATACGTTGTACTGGCTTCAGCAGTACCGTAATCAATATCCGCACGAAGTGTGTGCAAGGGCACACGCCCTTCTTTAAACCACTCTGTTCTGGACATTTCAGCTCCGCCAAGACGACCAGCGCAAGAAATTTTGATTCCTTTTACTCCAAAACGAAGGGCTGAGCTTATAGACTTCTTCATAGCCCTTCGAAAGGCAATACGGCGCTCCAACTGGGTAGCAATGCTTTCAGCAACAAGCTGTGCATCAGCTTCAGGGCGGCGTACTTCCTGAATGTCAACCATGCACTCCCGGCCAAACTTCTGCTCAAGGTCGCACTTTAGATTTTCAATCTCAGCCCCTTTCTTACCAATAACTATACCCGGACGTGCTGTATGCAACTTCACCCGTACCTTTTCACCGGTACGCTCAATAACAATACGTGCAATTCCAGCATGGTACAATTTTTTCTTCAGATACTTCCGTATCTGTTGATCCTGATACAGGTTGGCGGCATATTCTTTATCAGCGTACCAGATCGAATCCCATGTTCTGGTAATGTTGAGCCGCAGTCCTATGGGATTGACTTTCTGTCCCAAGGTATCCCTCCGTTTCCCTATACAGTTAATCTCAAAGACTCAAGAGCGGCCCTAAATTAGGCCTCATCAACAACCACCGTAATGTGGCTGGTCCGTTTCAATATTCTGGTGGCCCTTCCCATAGCACGGGGTCGAAACCTTTTCAGCATCGGTCCCCCATTGATCTGAATCTCTTTTATATAGAGGGTATCCACATCAATGGTTTCAGCCTGCTCAGCATTCGCAACTGCGGATCCCAGCACCTTACTGATAATTCTTGCTGCCTTTTTCGGCATAAACCGCAGGGTGGTGAGCGCAGTATCAACATCTTTGCCCCGCACAACATCAGCAACAAGCCTCGCCTTTTGCGGAGATATTCGTATATATTTAGCGACGGCTTTCGTTTCCATCGTCTGACTCCTGATCGTAATCGTCAAATGAAAGCAACGGGTAACTCCTCAGAGTTGCCCGACTCAACTTTCATGTTTATTTACCCCTCCCCTCAAGAGGAGGATAGGTGTTATTCGGAGCAGATAATTACAAGCTGCTTCTATCGCTTGCCTTTTCTGTCTGCTGCATGACCGTAATAGGTTCTGGTAGGAGAAAACTCGCCGAGCTTATGGCCGACCATATTCTCCGAAACATACACCGGAATAAATTTCTTGCCATTATGAACAGCAAAGGTAAGCCCCACCATATCTGGAATGATGTCTGAGCGTCTGGACCATGTTTTAATGACTTTACGAGACCCGGACTCCTGGGTCTGTTCCACCTTTTTCAACAGGTGCTCATCAATAAAAGGACCTTTTTTAATTGAACGTGGCATTGTAAAATTCTCCTGATTTACTTGCGCTTGGTTACGTTGCGCTTGGTCACGATATCGCGATCAGAACCTTTACGCTTCCGAGTCTTAAAGCCCTTGGTCGGCATCCCCCAAGGGGTACATGGATGTCGTCCACCAGAACTCTTTCCTTCACCACCTCCCATAGGATGATCAATGGGATTCATTGCCACGCCGCGAACTGAAGGCCGCCGTCCTTTCCACCGGGAACGTCCAGCTTTACCGAGTTTCTGGCTTCCGTGCTCTGAGTTTCCTACAGCACCGATGCAGGCTCGACATTGCTTGTTAAATTTACGAACTTCACCTGAAGGCAGTTTCACAAGAACATAATCACCTTCTTTTGCCATGAGCTGTGCTGCGGCCCCGGCAGAGCGAACCATCTGCGCACCTTTGCCGATTTTCATCTCGACATTATGAATAATGGTACCCAAAGGGATGCTACTCATTGGCATGTAGTTACCCGGCTTGATGTCCGCTTCACTGCCTGCCATCAAAAGATCACCAACCTGAATTCCGGCTGGAGCCAATATATACGACTTTTCACCGTCCGTATAGGTTAAAAGTGCAATATTTGCAGATCTATTCGGATCGTATTCAATTGTTGTAACCTTGGCCGCTATATCAGTCTTATTGCGTTTCCAATCAATGATGCGGTACCGGCGCTTACAGCCGCCGCCTCTATGCCTTGAGGTGATCCTTCCATAGTTATTTCTACCACCGGATTTTTTCAAAGGCGCAAGAAGGCTTTTTTCCGGTCCTTTATCAGAGAGATCGGACTGCAGAATCGATACATGATGTCTTTTGCCCGGTGATGTCGGTTTATGGGTCTTAATTGCCATTTTTCCTTCCGTTATCTAAAGCTTTACAGTCTTACTCGTCCAAAATAAAAAGGATTCGGTCTACCTACAGCTCAGCAAGAAAATCAATTTCACCTTCAGACAAAGTGATGTAAGCCTTTTTCCAGTCACTGGTTCTTCCGACAGATTTCAGCCCAACCCTTTTTTTCTTACCGCGCACCATAGAGGTTCTGACAGCAGCTACTTTCACATCAAATAATTGCTCAATTGCCTGACCAATCTCTATTTTATTTGCTCTTGGATCAACTTTGACAACAATTGTTCCGTCATCTTCCTGCAGACGACTGGATTTTTCGGTCAAACAAGGGCTCTTCACTATACTATGGAGTTCTTTCATACCATCAGCCTCGTTTCAAGCTGTTCCAGACTTGACTGGATTACCATCAATTTCGGATATTTTAAAATATCATACACATTCAGTCCGGCAACAGGTAAGGTCTTATACCCCACTGCATTGCGTACAGAAAGCTGAAGATTTTGACTCTCGTCATCAGTCACAATAAGACATTGGTCAAAATCAAAGTTTTTCATGACATTGACGAATTTCTTCGTTTTGGGTGCATCCATTGCAAACTTATCAAGGATAACCACATTACCTTCACCCATACGGGCAGAAAGAGCCATCCTGAGAGCTAATCGACGAACCTTTTTCGGCAATGAGTATTTGTAATCTCTCGGCTTAGGACCAAAGGTGGTTCCACCTCCACGCCATATCGGAGAATTATTACTTCCTGCCCTGGCCCTGCCTGTACCTTTCTGTCGCCACGGCTTGGCACCACCACCGCGAACTTCTCCTCTGGTCTTTGTCGAGGCGGTTCCCCGGCGTCTATTGGCACGCTGCATACAGACTACCTCATGGAGTATTCCTGTATCGACCTCGACACCGAACAAATTATCGTTTACTTCAATTTCCGCGACCTTTTCAGCCGAGGTATTCACTACATCACAAACTGACATGAGTATCTCCTTGCAGACACCTTAAGCACTTAGGCCTTGGTATAAATGCTGACCAAACCGTTTTTAGCGCCGGGGACCGCACCTTGAACCAGCAGGATGTTCTCATCTTCACGAACATCAACTACTGTCAGGTTTTTTACTGTTTTTTTATCAGTCCCCATGTGTCCCGGCAGCTTCTTTCCCTTGAGCACGCGTCCAGGATATGCACTACAACCAATTGAACCAGGAGCCCTAGAAAAACCAGAACCATGAGAGGCTTTACCACCTCCGAAGCCGTATCGTTTCATAACACCCTGATAGCCACGCCCTTTTGTCTTCCCGGTAATATTGATACGATCTCCTATCTTTACAACCTCAGCCAAAGTGATCTCCTGACCGATCTCATAGGTGTCCGGCTCAGTTACGCGAAATTCCCGGATGTGATAGTACCCGGCTCCACCTGATCGCTTAAAATGTCCGGCTTCGGGTTTGTTCAATCTGGACTCTTTTTTCTCCAAAAAACCGACTTGGATGGCATTATAGCCTTCCTTACCCACAGTTTTTTTCTGCAATACCTTACAGGGGCCAGCTTCTATCACGGTAACAGAAATTGACCGTCCCATTTCATTATAGACTCGGGTCATTCCAACTTTCCGCCCCAGTATTCCATTTGTATTCGGCATTTGTTTACCTGTATGCTAACTCTATTCAAAGCGATTCACGCTGATCTGATCTTTGGCACGTTGTAACAAAGAGTGGCTACGGCAGCTTGATCTCCACATCAACACCGGCTGACAGCTGAAGCTTCATTAATGAATCTATTGTCTGCTGGGTCGGCTCAAGAATATCAAGCAACCGCCGGTGAGTTCGCATCTCAAACTGCTCACGTGACTTCTTGTCCACATGTGGTGATCGTAATACTGTATACTTATTGATACTTGTAGGTAACGGAATCGGACCGGCAACTGTTGCACCGGTTCTTCTGGCTGTTTCTACTATTTCACGAGTTGACTGATCAAGTAACTTATAATCATACCCTTTCAGCCTGATGCGAATTTTATCTGTGGGGATCATGTTTTCCTCTTACTCAATAATTTCGCTGATCACGCCAGCACCTACTGTACGACCGCCTTCACGGATAGCGAAACGAAGTCCTTCCTGCATAGCTATAGGCGTTATCAATTCTCCCGTGATATGAATATTATCGCCAGGCATAACCATCTCCACACCTTCTTCAAGCGTACAAACGCCTGTTACGTCAGTGGTACGGAAATAAAACTGGGGCCGATAACCGTTAAAAAACGGGGTATGACGCCCACCCTCTTCCTTGGTCAGAATATAGCACTCTGCTTTAAACTTCTTATGCGGGGTGATAGAACCTGGCTTTGCCAATACCTGTCCACGAATGATCTCTTCACGCTTGGTTCCGCGCAGCAAAGCTCCGATGTTATCGCCAGCCTGTCCCTCATCAAGAAGCTTACGAAACATCTCAACCCCGGTAATGGTGGTCTTCTGTGTTTCGCGAATACCGACGATTTCTATCTCATCACCCACCTTAACTATACCACTCTCCACACGACCGGTTGCAACAGTACCACGACCGGAGATAGAGAACACATCCTCAACCGGCATCAGAAAGGGCTTATCAACATCACGCTCAGGCTGCGGAATCCAGGTATCAACAGCTTCAATCAGATCCCAGATACACTTGGCCTTTCCTTCATCTTCAGGGTGCTCCAGAGCCTCCAGCGCAGAACCTTGAATAATCGGGGTATCGTCACCAGAAAACTCATAGTTATCAAGCAACTCACGAAGCTCCATCTCAACCAACTCAATCAACTCTTCATCATCAACCTGATCGCATTTATTCAGAAAAACTACAATAGCCGGAACACCTACCTGACGCGCCAGCAGGATATGCTCACGAGTCTGCGGCATAGGACCATCAGTAGCAGCTACAACAAGAATTGCGCCGTCCATCTGAGCAGCACCGGTAATCATGTTCTTGATATAATCGGCATGACCAGGACAATCTACATGGGCATAATGACGCCCTGTGCTCTCATATTCAACATGAGCGGTTGCAA
This sequence comes from Desulfobulbaceae bacterium, assembly GCA_011389815.1. Lineage (GTDB taxonomy): Bacteria > Desulfobacterota > Desulfobulbia > Desulfobulbales > Desulfobulbaceae > Electrothrix. The sequence goes on along the minus strand of JAABTP010000002.1, from coordinate 43,600 downwards.
TGGTTATTCCACGCTCTTTTTCTTCCGGTGCCTTATCAATAGCACTAAAATCTGTAAAATCAGCCTGCCCTTTGGTTGCCAGCACTCGTGTGATAGCCGCTGTCAGGGTAGTCTTACCATGATCAACATGACCAATGGTTCCAACATTGACATGCGGCTTCGTCCGCTCAAACTTCTCTTTAGCCATCTGCCTTACCTCTTGCTCTTAAATCAAACGCCTCGAATCTTATGTATAATGGCCTCGGCCTGTTTTGCCGGAACCTCTGAAAATGCCTTAAACTGCATACTGAAGGTTGCTCTTCCCTGTGTTGCTGAGCGTAGACTTGTTGAATAACCGAACATCTTACAAAGCGGCACACTTGCTTTCACTACCTGTACGTTTCTTTCCGCTGCAACCCCATCAACCTGAGCACCTTTTTTGTTTAAATCATTAATTACATCGCCCAGATTCTCATCCGGGGTCACTACTTCAACAGCCATAACAGGCTCAAGAAGAACTGGCTCTGCCTTTGCTACTGCTTCTCTGCATGCCAAGGTAGCCGCAACCCCAAAGGCCATCTCTGTAGAGTTCTCCTCATCATAGGAACCATCAACAAGCTGTACCTCCACATCAGTAAGAGGGTAGCCAATCAATGGGCCGGAATCAAAGGAATCACGAACGCCTTTTTCAACGGCTGCAAGAAACTCTTTTGGAATCTGTCTCTCATCAACGCAACTGATGAACTGCAAACCGGATCCCCGTTCTGATGGTTTTAACGCAAGAATAACATCTCCGTACTGTTCTTTTGCTCCGCCTTGGGTCTCAAAACGACCTTCCCCTGAAGCCTCGCAAGTAATTGTCTCTTTATAGGCAACCTGTGGGGTTCCCACATTGGCGGAAACCTTAAACTCTTTGATCAAGCGATCAACAATTATTTCTAAATGAAGTTCACCCATTCCAGAAATAATCTGCTGACCCGTATCTTCATTCAGGGTTATGCGAAAGCTGGGATCTTCACAGGCTATCTTCTCAAGACTTTCAGCTAGCTTGGCTTCATCAGCCTTACTACGTGCTTCAATAGCAACGCCAATAACCGGCTCAGGAAATTCCATGGTATCCAAAACGATATAGTCGCCAGCCGAACAAAGGGTATCACCTGTCATCGTGAATTTCAACCCAACAACAGCACCAATATCACCGGCACCAATCACTTGAACCTCTTCACGCTTATTGGCATGAAGCTTAATTAATTTTGCGATCTTTTCTTGTTTCCGCTTCAACGGATTAAAGACCTTATCACCGACCTTCAGCTCACCAGAATAGACTCTGATGAAAGCTAGATTGCCAATAAAAGGGTCTGATTGCAGCTTAAAAACCAAGCCACAAAATTTTTCACTCCGCTCCAGTTTGCGGACAAGCGGCGCACCGTTCTTGTCCTCCCCCTCAACCTGGGGGACATCTACGGGTGAGGGCAGGTACCAGACAACTGCATCAAGCAATGGCTGTATGCCTTTATTCTTGAAGGCAGAGCCACATAGCACTGGAACCAATTGCAAGGCGATCACTGCATCTCGCAACGCCTTGCGAATCTCACCGGGAGAGATCTCTTGCTCATCCAGATATTTTTCCATGATCCCCTCATCGAAGTCGGCCAACTTCTCGAGGAGCCTCATACGGGCGGCCGAAGATGTGCTTCTTATATCATCAGGAATCTCTTCTTCATGAACTGTTCCACCTTTGTCATCTTCATTATACCGATAAAGCTTCTGCTCTATAAGGTCGATAGTCCCAGAAAAAGTCTCTTCACTACCGTATGGCAGGGCAAGAACAACAGGATCAGCTGCTAGAGACTCTTCTATCTCTGCAACCACCTTGTCAAAATCTGCGCCAACACGGTCCATTTTATTTATAAAAGCGATGCGTGGTATACTATAACGATCTGCTTGCCGCCAAACCGTTTCCGATTGGGGTTCAACACCACCAACCGCACAAAACACAGCCACTACACCGTCCAGCACTCGCAGGCACCGCTCAACTTCTACGGTAAAATCGACATGACCTGGAGTATCTACAATATTAACCCGACAGCCAGCCCACTTGCAGGTTGTAGCAGCGGACGTAATAGTTATTCCGCGCTCCTGTTCCTGCTCCATCCAGTCCATAACAGCTGTGCCATTATGAACTTCGCCTATTTTATGAGAGCGACCCGAATAATAAAGGATCCGCTCTGTTGTTGTTGTCTTTCCCGCGTCTATATGGGCCATTACCCCAATATTACGCACACGGGATAACGCGCCACTATCAGCCACTGGTCACCCTACATGTTTTTTCTTAGCTTACCTACTCAGCCAAAAGAGAAACAGACGCTACCAGCGATAATGAGCAAAGGCTTTATTTGCCTCAGCCATTTTATGGGTATCATCACGCTTCTTTACGGATGCGCCTCTCTTATTATAGGCATCAACCAATTCAGCAGCGAGCTTATCAGCCATAGAACGACCGGAACGACTTTTCGCAAAACCGATAACCCAACGTATAGCCAAGGCATTACGACGGTCAGGACGAACCTCAACAGGAACCTGATAGGTTGCACCACCAACCCGACGACTCTTCACCTCAACTCTGGGACGAACATTTTCCATAGCTGCCTCGAAAACAGCCAAAGGTTCTTCCTCGGAAAGCTTCTCCTCTACAATAGCCATCGCATCATAAAACATACGGCGGGCTAAAGTCTTTTTCCCATTCAGCATCAGGCCATTTGTAAACCTGGACACCAAAACAGAATTATATTTCGGATCAGCTTCAACAGCACGCTTGCTTTGCAACTTCTTTCTCGGCATAGCCTTACACCCCGATCAGTATCACTATTTAAGTTATTTAGGACGCTTTGCGCCATACTTAGACCGGCCCTGTTTACGATCACTCACACCCAACGCATCCAACGTACCGCGCACAATGTGATAACGAACACCAGGCAAATCCTTCACACGGCCACCACGAACCAAAACAACGGAGTGCTCCTGCAAATTATGCCCTATCCCAGGTATGTACGAGGTAACTTCAATCCCGTTTGTCAACCTTACCCTTGCAACCTTACGCAAAGCCGAATTTGGTTTCTTAGGGGTCGTTGTATAAACACGGACACAGACACCACGCCTCTGCGGACAGTTCTGCAACGCAGGCGTATCAGAACGCTTGACCTGCTTCTTCCTTCTTTTTCTAACGAGCTGATTAATAGTAGGCATCTTTCCTTTACCTTTTCAATAATTTGTACACTACCTATCTGCACAAAAAGCAATAGGCAGATTATATATCATCTTTAACCAGGAGAGTCAAGACTAAAAAACACATATCTAATTAATTTTATATCTCGACAAACCTGTTCCTGCAGAAACCAGACGGCCCATAATGACATTTTCCTTTAACCCGTCTAAGGTATCCACCCTGCCAGCCATAGCAGCATTGGTCAGAACCTTGGTTGTCTCCTGAAAGGAGGCAGCTGAAATAAAGGAGTCTGTAGATAATGATGCCTTGGTGACACCCAGTAACTGAGGCTCGGCTGAAGCGGGCTGAAGCCCTTCTTCCATTATCCTTCTGTTTTCATCATAGAACATCCATTTTTCTGTCAACTGATCAAGCATAAATTTTGTATCGCCTGGGTCAGTAATCCGCACCCTCTTCAACATCTGGCGCACAATGGTCTCAATATGCTTATCATTGATCTTGACCCCCTGGAGACGATATACCTCCTGGATCTCATCAACAAGGAACTGAGCCAGCTCTTCCTCGCCTTTAATTTTGAGAATATCGTTAGGAAGAATTGATCCATCCATCAAAGCATCACCAGCCTTGACATAATCACCTGCATGTACGGTAACATGCTTGGCTTTTGGAATCAGATATTCTCTTGGCTCACCGGTTTCAGGGGTCACAACAACCCGGCGCTTACCTTTAAGCTCCTTACCAAAGCTGATTCGACCATCAATTTCCGTGACAATGGCCTGCTCTTTGGGTTTTCGTACTTCAAAAAGTTCAGCTACCCTGGGCAAACCACCGGTAATATCTTTGGTCTTAGTGGTTTCACGCGGAATTTTCGCTACCACAGTACCGGCTGGAACCTCATCTCCCTCATCAACGGCGATAATTGAGCCAACTGGCAGCGGATAGCGAGCATCATGCTCCACACCCGGCAGTTTAACAGTACGTCCCCTTCCGTCTTTGAGCGAAATTCTCGGGCTGGAATGCTTGGCAGTAGTAGCGTGAATAATAACCCTGGAAACCTTACCAGTTACCTGATCAACGCGCTCTTGCATGGTATCCCCCTCAATCACATCGCCGTACTTGATGCGACCAGCAGCCTCAGCAACAATGGGAATAGCAAAGGCATCCCAATCCGCAATCACCGTGCCAGGCTCAACTCTGGCACCGTCTGGTACCTTTATTTCCGCACCGTAAGGAACAGAAAACCGCTCTCGATTCACATCCTGCTCATCAACAACAGTGATCTCGGCATTGCGGTTCATAACCACTTCAAAACCTGCTGCATTAGTTACTGAATGCAATTCTTTGTAACGAACAATACCTGCACGTTGACTGCGAATTTCAGCCTGCTCAACAGACCGGCTTGCTGTACCACCAATGTGGAAGGTACGCATGGTCAACTGGGTACCTGGCTCGCCAATGGACTGGGCAGCAATGATACCAACAGCCTCACCAATATTCACCATATGACCGCGCCCCAGGTCTCGGCCATAGCACATAGCACAGACTCCGCGCCGTGATTCACAGGTCAGAACAGACCGAATCCGAACCCTGTCAATACCTGCAGCTTCAATGGCTTCAACTTTTTCCTCGGTGATTTCCTCATCCATCTCAACAATTATATCACCGGTTTGCGGATCAGCAATATCATCACTGGCAACACGGCCAAGGATTCGCTCACCAATACGAACAATAACTTCACCACCATCAAGAAGCGGCTCAGCAACGGTATAGCGCATGGTGCCGCAGTCCTTTTCCACAATAGTTGAGTCCTGGGCAACATCAACCAGGCGTCGGGTCAGATAACCGGAGTTCGCAGTTTTCAGCGCAGTATCCGCAAGACCCTTTCGAGCACCGTGAGTAGAAATAAAGTACTCCAGCACAGAGAGGCCTTCCCGAAAATTTGCCTTAATCGGGGTCTCAATAATGGCACCAGAAGGTTTGGCCATCAAACCACGCATACCAGCCAGCTGCCTGATCTGATCTTTGGAACCACGGGCACCAGAGTCAGCCATAATATAAACAGAGTTAAAACTCTTTAAGTCACGTAACTTACCTTCACTATCCCTAACGTAATCTACAGACATCTCTTCCATCATTTCCTGGGTGATTTTGTCTGTGGCCTTTGACCAGATATCAACAATCTTATTATATTTTTCTCCGTCTGTAATTAAACCGCCTGAATACTGTTCATCAACCTCGGCTGCTTTTCTCCCAGACTCTTCAACAAACTCTTCTTTGTTCACCGGAATCTTCATATCATTAATACAGATGGAGATTCCAGCTCTGGTCGCCTGTTCATAGCCCATATCCTTCAGGCGGTCAGCCAGAATAACAGTATCCTTGGTGCCAGCATGGCGATACGTATAATCGACAAGAAATCCCAATTCTTTTTTAGAGAGCTCTTTGTTGACCACAGCAAAGGGAATACTGTCAGGAAGCAGTTCACCAACGATTATTCTTCCAATGGTTGTTTCAACCAGCTCGCCTTTCAAACGGACCTTTACTCTGGCCTGGAGGTGGGCAGCATTATGATCATAGGCCATACGGGCCTCGTCAGGAGAGCTGAAAACTGCTCCCTCACCAGCAACGCCGTACCGTTCTCTGGTCATATAATACAGACCAAGAACTATATCCTGACTGGGAATAATAACCGGGCTGCCACTGGCTGGAGACAGAATATTATTGGTGGACATCATCAAAACCCTGGCCTCAACCTGGGCTTCCACAGACAGGGGCAGATGAACCGCCATCTGATCACCATCAAAGTCGGCATTAAAGGCAGAGCAGACCAAGGGATGAAGCTGAATAGCCTTTCCTTCAATCAGAACCACCTCAAAGGCCTGCATACCCAATCTATGCAGTGTCGGAGCACGATTCAGGATAACTGGATACTCACGTACGATATCATCAAGGACATCCCACACCTCTTTAGCACCTTTTTCCACCATTTTACGGGCACTCTTGATGGTGGTCACATAGCCCAAAGATTCAAGCTTATTATAGATAAAGGGCTTAAAAAGCTCCTGGGCCATTTTCTTGGGCAGTCCGCATTGATGGAGGCGGAGATGAGGGCCAACAACGATAACGGAACGACCAGAGTAGTCAACACGTTTACCCAACAGATTCTGACGAAAACGCCCCTGCTTTCCTTTGAGCATGTCAGACAGGGACTTCAGAGGCCGTTTATTGGGTCCGGTAATGGTGCGACCACGGCGTCCGTTATCAAAAAGAACATCCACAGCCTCCTGAAGCATGCGCTTTTCATTACGGAGAATGATATCCGGCGCATCCAGCTCAAGAAGACGTTTTAAGCGGTTATTCCGGTTAATGACCCGTCGGTACAGATCATTAAGATCAGAAGTGGCAAAACGTCCGCCTTCAAGAGGGACTAAGGGACGGAGGTCAGGGGGCAGGACTGGAACAACTTCCAGAATCATCCATTCAGGACGATTACCAGAATCACGAAAGGCCTCAACAACGTTCAAGCGCTTGCCAAGCTTAGTCCGCTTGGTGACTGATCCGGTCTCTTTCATCTCTTGACGGAGTTGAAGAGAGAGTTCAACCAGATCCAGTCCCTTGAGCATATCCTGAATAGCTTCAGCACCGATACCGACCTCAAATTCACCGGGAAACTGTTCCAGCGCTTCCTGATACTGTTCCTCATTAAGCAGGCTACCCGCTGGGATACTCTCCACATGAGAACGGACAACTGCATAAGATTCAAAGTACAGGATCCGTTCCAACTCCTTGAGAGTCATATCCAGTATTGACCCAATCTTGGTAGGCAATGACTTGAGAAACCAGATATGTGCAACCGGAGCAGCTAATTGGATATGACCCAGACGCTCACGACGTACCTTGGACTGAATAACCTCAACACCACATTTTTCACAGACCACACCACGGTGTTTCATGCGTTTATACTTCCCGCAATTACACTCGTAATCCTTCACAGGCCCAAATATCTTGGCGCAGAATAATCCGTCCCTTTCCGGCTTAAAGGTACGGTAGTTAATGGTCTCGGGTTTTTTTACCTCACCGTGGGACCATTCAAGTATCTTTGTCGGTGACGCAAGGGAAATTTTAACCTTGTCAAAAACAAGCGGCCCTTTCGGCTTGTTAAAAAAGCTGAACAGTTCTTCCACGAAGATTACCCTCCCCTGTTAATGCTGTAGCAGTTTCTATATCCCTGCTACTAAAATCATGTTCTATAAATGCTCGGCTGCACAGTTTTGATGGTTCGTACCTATGCGCCTGTATTTGCCTGACTTGTCTGTACGATCATTAATACGATCTTTAATGTTATTGATCGGTTGACGATAACAACTCAACATCCAGACAAAGCCCTTTTAATTCCTTCACTAAAACATGGAAGGATTCAGGCAATCCGGCATCAAGGAAATTATTCCCCTTAACAATCTTCTCATACATTGAGGTTCTTCCTTCAACATCATCGGATTTGACGGTCAGGAATTCCTTCAAGGTATAGGCTGCTCCATAGGACTCCATGGCCCAGACTTCCATCTCTCCCAGTCGCTGTCCACCAAATTGAGCCTTACCGCCCAAGGGCTGCTGGGTTACCAGCGAATACGGCCCTGTGGATCGGGCATGGATCTTATTATCAACCAAATGGTGCAGCTTGAGCATGTACATAGTACCGACTGTCACCTTATTATCAAATTTATCCCCAGTAAGACCGTCATACAAGGTGGACTGACCAACCTCGTCCACACCAGCCTGAATAAGCATGTTGCGGATCTCAGCTTCAGTAGCTCCATCAAAGACCGGAGTAGCCACATGAATACCGTGACCATACTTACGCATCTTGTCGATCAGCTCATCATCACTCAGGCCATTGGTAATTTCTTTATATTCCTCTTCAGAATACACTGCCTGGAGACGTTCTTTGAGCGGCTCAATCTCCGCAGCCGTAGCCAGCTTCTGGACCTGCTCGCCCAAACGCTTGGCAGCAAACCCCAGATGACATTCAAGCACCTGACCTACATTCATTCGCGAGGGAACACCCAACGGATTCAAAACCACATCAACAGTCGTTCCATCCTGAAAGAAAGGCATATCCTCTTCAGGGAGTAATCTGGAAACAACACCTTTGTTACCATGCCGTCCAGCCATCTTATCGCCCACAGCCAGCTTACGCTTGGTTGCCACATAGATTTTCACCATCTTGACCACACCTGGAGGAAGGTCATCGCCTTTTTCCATTCGGGCAACAATTCCTTCATAGCGTTCGCGGACAGCCTGGGCCTGACGAGAGTAGTTAATAAATACATCCTCAAGTTCGTCCTCGTATTTGGCCCTCTCTGAGAAATCTAGACTGCGCAACTGCTCAAACTCCACCACATCCAAGCTTTCTTCAGTCAGCTTTTTGCCAAGGGGAAGAATGACATTTCCTTCGCTGTCAAGAATATCCTTTTTAGCAGTCCGGTTGACCATCAAATCGCAGAGCTTTCTCCGAACCCCATTTTTCAGACTGCCGAGTTCATCTTCCATATCCCGGTTCAGGCGATTGACCTCCTGCTCCTCAATCATCAAGGTGCGTTCGTCTTTATCCACCCCTTTACGGGAAAAGACCTTGGCATCAATAACCACGCCCTCCACTCCGGGTGGTACTCGTAGCGAAGTATCTTTCACATCCCCTGCTTTTTCACCAAAAATCGCCCGAAGAAGCTTTTCTTCTGGAGAGAGCATTGTTTCGCCCTTGGGCGTTACTTTCCCAACCAGCATATCGCCTGCGTGGATACCAGCACCAATACGAATAATGCCTGACTCATCAAGATTGCGCAGGGCATCATCACCAATATTCGGGATATCGCGAGTGATCTCCTCTTTCCCCAATTTGGTGTCACGGGCCACCACATCAAAAATTTCTATATGGACAGAGGTAAAGGTATCCTCTTTGAGCAGCCGCTCATTAATCAGAATAGAATCCTCAAAGTTATAGCCACGCCACGGCATAAAGGCAATGGTTACATTTTTTCCCAGAGCAAGCTCGCCCATCTCGGTTGAAGGGCCATCAGCCAACACATCACCTTTTTTCACCCGCATACCTGGCAGAATCAACGGTTTCTGATTAAAGCAGGTATTTTGGTTGGTTTTCTTATACTTTGAAAGATGATAAACCCCGATTCCGGTATCAAAACCATCAGTTCCTGGTTCATCGTAACGAATCATGACCCGATTGGCATCAACCTCTTCAACAACCCCGTCACCGCCAGCCAGCAAACAAGCACCTGAATCCTGTGCCAGATTTTTCTCTACCCCAGTTCCCACAAGGGGAGAAGCAGGCTTCAAAAGTGGCACAGCCTGACGCTGCATGTTGGACCCCATCAGGGCCCTGTTCGCATCATCATTTTCCAAAAAAGGAATCAAGGAGGCTGCAACCGAAACCAGCTGATTGGGGGCAACATCCATAGCTGTAACGTCATCAACAGAAACTGTAACAACCTCGCCGTCCATACGGGCAATCAAGGTGTCATCAATAATATTTCCATCTTCATTAAGAATGATATTGGCCGGAGCAACAACATTTCCCTGCTCCTGAAGAGCTGTAAAATCCTTGATCTCGTCCAAAACCTTACGGTCCCGAACAATACGATACGGGGCTTCTATAAAACCATAGGTATTTACTTTGGCATAGGTTGCCAATGAGACAATAAGTCCAATATTCGGACCTTCCGGAGTCTCAACCGGACAAATACGTCCGTAATGGGTAGGGTGAACGTCACGGACTTCAAAACCAGCCCGCTCCCGGGTCAGACCACCAGGTCCCAAGGCAGAAAGACGTCGTTTATGGGTTACCTCGGAAAGAGGGTTGGTTTGATCCATAAACTGGGAAAGCTGAGAAGTGGCAAAAAATTCTTTGACTGCCGAAGTCACTGGCTTGGGATTCACCAGGTCATGAGGCATCAGGGTTTCAACTTCCTGAAGGTTCATCCTCTCCTTGATTGCCCGCTCCATGCGAACCAGACCCATTCTGTACTGATTCTCGCAAAGCTCACCCACAGTGCGCACCCGGCGATTGCCCAGATGATCAATATCATCACCTTCCCGCAGTTCGTCCTTGAGACGAACCAAATGCTTCACACTGAGGATAATATCCTCTTTGGTCAGGGTGCGATGCTCAATGGGAATATCAAGACCCAGTTTGGAATTAATCTTATAACGTCCAACAACAGAAAGGTCATAAGTGGCTGGATCATAAAAAAGCTTATTAAAAAACTCCTGAGCAATCTCGACAGTGGGGGGACTGGAAGGGCGAAGACGCCTGTAGATTTCAATCAGGGCCTGGTCACCATCCTGTACCTTATCAACAGCTAAGGTCTTTCTAAACGACTCAGAAATATTAACATTATCTATAAAAAGAACTTCAATACTGCTGATCTTACTCTCCTGAAACTTTTCTATCAATTCCTCGGTCAACAGATCATTACATTTTGCTATAACCTCTCCCGACTCAGGATGAACAATATCAGCAACTAATACCCTTTCCAGAACCTCTTCTGGAGCAATTGCAATGGTCTCCACTCCGGCCTTCACAATCCTTTTTGCCAGGGCCTTGGAAACTTTTCTTCCTTGCTTGCCCAGGATCTCTCCGTCTGTCGGATTAACCAAATCCGTGGTCAGACGCTGACCAATAAAGGTCTCTGGCTGAAAAAGAATACTAAAGCTGTTATCGTTGATCTGGATGGTATCAACAGGATAAAACTCCCTAAGCAATTCCTCATCAGAGTACCCCAGTGCCTTGAGCAAGGTCGTTACCGGAAGTTTACGCCTTCTGTCAATACGGACATGGAGAATATCTTTTATGTCAAACTCAAAATCAAGCCAAGACCCCCGCACCGGAATAATCCGGGCAGAGTACAAGCGCTTATTTGAAATATGGGACTTTCCATTATCATGGGTATAAAAAAGTCCTGGCGAACGCTGCAACTGGTTAACAATAACACGCTCTGTTCCGTTTATTATAAAGACACCGTCATCAGTCATCAAAGGGAGCGCACCAAGGAATACTTCCTGCTCCTTAATGTCACGAACAGTCTGGACACCAGTTTCTTCGTCAATCTCAAAGGTGATCAACCGGACAGTAATTTTAACAGGAACCTCATAGGTCATTCCACGCTCAATACATTCAGAAACCGTATATTTCTGCTCTCCAAATGAATAGCTGACAAACTCCAGGGTGCAGAGGCCGTTAAAATCGCTTATTGGAAAAATGTTTTTAAAAATACCTTGCAGTCCGATTTCTTCTCGTTGAGACGGATCAACATTCATCTGGAGAAAACGGTCATAGGAATGCCGCTGCATAGCAATAAGATGCGGTGGTTCTACAAGCTTGCGTGTTTTGGCAAATCCCTTGCGTACTCTATTCATTGATCCCCTCTTTAATACAATCTGCGAAGTTGAGTTTTAACAGCGAGTTGGAATGCACCCAAGTGTTCTCCTTATTCTTTATTGGATACAATTTTTATCGCTGGCCGGTCCACAAACGCAGTAACGCCACGAGGGACCTCCCCCCATAGCGTTACTAAAAACATCCTGACTGACAAATACTCTCAGCCATAAACAGCTGAAGCTGTCTGTTTATTTGACTTCCACAGTACCACCTACAGCTGCAATCTTTTCTTTGATCTCTTCAGCTTCTTCCTTGCTCACACCTTCTTTGATCGGAGCAGGTACGCCCTCTACCAAGGCTTTTGCCTCTTTCAGTCCAAGAGCAGTGATTCCACGAACCTCTTTGATGACTTTAATTTTCTGGTCACCTGCAGCAGTCAGGACAGCGTCAAACTCGGTCTTTTCAGCTGCTCCTTCACCTGCATCATCACCAGCACCAGGCATTGCTGCCATAGCAACAGGAGCTGCTGCGGAAACTCCAAACTTCTCTTCCAGTGCTGAAACCAGTTCAGCAACCTCAAGAAGTGACATTTTTTCTACTAACTCTACTACCTGATCAATAGCTTCAGACATCTTTCATTCCTCCGGATATTAAATAACTTAATTCTCTTTCTGATCTTTTATCGCCTGCAGGGCGTAGACCAAATTACTCGGTGCAGCATTCAGGGTACGGACAAGTTTTGTCGGTACTGCGTTGAGCACACTACATAACTGACCAAGCAACTGATCTTTAGTGGGCAGTTTTGACAGAGCAACCACGTCGTCAGAGCTTAATGTTTTTCCTTCAAACATTGCTGAACGGACAACCAAGGATTCATTTTCCTTTGTAAAATCAGCTAAGGCTTTAGCTGATCCCACAGGATCGTCAAAACTGAATGCTACCGCCGTTGTACCGGCGAAGTCCTGCTTTAACCCTTCAAAATCTGTATCCTGTACAGCCAGTTTAAGAAGGGTGTTTTTGGCAACCTGAATCTGCCCACCCTGCTCACGCAAGGTAACACGAAGTTGCTCAAGTTCTTTTACTTTTAATCCGCGGTAATCAGCTACTACTGCGAACTTGGCTCTGGCAAAGGTATCCTTCAGTTCATCTACCTTTTTCGCCTTATTTTCGCGATTCAACTGTTACACCTCCTGGAAATTAGGCACGGGATTGTCACAGAACAACAGAAATGAAATTATGTTATTAATTCGTTTCAAACTGAAATAAAGATCTTCAGATTGAATGGAACTCACTGGTCTCGGCTGGCAACCTAATGATTATTAAACAGAACGTACCTGCTGTCTCTGACCTTCCCAAGCTATAAAACTATTCTACTCTCAACTCGTATAACGAAATATTTTTTCGCTACATACACATCTTAACCCATTTTTCAGTCCACCTTAGCTTGTAGCCGATGATCCTAAAAAAGATGGGTAAAAAAACTATCAGGCTTTGATTAAGGAGCGAACCTGCAAAGGATCAACCTTAACACTGGGCCCCATGGTGCTTGACAGGCTTATTGATCGAAGATAGACCCCCTTACTGGTTGAGGGCTTCAGCTGAATGAGCTTATCAACAAAATGGGCAATATTTGCTACCAAATTTTCAGTACCAAATGAACGTTTACCGACCAAGGCGTGAATAACACCTGCCTTATCAGACTTAAAATCTACTTTACCTTTTTTGGTCTCCTGAACAACACGCTCAACATCAAAGGTCACTGAGCCAAGTTTTGCATTAGGCATAAGGTTTCTTGGCCCTAGAACACGACCAATCTTACCAACCTCACCCATCATATCAGGAGTAGCTATTGTTTTGTCAAACTCCAGCCAACCTTCTTTAATTTTTTCCACCAACTCGTCAGAGCCAGCATAATCAGCACCTGCGGCCAGTGCTTCCGCCTCTTTCTCACCCTTGGCAAAAACCAGGACACGTACTTCCTTTCCTGTGCCATGGGGCAAAATAACTGAGGAGCGAACCATCTGATCAGCATGACGCGGGTCAATACCCAAACGTACAGCTACATCAACAGACTCATCAAATTTAGCACAGTTCTTTGCCAGCAAAAGGCTTACTGCTTCTTCCAAAGAATACAGCGTTTCTCTATCAATCCCTTCAGCTGCTTTTCGGTACTGCTTACCATGTTTCGGCATAATCAACCTCTATTTGTCTCCCACACTCTTTTGAGAAACTCTGCCCTCTCAAGTAAGCAAGCGTGGTACAAACGAAAAATAAAACTGTTTTATAAAATATATTGTCAAAAAGTGCAGACTGTTTTTTTGCGTCAGCCAAGTACCTTCTTCTTTCTTCATCTCCAATGAGAGGAAAAAATTACAAACGCATCAGTCAAGCACTGTAATCCCACAACTCCGTGCTGTTCCCTCTACAATCTTCATTGCCTGCTCAATATCATATGCGTTCAAATCCGGCATTTTAATCTCGGCAATTTCTTTGATTTTATCTCTGCCTAACTCAGCAACACGATCTTTTTTCGGATTACTTGAGCCTTTCTGCAAGCCAGCTGCCTTAAAGAGAAGCACAGATGCAGGCGGAGTCTTTGTAATAAAAGTGAATGAACGATCGTTAAACACTGTAATAACAACTGGAATAATCATATCACCTTCTGATTGGGTCTTTGCGTTAAAGGTCTTACAGAAATCCATGATATTCACACCATGCTGCCCTAATGCCGGCCCAACAGGAGGTGACGGATTGGCCTTTCCAGCCGGTATTTGCAGCTTTATGTATGATTGAATTTTTTTTGCCATTATTCACTCCTCCATGAACCCACCTGGAGTTTTTAATTATTGCTTACCTGCATATACTCAAGCTCAACCGGAGTTGAACGCCCAAAAATCGAAACCAAGACCCGGACTCTGCCTTTATCAGGAAAGACCTCATCAACTGTCCCTTCAAAATTCGCAAAAGGCCCTTCAGTAACACGAACAACATCTCCCACCTCAAAAACAACCTTTGGAATAGGCTTTTCTGCGCCTTCTTCAATGCGCATGATAATTTTATTCGCTTCCTGATCTGTCAACGCAGGTATTTGCTTATAGACCTCACCAGCAGCTGCGCTCTGTCCACTATTCACACCAACAAAGCCGGTAACACGCTGGGTTTCCATAACCGTGTGCCAGGAATGTTCATTCATTTCCATCTGCACCAGTATATAGCCAGGAAAAAATTTGCGCTCCGAAGTTTTTCGCTCCCCTTTAACCATCTCCACCACCTGTTCAGTGGGAACCAGGATATCTCCAAAGCATTCTTCCTGAGCAGCCTGCCTGATATTATCCTCAAGCGTAGCTTTGACCTTTACCTCAAAACCGGTATGGGTATGCACTATATACCATTTCTTTGCCATAATACGCCTATTGGAGAACCAGCCCTACCAACTTCCCAAGAATCAAATCCACAGCACCCAAATACACGGAAAGCAGTACTGTCAATAAAATGACAAACCCTGACAAACCCAAAGTTACCTTCCGGTCAGGCCAGACAATTTTTTTAAATTCTACAACAACCTCATGATAAAAAAGACGAATGTTTCCCGGAGCCAGCACAAAAGATGACGCATTATTACCTGCATCTTTCCCCTTTGAACCACCCTGTACATTATTTTTCTTTTTTTTACTTGTCATTTCCTTCCAGCACCCAGCAGAAAAAAAAATGGCAGGCCAGGAGGGACTCGAACCCCCAGCCCTCGGATTTGGAGTCCGATGCTCTACCAATTAGAGCTACTGGCCTGCGCAACACTCGCCTCGAATTCTATCTGCGTAACCTACCTTACTTTACTGTAAAACTACTTTGTTTCTTTATGCGGAGTATGTGTCCTGCAAAAAGGGCAGTATTTCTTCAGCTCAAGTTTGTGAGGTATTGTTCTTTTATTTTTTGTTGTCGTGTAATTTCTCTGCTTACACTCCATACAGGCAAGCGTAATTATATCCCGCATACCAACCCCCCTGATATATAGACTCCGGCGACCACAAGGTCAAACCGGAGTCACATTCTTCAAGCAGATTCTGTTCAGAAAAATCTGTTCAGAATATTACTCAATAATTTCGCTGATCACGCCAGCTCCAACAGTACGCCCACCCTCACGAATAGCGAAGCGAAGTCCTTCCTGCATAGCTATAGGTGTTATCAATTCTCCCGTGATATGAATATTATCGCCAGGCATAACCATCTCCACACCTTCTTCAAGCGTACAAACGCCTGTTACGTCAGTGGTACGGAAATAAAACTGGGGCCGATAACCGTTAAAAAACGGGGTATGACGCCCACCCTCTTCCTTGGTCAGAATATAGCACTCTGCTTTAAACTTCTTATGCGGGGTGATAGAACCTGGCTTTGCCAATACCTGTCCACGAATGATCTCTTCACGCTTGGTTCCGCGCAGCAAAGCTCCGATGTTATCGCCAGCCTGTCCCTCATCAAGAAGCTTACGAAACATCTCAACCCCGGTAATGGTGGTCTTCTGTGTTTCGCGAATACCGACGATTTCTATCTCATCACCCACCTTAACTATACCACTCTCCACACGACCGGTTGCAACAGTACCACGACCGGAGATAGAGAACACATCCTCAACCGGCATCAGAAAGGGCTTATCAACATCACGCTCAGGCTGCGGAATCCAGGTATCAACAGCTTCAATCAGATCCCAGATACACTTGGCCTTTCCTTCATCTTCAGGGTGCTCCAGAGCCTCCAGCGCAGAACCTTGAATAATCGGGGTATCGTCACCAGAAAACTCATAGTTATCAAGCAACTCACGAAGCTCCATCTCAACCAACTCAATCAACTCTTCATCATCAACCTGATCGCATTTATTCAGAAAAACTACAATAGCCGGAACACCTACCTGACGCGCCAGCAGGATATGCTCACGAGTCTGCGGCATAGGACCATCAGTAGCAGCTACAACAAGAATTGCGCCGTCCATCTGAGCAGCACCGGTAATCATGTTCTTGATATAATCGGCATGACCAGGACAATCTACATGGGCATAATGACGCCCTGTGCTCTCATATTCAACATGAGCGGTTGCAATGGTTATTCCACGCTCTTTTTCTTCCGGTGCCTTATCAATAGCACTAAAATCTGTAAAATCAGCCTGCCCTTTGGTTGCCAGCACTCGTGTGATAGCCGCTGTCAGGGTAGTCTTACCATGATCAACATGACCAATGGTTCCAACATTGACATGCGGCTTCGTCCGCTCAAACTTCTCTTTTGCCATTATTATGTCTCCCCAGACAAATTTTCCTTCACTCTACCGACTATCACTTCTTATCGGCAATCCTGGAGCCCACGACCGGACTTGAACCGGTGACTTCCTCCTTACCAAGGAGGTACTCTACCACTGAGTTACGTGGGCACTTCAAAGTACACTTCAAAAAAACACATGGAGCGGGAAACGAGACTCGAACTCGCAACCCTCAGCTTGGAAGGCTGATGCTCTACCAATTGAGCTATTCCCGCACATGCACAAAAAAGAACAGGCAGCGCATTACATGCGCATGCCTGTTACGTAGTCTTAACTGGTGGAGGGGGGAGGATTTGAACCTCCGAAGGCGCTGCCGACAGATTTACAGTCTGTTCCCTTTGACCACTCGGGAACCCCTCCAAACTCGAAAAACACAGGACAACTGTTGAACCTCAACAACTCAACAACTCTCCACTGCTTTTCGATCTCTGGAGCTGGCGATGGGACTTGAACCCGCAACCCCCTGATTACAAATCAGGTGCTCTACCAATTGAGCTACGCCAGCACTACATTTTGTGCAGCGCATCATACAGCAGGATAAATTCTCTTGCAAGCTTTTTTTCTCCTTAAATAAAAAAACCAGACTTTTAAAGTCTGGTTTAATAAAAACAATGGTAATAGCTCGTATTTGCTCCGCAACTTACCCTTTATTTTACAGGATTTTTCACATAAGCAGAATCTCTGTACCGTTCAAAGGTCATGGCACAGGTTCTGTAGATCAAATGCGCGAACTTGGTATACGGCATATAGAGGAAAAGCATCATAACAGAAACCAAGTGCAGGTAATATACCAAATACCCCAACAAGTGCAGGTAATATACCAAATACCCCAACTTCACCACACCGATTAGACGAAGAACCTCAGCACCTAAACCGGTCACACCAACTCCGGCAATCATCCAGATCAGAAACCAATCATAAAAGGTATTCCCACCCTGATTATCCTCAACCATCTGGTTCCGGTTTTTCCAGAGAATTACAATACCAACAATCATGGCAACAGCTGCAACATTAGCAACTATTTTGACAGGGTTCCACATGGCCATAGGACCATGCAGAGAAGGTATAAAACGCCCTAAAACATCCTGAGATATCAAAGAGTAGATAGTAACGAAAAACAGAGCGATAAAAGCCCACATCAATGGCTGGTGACCACGGATGCGCTCCTCATTAGTCTCACATTTTTTAAAGCGCTCATGCTGAACTATCTCAACAAGAGAAGGCCAGAGAAACTCTTTAACAAACTGAGGAACAGAAGGACGGTACAGGGCTTCACCAACCCCTGTGTTATCACTCATTTTCTTCCATAGAGCAGTCACCCCCTTAAAGGAGGCAAAAGCAGCTAAAGCAGCTGTAGGAATCATGATAGAGTTGATAAACGTGACATTCCAGGTCAGGAGCTTGAAACCAAAAATAGTCATATATCCTTCTCCAAAGAAATTCGTATACCCGGCATGGAGAAAATCTTCATGGGAAAGGACATTTGCACCGGAAATCAGCCAGACCAGGAAGACAACCAAGGCCGGTATAGCAACAAGCAAGGGTAAATTCTTTCCAGATGAAGCCAAGTTAGCCAGTGGCGCAGGCCAACCGTAAAATTTATAGGCATAGGCCCGGATTGCCCCCATGACATCGCCAGGCTTGGCACCGCGTGGGCAATGGGTTGTACAATCACCACAATGGTGACAGAGCAAGGTGTTCGGGTCACCGATCAATTTATCCTTAAGCCCCCATTGCGAGTAAATCATCTGCTGACGGGGAAAAGGATTTTCATCGGTTGAAAGAGGACAGACCACTGAGCAGGTGGCACATTGGAAGCATTTTTTCAGGGTATCTCCCCCGGCCTCCTTCATGTCCTTAATAAATTCAATATCTGGTTGTACGTTCATAGACATTTTCTCCTCCTGTCCTGAAAGCTTTTTCAATATGTCGAAATAATGATTTTTTTACACCTGATCCGTATTCGCCCGAATACATCCAAACACATTCTGGCGAACACGAATTCGACACAACAGAGAGGCTAGAAGCCCTTGAACGGATTCGGCCCCATCTCAACAATCGACTCTACAAACTCATCAAGGATTCCTGGAATCTTATCGTAGTCAGAGATAGCGATCTGTTCCACAGCACAGCGTTCCGGTTCAAGCCCCAAGCTACCCAGGGTTTCACCGATGTTCTCCATACGCTTGCTGGCAATCTCAGAACCTTTGACAAAATGGCATTGGTAATCATCACCGTAACGACAGCCGAGCAGCAGGACTCCGTCCATACCAGAAGACATGGCATCTTTAATCCAGACCATGTTCACTGAACCCAGGCAACGAACCGGAATAAAACGAACCAAGGTGTTCATCTTATTATGGCGCATACCAGACATATCAATGGCTGGATAGGCGTCATTCTCGCAGACAAAGACAGCGATTCGGAGCTTATCCTCGTCATCATCCGGCACTTCAATAGTCTTGACCATAGAACCGATCATATCAATGTTATAATCAGCAAAACCAATAATGCGCTCAGGGCAGGCTCCCATACAGGTACCACAACGTCGACAACGGGTCGGGTTGGGCAACGGCGTTCCCTTGGCATCATCATCCAGAGCACCAAAAGGACATTCCTCAGTACAGCGTTTACACTGAGTACAACGTTGGAAAAAGAAATCAGGATAGGTCAAATCACCGGAACGTGGATGAACCGCTACACCACGGTCAGCAGACTCAATACACTGGATGGCCTTGAGTGCTGCACCAGTGGCATCATCAATGGTCTCTTCCATGGTTTCTGCTTTACGAACACCACCACAGGCGTAAACACCGGTCCGGCGGGTTTCATAGGGGAAGCAGATAAAATGAGAATCTGCATAACCATCAAAAAGATCCAGATCCAGAAAACCAGGCCCCTGACGATAGGCCAAATTAATGGTGGATTCATCTACAGTAGTGGGCACCATACCAGCGGCCAGTACCACCATATCCACTTCAAGCTCCAGATTCTCGCCCAGCAGGGTGTTCTCGGCAGTAACCTTCAGACTGCCACCAGCTTCCTCTACTTGCGTGACCGTGGCCTTGGTCATGAACACGCCATCACGCTGCTGCATTCCCTTGTAGAAGAGCTCGGTATTGCCCGGTGTGCGCATATGCTGATACAGGATATATGCTTGGGCATTGTCGCCGTTATCATCACATACATACTGGGCCTGCTTGAGAGCAACCATAGAAGTAACAGAGTTACAATAGGGAAAATCACGGTCATTATCCGTGCTGCCCGGACTCTGTATAAAAGCAACCTTGGCAGGCACCTTTCCTTCCTTGGCCAGTTTTTCAAACTCGGCATTGGTGACCACATTATTCAGGGTACCATGACCAAGATGTTCATACTCAGAAACATCAGCAGGACGCCAACCTGTAGCCAGCACAACAGCACCGACCAATTCCGCATCAGGATTGGTCTCTGTGTAGACTTTGAGGCCTTTATTAGGGTCTTCCATCTCCCCTTTTTCAATCAGATCCCGTTCATCAACCCCAACCTTTTCCGGCGCATCCCATTCGCTTTCAGTGCCAGCAGGTTTCAGAGTCACCCGGAATTCACCAGGAGCACCGCTGATACGAGCAACTTCAGTTTCTGTTTTAATCGTAATTTTATCGTTGCTGGTGACCGTAGCGATCATCTGCTCAATATTGGGCTGCTCAAGCTCGGAGTAGGGATAAGCAGTCGGAAACATCTTACGCCACCCCAAGGCCTTGCCACCCAACTTATCGGTCTTTTCAATGATGGTTACGTCATAACCAGCCTTGGCAGCCTCAGTAGCAGCAGTCAAGCCAGCAATACCACCGCCCATCACCAGAATACTCTTGGTGATTTGCTCCATCTTATAAGGTTCAGGCACGGTCCCTTTCTGGGCACGAACCACAGCCATGCGGACATAGTCCTCACCTGCTTCCTGAAGGTATTCAGCTGCTTCCTCATCGTCCTTGTCTTCAGGTTGCGCTGTCCAGGCCACATGCTCGCGCAGATTACCGCGAACCGTGATGGTTCCGTCACCATAATCAAAGGTATCCTGCATCACCCGAGGTGAACAGGCGCAGACCACAACCGTGTTGACACCTTTTTCTTCTATATCTTTCTTGATCAGGGCCTGACCTTCTTCACCGCAGAGGCAGGCATGCTCCTGCATCTCCATGCCGTTTTCTGAAGCAGCCTCTTTCAGACCATCAACATCAAGAACGTCACCGATACTGCACCCTGTGCAAAGATACGCACCATATACTTTATCCATTGCTTTCCTCCTACTGTGCGTTCTGGATTGCTTTGAGAGCTGCGGCAGTAGCAGACTGTGTACTGGTGTACACATCAGATGCTGACTTGGCGCAACCAGCAGCGATCATGCCCTTGTCCGGCTCGGAAACAACAAAACCATTGTTATCCATATTCAGCCCAAGAGACTTGCCTTGCTCTCCAAGAGCAGGCTGCATGCCTGTAGCCAGGACACACATATCAACCTTTTGCTGCACCTTACCGCCGCCCACTGCATCCTCTGCCACAACGGTTACACCGCCGTCATCCTCGGCTATGATATCAGCCACTTTCCCTTTGATAAACTCAGCATTTTCATAGGTTCTGAGCTGCTCACGGAAATGCTCATATTTTCCTGGAG
Source organism: Desulfobulbaceae bacterium (assembly GCA_011389815.1). Lineage (GTDB taxonomy): Bacteria > Desulfobacterota > Desulfobulbia > Desulfobulbales > Desulfobulbaceae > Electrothrix. Next base: position 22,044 of record JAABTP010000002.1, on the reverse strand, counting down.
TACGCAGATCAATATAGAACACATAAATCTTGGCATCAGGGTAACGTTCGCACACATAGGTCATCTGCTTGAACGTCGCCATGCAACAGATATAAGAACAGTACTCCAGATGATTCTCATCACGGGAACCAGCACACTGAACAAAGGCGATAGACTCAATCTCTTTATCATCACCAGGGCGTACAATCTTTCCACCAGTTGGCCCATTGGGTGCAGCCATCCGCTCCATCATCATGTTAGAGATAATAGCAGGAGAGGACTCAGGCTTCAGGTTTTCCAGCTTTGTCCGATCATACGGATTCCAGCCAGTTGCCCAGACTATAGAGCTAACATTCAGGGTAAAGGTCTCTGTTGCCATCTCAGTATCAATAGCATTATATTTACAGGCACCTCGAATGGCTTCCAGAGAATCAGGAGAACAGGAATCAATATCCAGCACATAACGACGTGGGAAGGCCATTTCATGGGGCAGATAAATAGCCTTGGTCTTGTTCATGCCAAAGTTGAAGGCATTGTCGATCTCGTCGGTGCAGACCTCAGCACAATCACCGCAGGCAGTGCAGTTGGAGTTAACATAACGGGGTGCGGTCTCCAGCTCCACCTCGTAGTTACCCGGCCCGCCAGACACGGATTTAACCGTGGTCATGGTGTAGGGACGAATTTTTCGATTGTTCTTTACCCGCTTGAAATTAATTTCTAAGCCGCAGGTGGGGGGACAAAGTTTTGGGAAATACTGATTCAGCTGGGCCACACGACCGCCGAAGTACGGATTTTTCTCGATAATATAGACATCATTACCTACCTCCGCAGCTTCCAGCGCAGCGGTCAAACCGCTGATGCCGCCGCCAACGACCAGTACCGCACCAGTTTTCGTAGCATCACTCATGCCAAACCTCCATAAAAACTGCTGGTATTGATAAATTGGTTATTTCTTGGTTCAACAAAAAAGCATGATAAAACAACATACTGCTTTGTTCAAACAAAAACAACCTTCTTTGCTGTCTGCAAAACATAAAAAACTCCAGACCTCGTAAACGGGGCCTGGAGATTCTTACTGACGGTGACGATTAAACGCATACAACACTGTACAGCGTCTAACCGGGCAGAAAAAAAAACTCCCTGCCCGTCATATTACCGCCCCTGTATCTAAGATATCCTTAAATCCACGGATCGGTTTCCACGACGTTGATGCACTCGACCTTCTCACACTTCCACTCCTGGGTCTTCGGATCAAAGGTGGAGTTTACAAATGCCTTCCAGTTCTCTTCATCAACGCTCGGATAGTCTGAACGGTAGTAGAAGCCCGGGTAACGGGACTCTTTACGGAACTCAATGTGACGGATATGGGTTTCAACACACCAGATGCGGTGGTAGTTCTCCCAGGCACGCATCAGCTCGTGCAGGTCACCAGCAGCCATCTTTTCTGCATCTTCACGCAGCATGCGGAGGAGGTCCAAACAGATGTTGAGGAGCTTACCAGAGGTCATATAGTAGGTTGCAACACCACCGCCGTACTCGTCAGTGGCCTTCATCAGACGCATCATCAGGCCGTGCGGCTTGCAGTAGTTGGGGTTAACATCGGCAGCGGTGCTGGCACCAACATGCTCGTGATAACGCTTAACCGGAGCATAGATCTCGTCGGCCAACTCTTGTGCAGTCTGAGCCAGCTCAGGCTGGAAATCTGCGTTGTCGCGACAGTACTTGACCATCTGCTTACCACAAATACGACCCTCGGCATGTGAACCAGAGGAGAACTTATGACCAGAAGCACCAACACCATCACCGGCTGTGAACAGACCGTTAACAGTGGTCATACGGTTGTAGCCCCACTTATACTGGTGAGAACGGGGACCATCAACGGTCGGAACCCAGTCTTCATCCGGCCCAGAGGTCCAGATACCGCAGCAACCGGAATGTGATCCGAGCATGTACGGTTCAGTCGGCATGATCTCAGAACCTACTTTCTCAGGCTCAATGTTCATACCTGCCCAAAGACCAGCCTGGCCGATGGACATATCTAGAAAGTCTTCCCAAGCCTCAGACTCAAGATGTTTCCAGATTTTCTTTACTTCTTTCTCTGTCTTACCAGCTTCGCGAGCCTCATCCAGGAAGGAGTTCAGAGCAACATCGGTAGCCATGTAAACCGGTCCACGTCCTGCTTTAAACTCGTTAACCATCAGATGGTTACGAAGACAGGTCGGAGTAACAGCAGACTCACCGTACGGCATAAACTGCTTGAGCTCTTCTTTGGCAGCATCGCCCATTGCGTAGAACTCGCCATTACCGTTGGATACTTTTGCCTTGAACAGAAGGAACCACGCACCAACAGGACCGTAACCGTCTTTAAATCGAGCCGGGGTGAAACGGTTTTCCATCATGGTCAGAGTAGCACCAACCTGCGCACACATGGTGTAGGTGGAACCTGCATTCCATACTGGGTACCATGCACGTCCTTTACCTTCACCGGTAGAACGGGGACGAAAGATGTTTACCGCACCACCACAAGCTACCATAGCTGTTTTACATTTGAAAACGTAAACTTTGTTTTCACGGTTGGAGAAGCCAACTGCACCAGCAATGTGGTTTTCTTTGTTTTTGTCCAACAGCATCTTAACGATAAAAATACGCTCCATGATGTTTTCTTCGCCCAAAGCTTTCTTTGCTGCTTCAGCAACGATACACTTGTAGGACTCACCATTGATCATAATCTGCCATTTACCGGTACGTACAGGCTGTCCCCCTTCACGCAGAGTCGGAGCAGGCTTGGCTCCGTCCAGGTTTGATCCGTCTTCAGCTTTCTTCCAAATGGGCAGTCCCCACTCTTCGAACAACTTAACAGACTCATCAACGTGACGTCCGAGATCATAGATAAGATCTTCACGAACAACGCCCATCAGGTCGTTACGAACCATTTTCACGTAGTTCTCAATCTCGTTCTCGCCGATATAGGTGTTGATAGCAGACAGCCCCTGAGCGACAGCCCCTGAGCGCTCCATAGCAGCCTTATCAACCAACTGAATTTTCAGATCAGCAGGCGCCCATTTTTTGATCTCAAAAGCTGCACCACAAGCTCCCATACCACCACCAACAATCAATACGTCGGTTTCATGCTCTACAATCTCAGGGTTGGTAATAGCAGCCAGCTCACCTTTCGGCTTATTTGGTAATGCCATATTAAAATCTCCTTATATATCAAATAATAGAAATAACTTTCTTAATCTCAACACTGCCTCAGTATCTCAGTGTTAAGCGACCATGGTCGGGGTCTTCAGCTCAGTTTCAAGAGCCAGGCACTCGTCATCCAAGTTATCTCCCTTGGTATCGGCGTACTCATTAGCAGAACCTTCAGCAGTTGTCCGAATCGGGAACTTGAAGCGCTTGATGTTGCCATTGCGGAATTTGATGGTCCACATAATGGAATCAGAAGAACGCATAGGATGAACCTGACCACCCATTGGTATAAAATCATCGTAACCACGAACAGCGATAGCACCCTGGGGACAGATCTTAACGCAGGAATAACACTCCCAGCATGCATCCGGCTCCTGATTGTATGCCTTCATTTCTTCAGTGTTCAGCACCATCAGATCGTTGGGGCAGATGTACATACAAGCGGTCTTATCGCCACCCTTGCAACCATCACATTTCTCTGGATTTACATAACTTGGCATTTAACTACCTCCTCATAGGATTTTCTTTATGGCAACGACCATCCGCCACCACAGTAAGATCTATCACAAAAGATCAAATTCAAAAAAAGACAGCTCACAATCAAGGTCTCGACTGCGTACACCGTGCTTTTTCACGGGCACTATCTTTGTATTTCGTCCTAAAAATTTCAAACTTCTGCTCATGGAGTAATCAACAGATTATCTCATGAGTGAGTCACTTAATAATTTGTTGCTTGCCGAATGTCAAGAAAAAATCGTACCCCTTACCCAGCAAGTCCTTGTTATTCTTTTTATCAAAAAAATTCATGAATTCTATCAAAATTCTATCAATATAACTACATCAAGAAATTATCCCTCAAAGAGATTAATACGTCAGATAAATTTTGCACCGACTTTTAGGCAAATGCCCTGCTGACATTCAAGGGTCAATCAGACCCTGATTTTCCTGACTCAACCAAACACTAAAAAATCAGCCTTGACAGGACGAAACAAAAGGAGTACGTCTTTAGCTACTTAGTACTTCATTTACTTATGGAGTATTTTTCGTTCGTTGCACCTTGTTGTACTTGAACTCGTATTGTACCCTTATTGCGTTTCCTTCTTCGACAGTATATATAAGCACAGTTACTGGGGAACAAAAAACTCCCTTCCTCCACATCCAGGGACACCATTGATTGATACCATGAAGAACACGATAAGCCCGCAAAAAGGCATGACCCGTCGATCCTTTTTCCATATTGCTGCCTTTGCCGGTCTGGCAGCGAGCACTCGTTATCTTCCGTTTTTCTCTGCTTCCCCTGACCTCGTTGCTGTCAGGAAGTCGTTTTTCCTTATGGGCACTCAGCTCAACCTCACCCTGTACAGCCAGGATCAGGATCAGGCACAAGCAGCAGTGGCAACCACCATTGCCCGGATGCAGGAACTTGAAGGCAAGCTTTCCCGCCATCAACAGAAGAGTGAAATTGGCATTCTCAACCGAACTGGTTTGCTGACTCAACCAAGTAAAGATTTACAAGCAGTACTTGAGCTGGCGAATAGCGTGAACAAAAAAACAGCAGGTGCTTTTGATATAACGATCCTGCCGCTGTTGAGCCTGTATCAGGACCAGGGAGAGCAGCTGCTCAGCCAGCCGGAGCGTATTCGTAGCCTGATCCGATCAATGGGACATCAAGGCCTCCATTGTAGTTCCCACCAGATCCGACTGGACAACAAAAGTTCCGAGCATGCAGGCATCACCTTGGACGGTATCGGTAAGGGCTACATCGTCGATCAGGGCGTTGCCAGCCTGCAAAATTTTGGTTTTCACCAGGTACTGGTGGAGGCAGGTGGTGACTTACTGGTCAAAGGGAGCAAGCCTCAGGGTATACCTTGGCGGATCGGTATCAGAAAACCCCGCTCTGAAATGCCGGGGAGCCTCCTTACAGTGAATGGCGATAATATGGCTGTGGCAACTTCAGGGGATTACTTCCAACCCTTCAGCCCGGACCTGCGCTATCACCATATCATTAATCCCAAGACCGGTTTTTCCTCACCCGAACTGGCAAGCTGTACCATTACGGCACCCAATGCCGCCTTGGCTGATGCCTTAGCCACCGGCTGTATGGTTCTCGGCAAGGAGGACAGCATGGATATGCTGGCAGGTATGCCCGCCTGTGAAGGGTTGTTCATTGACAAGAATATGAATATCTATAAAACCGGCGGGTTCGCAGGCTAAGATGAATTCCAACACATTCACTCTCAGCAAGGGGCTGGACATCCCCATCAGCGGCGCACCAGAGCAGCACATCGGCAAAGGCAACCCGGTTACAGAAGTCGCCCTGCTCGGCATTGATTATGTCGGCCTTAAACCCACCATGAAGGTACGAGTGGATGATCAGGTTGCCGGGGGCCAGCTGCTCTTTACGGACAAGAAAAATCCAGGTGTCCGCTTTACCGCCCCTGCACCGGGTAAAGTTATTGCTATCCACCGGGGGCCGCGCCGCCGCTTTGAATCCCTGGTCATCAAGCTGGAAGGCGAGGAACGCCTGTCCTTTACCTCGCCCTGCCCTGCTCCTGAACTATTCCCTGATGCTGGCACCATCAAGGATATTCTGATCGAATCCGGGCAATGGACTGCCCTGCGCACCCGGCCCTACGGCAAGGTGCCCTCCCCTGAGGCTGAAGCGTCTTCCCTCTTTATCACAGCCATAGATACCGAGCCGCTGGCCCCGAATCCGGCAGTTATTATCAACGAGTACCGAAGTGACTTTATATTGGGACTGAACGTTCTCCAATTCCTGACGACCAAAACCTTTCTCTGTTGCTCCCAGGACATAAGTCTGCGGAGAGCTGACCTCCCAAATATTGAGGTTGCTCATTTTTCCGGCCCCCACCCTGCCGGACTGGCCTCCACCCATATCCATCTTCTTGATCCGATTCGTTCCGATAAGCAGGTCTGGCATATCGGTTATCAGGATGTGATTGCAATCGGTCATCTCTTTCGTACAGGGAAGCTGTGGGAAGAGCGGGTTATCGCCCTCGCAGGGCCGTCCATGCAGCGCCCCCGTTTAATAAAAACCTTGGCCGGAGCCTCTGTCCCGGAGCTTTGCCAGAATGAACTTGCTGATGCCCGTGCCCGCCTGATTGCAGGCTCAATCCTCAACGGGCATCGGATGGGCGAAAAAAACGTCCACGGTTATCTGGGCCGCTACCAGCAGCAGATCTGCGCCTTGCCGGAAAAAGACGGGAGCGGCCTGTTCAACTGGCTCCGTTTGGGAAGCGACCGTTATTCCAGCCTCCCTATCTTCCTGTCCGCTTTTACGAAAAAGGACGGGGATAAATTTCCTTTGAGCACAGCAAGCTGGGGAGGGAAACGTGCCATCCTGCCTATAGGGACATACGAGCAAGTCATGCCGCTGAACCTGATTGCTACGTCCCTGCTCAAGACCATTGCCACCGGCAATACGGAAAAGGCTGCGGCCTTGGGTTGCCTGGAGCTGATCGAGGAGGATTTGGCCCTGTGTAGTTTTGTTTGTCCAGGGAAGAATAATTTCGGGCCGATGTTGCGTGATGTCTTAACGAAGATTGAAGAGGATGGGTAGACCCACTTCTAAAATGAAAAATATAACAATAGCTGAAGACCAATTATTATATGAAACTGAGGCAATAGCAGCGGAAATCTCAGCCAATGCTATGGTTGCTGTTGATGAAGCTCTTGAGAGTGCTGACATTGACTTGCAAGCAAAAAAAATAATTTGGAATGATGGCAGCAGGTTAACAATAGAGGAAAGTGCTCAAAAGATTGCAAGGCAAACCGGAGAAGATATTGTTGCTATTACGAGTCACATCATAAGTTGGTTAACTATGGGTTTTGTCCCAAAGGGATTAACTCAAAAACAAATGGACTCTTTTGAAAACAAAGTGGATGAATGGGTCAATAGTTATGGCATTGGCTTTTAATCCAGCGGCAGTCGCGCTGGTCTGCTTTCGCTCGGAGATGCCGGGGCGTTGGAAAGTTAAGATTAAGGATGATCCCCTTGCAGCCGCTTACTCGGCATATTACCATAAGAGAGAAACGGGTAAGGCTTGCGTTCATACATTATGAAGAGGCATTTCAATGAGCATTTCCAAAAGTCGTAAAGAGTTCATCAAAGAACAGATCAGAAATACGCTCTGCCACGAAAAAGAAATTCAAAAAATAGTCCTGTTCGGGTCTTTTCTTCACTCGGACCAGCCCAATGATGTTGACATTGCTGTCTTCCAGAACAGCGATAAAAAATATCTCCCTCTTGCTCTCAAATATCGAAGGCTTGTTCGGGAAGTTTCCAAGATACTTCCTGTTGATGTGCTTCCGCTGAAAGCAGCGGCAAAGGGTGCGTTCCTGCGTGAAATAGAAGCCGGGGAAATAATTTATGAGAGATGAGCACGGAAGTTGCTGTCTGCTGGTAAGCTGAATTGTCTGATTTCGTTGCACTCAATAAGACCTACGGACTGGGATTAACTTTAACGATTTAGGTAGAAAATGGATAAATGTATTGATCACTCAATAGGAAAAACTCGCTATACCATGACAATCATGACCAACGGAGCTAGACAAGCGAGAGTAATGCCAGGGAAAGAAGATAGATATCTTGAGGGTGAATTCATTTTAACTGCCGGAAAGAAAATAATTATCCTTACTCAGGATCAAAAACCTGTTATCGTAAAACGATGGAAAGTTTTGAACTTAAAAAGGTATCTTGAGGATAACTATCCTTTCGGTTCAGCTTCTTATCCAAATATTGCCAAAATTTATCAAGACTCAGATGGCTGGTTATGGCAGAAAATGAATGACAACATTAGCCCATACGGTCATTTCACGGTCCTAAAGGACGATGAAATTTTATACACCATTTTTCTCTCTTAATTAATCACGGAATCTTCCCTGCGAATCGAAAAACATACCCAAGTATACCTTTTTCCTCTCCCGCGATAGGTTAAAGCATATCAAAGTCGGATTGAGCGCGGTTTCCGTACAAAAATGATGTTTGGATAATATTGAAATTGCAAGGAACAAGAAATGAACCAACCACAAATAAATCCAAGATATACCTTAAAAGTCATCGTAGCGACGGAAAATGGAATGAATGATATAGGATTCGATTTTTCTGTCCCAACCTCCCAACCAATGCCTTTGCCTGGGGATGAAATACAGATCCCAACTCAAGTGGCAGAAGAAAAAAAGTTAGGAAAAGATCATTTCAAAGTCAAAAGACGCAGATTTATTTTGGATGCTTTGCCTATAGGGATAACAGGAATGATCTACTTAGTGGTCGAGTAGGCGTTTAATTACATTTAAACCCCTCCCGGCAGACGACGACTCCCTCCGTCAATAGGAAGAAGCATACCAAGCAATAGGTTTTACCTATCCCTTGATACCTTGAAGCATACCCAAGGTATGGTTGAGGCATACCCGAGGATACCCTGAACCATACCAAGGGATAGGTTCTTCCCCTCCCCGGAGGTGAAAAACCGCTCGCACAAGACGAAATTCCGGCAGCCCGTGCCGTTCATCACCCTTACGGACTGCTTTAACCGTAAAGTTCAACCGAAGGAGACAAGAGATGCCTGACAATCCAAACAATCCTCCATGCCCCAAGGAAGTCCGCTTGAGTGGAACGAAAGCGGACAGTTGATTTTCCGAATCCTGCATTGTCTGATTTCGTTGCACTCAATCAGACCTACGAACTTCGGGCCGATGTTGCGAGATGTCTTGACCAAGATTGAAGAGGATAGGCAGGGACGCTTTTCTCCGCCGCCCCGGAGGAACCGGTTGAACATAGCCCACCGTTTTAACGGTGGACGACAGTTTTATGCTCTCGGTGTTACCCTGAACTGCTTTTGTTGAACCCTTTCAGGGCACAGTTCTAACCAAGATTACACCTTCACAGAAAGCATAGCCTACGGCTTTGGTGCTGGCGGTGGTTTTTTTCTCACTGTTGTTACCTTAGCTGTGCCATACGAGAAAAAACAGAGTACGCAGACCCAGCAGCACTGCGCAGCCTTGGATTAACCTTCATAACTGCCGGACTTATACCCTTTCCTTTATGGGGCTGAGCGGTTTTTAGCACGAGAGATTGAACACATGAATGAGATATATATTTCTGTTTTCTGCTACCTTATTATCCAGTTCATCCTGGTAACCCTCATTGTTGTAGCGAAAAAGTCCCTTTTACCCAGCGGTAAAATCTCTATATTGATAAACGATCAAAAAAAACTGCAATCCTCTCCAGGCACTAAGCTTCAAACTGCCCTGGCCCAACAGGATATCTTCATTCCCTCGGCCTGTGGTGGAGGCGGCACTTGCGGCCAATGCAGAATACAAGTGAACAAAGGGGGCGGGACCATTCTGCCAACGGAACGCTCCCATATCAATAATCGGGATGCACGAAACGGCGCCCGCCTTGCATGTCAAGTACAAGTAAAGCATGATCTTTCCATTACTGTTCCAGATCATATGCTGGAGACTAAAAAATGGACCTGCAAAGTCCGTTCGAATTCGAATGTTGCAACTTTTATCAAAGAGTTGGTTCTTGAGCTGCCTCCTGGGGAGGAGGTCAACTTCAAACCAGGCGGCTATATCCAGATTGAAGTCCCCCCCCATAGTCTGTCCTATTCCAATTTCCAAATAGAAGACCGTTTTTTGTCCGACTGGACCAAATTTAGAATGTTCCAGTACGAATCCCATGTCCATACTCCGGTTACCAGAGCCTATTCCATGGCCAACTATCCTGGCGAAAAAGGTATTATTAAGCTGAATGTCCGTATTGCCTCTCCACCGCCAGGGGGACCAGCCAATATACCGCCTGGCAAGGCCTCATCATACATGTTCAGCCTAAATGCAGGCGATGAAGTTGTTATCTCCGGTCCTTTTGGCGATTTTTTTATTGAAGACAGCGGCTCTGAAATGATTTATATTGGAGGCGGTGCAGGTATGGCGCCATTACGCAGCCATATTTTCGAACTCTTCAAGGCCTGTAATACCAGCCGCAAGGTTTCTTTCTGGTACGGCGGTCGCAGCCTGAAGGAAGTTTTTTATGCAGATGAGTTTGAAACCCTGCAAAAAGAATTTGATAACTTTTCCTATCACTTGGCCCTTTCCGATCCACTGCCGGAAGACAAGTGGCAAGGCCATTCCGGCTTTATTCACCAGGTACTGTTTGATAATTATCTTAAAAATCACCCGACTCCAGAAGACATCAATTATTATATGTGCGGCCCACCAATGATGACCCAAGCAGTGCTGGCCATGCTTGACGACCTGGGAGTAGAACAGGATAACATTCATTATGATGATTTTGGCGGTTAATATATACTTGAGTTTTCGAAAAATAGTTTTTTCGATGGTCCACCTTTGTAGTGTTTTCAAGCGAAGAGACAATCATAGTGCGATGACATACCGGCACAATCAGCCTGACCAAATAGCTCACACATCGCCAAGAAGCAGGGATTTGATCTGGCAAGGATCCTGACATGAAACTCCTCAACACCCTTTTACAAAAAACCGCCCCCCTCTTCAACAAGGGTGGCCGCTTGGTACGCTGGTACCCAGCCTTTGACGCAGTGGACTCCTTTCTCATGGGGAGCCGCCATACCACCGGCTCTGCGCCCCATGTCCGGGATGCAATGGACCTGAAGCGGATCATGATCCTGGTGGTCATCGCCCTGCTCCCCTGCGTCTTCATGGCCATGTGGAACACCGGCTACCAGGCCAATCTGGCTCTGCAAGCCCTGGGCCTGACCAGTCCGGCAGGTTGGCGGGGCGCAGTCATGGCGAGCCTCAACCTGGCATGCACGCCGGACAACTTCCTTGCCAATCTCATCCACGGCAGCCTCTATTTCCTCCCTATCTACCTGATGACCCTGACGGCAGGCGGAATCTGGGAGATGATCTTTAATCTTATCCGGGGCCATGAAATCTCCGAGGCATTTCTCGTTACCAGCCTCCTCTTTCCCCTAACCTTGCCCCCGACAGTACCCCTCTGGCAGGTGGCTTTGGGGATCAGCTTCGGCGTCATCTTTGCCAAAGAGGTCTTTGGCGGGGTAGGACGAAATTTCATGAACCCGGCCTTGGTGTCACGGGCCTTTCTCTTTTTTGCCTACCCCGGCAATATGAGCGGCGACACGGTCTGGGTGGGTGTGGACGGGCTTTCCAGCGCCACGGCCCTGGCCAAGATAGCTGCGGCCCCGGCTGACGCACCCCTTTCCGGGCTCAACTTCAGCTGGGCAGATGCCTTTCTCGGAACCATCCCCGGCTCAATGGGTGAGACCTCGGTGGTGGCATGTCTGCTGGGTGCGACCTTGTTGCTGGTCTGCGGCATCGCTTCCTGGCGGATCATGGCCTCCATGCTTCTGGGTGGCCTGAGTCTGGCCCTGCTCCTCCAGTTCACAGCTTCATCCGGCAATACCCTGATCAACCTGCCCTTTTACTGGCACCCGGTTCTGGGCGGCTTTGCCTTCGGCCTTATCTTCATGGCCACGGATCCAGTCACGGCCCCACATACCAATATCGGCCGATGGTGCTATGGCTTTTTCATCGGTGCTCTGGCCATCCTGATTAGGGTGATCAACCCGGCTTACCCTGAGGGGGTTATGCTGGCAATCCTGCTCGGCAATGTCTTTTCCCCGCTCTTTGACTACCCGGTCATTCAGGCCAATATTCGACAGAGGAGGCTCCGGCATGGATAAGGAAACATCAGCTAGCGCCTTTCGTGCCGTCATAGTTCTGGCCCTGATCTGCTCAGTCCTGGTTGCCGGAGCCGCAGTGGGACTCAGGCCGCTACAGGAAGCCAACCGCAAACTGGATCAGAAAAAAAATATACTCCGTGCTGCTGAACTCTATCAGGGGACAGGTGATGTGGAGAAACTCTTTCAGCAGGTGGAGACCAAGGTCGTTCGTCTGGCAGATGGCAGCTTCGTTCCACCGGAGGAGGTGAATCCTGCGGAATTTGATCAACTCGGTTCTCTCCAGAGCGAAGAGACCAGCAGGAAACTGAGCAAGGAAGAAGACATCGCAGGCCTGGGTCGCCGGGAAAAATATTCCCTGGTCTATCTGGTGAAAAAAGATGGGCGACTAGACAAGGTGATCCTGCCTGTTCGCGGCAAGGGACTCTGGTCCACCCTGTACGGATACGTGGCCTTATCAGCGAATCTCTCCACCATCATCGGCATAACCTTTTACGAGCACGGAGAAACTCCGGGCCTGGGCGGCGAGATAGAAAACCCCGATTGGCAGGCCGGTTGGCAGGGCAAACAAATTTATAATCAACAGGAAGAACCTGCCATCCAGGTCGTGAAGGGGCAGGCAAAGAATACTTATCAGGTGGATGGTGTTTCCGGGGCAACCCTGACCATGAACGGGGTCAACAACCTGATGCATTTCTGGTTTGGGGAGCATGGATTTGGGCCCTTTTTGGAACGTTATAAGGGAGCTGACAAAATGTAGGGACAGGTTCCTGTGCCTGCCCAATAATTATTCTAAAATCGTCGTCTGTTGTAAGATAACGTAGGGACACGGCATGCCGTGTCCCTACCGGATTGCAAAACCTTCGGGGAAACAAAAACAAGGGATCAACAACGATGCCTGAGAAAAAAAGCGAACTCTTCTTCAACCCATTTTTTCAACGCAACCCCATTGCCCTGCTGGTGCTGGGGATCTGCTCGGCCCTGGCAGTGACCGGAAGTATGGCCACAGCCCTGGTCATGTCTGTCTGCCTCTCTCTGGTGGTGGCCTTTTCCAGCCTGATCATCAGCCTGATCCGCCACCAGATTCCCAACACCGTGCGTATCGGCATCCAGATCACGGTGATCGCCACCCTGGTTATCCTGGTAGACCAGATCCTCAAGGCCTTTTTTTATGATCTGGCTAAACAGCTTTCCGTCTATGTGGGCCTGATCATCACCAACTGTATTGTGATGGGCCGGGCCGAGGGGTTTGCCATGAGCCACACCCCGCTCAAATCCTTTATCGACGGCCTGGGCAACGGCATGGGCTACGGCTTTGTCCTGATGACAGTGTCCTTTTGCCGGGAACTCCTGGGCAGCGGCACGGTCTTCGGCCATGAGGTGCTGCCCCTGATTGCAGACGGCGGCTGGTACCAGGGCAACGGTCTGATGCTCCTGCCTGCTGGGGCCTTTTTCCTCATCGCCCTGATTATCTGGGCCCTGCGCACAATCTACCCCAACCAACAGGAGAAGGACTAATGCTCCATTATATGGAAATCATCTTTACCGCCCTGTTTATGGAAAACATGGTGCTCTCCTTTTTTCTGGGGATGTGTACCTTTCTGGCGATCTCCAAGCAGATCAATGCTGCTGCCGGTTTGGGCTTTGCCGTGCTTCTGATCCAGACCATCACCGTACCCATCAATAATCTGATCTACCATTATCTGCTCAAGCCGGATGCCCTGTCCTGGGCCGGTTTTCCCGGCCTGGATTTGACCTTTCTCGGGCTGCTGATCTATATCGGAGTGATTGCTGCGGTGGTTCAGATCCTGGAAATGGTCCTGGATCGCTTCCTCCCTGCCCTGTACTACACCCTGGGGATTTTCCTGCCCCTGCTCACGGTGAACTGCGCCATCCTGGGTGGGAGCCTCTTTATGGTGGAACGGGAATACACCTTTAGGGAAAGCGTGTTTTATGGCATAGGATCCGGTGGCGGTTTTCTTCTGGCTGTGGTTGCCCTGGCAGGGATCCGGGAAAAACTGGAATATGCTGATCCGCCAGCTGGCCTCAGGGGCCTTGGCCTGACTTTTATTACTACCGGCCTGATGGCCCTGGCCTTTATGGGCCTAGCCGGAATTTCATTTTAGGGATATTGCGACATGCAGGAAATTATTGCCGCTGTTCTTACCTTTCTCGCTCTCCAGTTCCTTCTGGTCTGCCTGATTGTGCTGGCAAAAAAGAAACTTCAGCCCGGCGGGGAAGTCACCATCATGGTTAATGACAAAAAAGAACTCCAGGTCAAACCGGGGAGTCGCTTGCTCACCACCCTGACCAATGAAGAGATCTTTCTCTCCTCGGCCTGTGGCGGCGGAGGCAGCTGCGGCCAATGCCAGGTCAGGGTCAAAAAAGGCGGGGGCAGTATACTGCCCACTGAGCGAGGGTATATCACCCGACGGGAAGCACGACAGGGCATGCGACTGGCCTGTCAGGTCCAGGTGAAACGAGACATGGAAATCGAAGTACCGCCGGAGATGCTGGATACCCGAAAATGGCAATGCACAGTGGTTTCCAATGAAAATATCGCCACCTTTATCAAGGAGCTGGTGCTCAAGCTGCCAGAGGGCGAGGAAATGAATTTCCGACCCGGCGGCTATATTCAGATTGATATCCCCCCCCATGCTCTTTCCTTTAAAGGCTTTGATATTAAAAATAAATTCCTGTCAGACTGGAAAAAGTTCCGCCTTTTTCAGTACAAGTCCAAGGTGACCACACCCATCACCCGAGCCTATTCCATGGCTAACTATCCTGGAGAAAAGGGCCTGCTCAAACTGGATGTCAAGATCGCCTGTCCGCCTGGTGGCTGCAAGGAACCACATCCTCCGGGCAAGGCATCATCATATATCTTTAACCTGAAACCGGGCGATGAGGTAACCATCTCCGGCCCTTATGGGGATTTCTACATCCACGAAGGCCAACAGGAGATGATCTATGTGGGTGCTGGCGCAGGCATGGCCCCGCTGCGCAGCCAAATCCTGGAGTTGATGAAGGGTCGGCATTCCAGCCGCAAGATATCCTACTGGTACGGCAGCCGTACCTTGCTGGAAGTGCCGTATCTGGACGACTTTACTTCGCTCTCTAAAAAATATCCCAATTTCACCTTTCACCTTTGCCTGTCCCGGCCCAAGGAGGAGGATAACTGGACCGGCCCGGTGGGCCATGTCCATGATGTCTTGTACCGAGAATATCTGAAGAATCACGAGGCACCCGAGGATATCCAGTACTACACCTGCGGTCCGCCGATGATGACCCGTTCCCTGGTCAAGATGCTGATTGATCTGGGAGTGGAAGAAGATAACATCTATAAGGATGAGTTCGGGGGCTGATGAAAATTCTCTTGCTTACCGTTGGGATTAGTTTTGTCGTTATCTTAGTTGCTGCTTTGCTGATTAATTTCAGTAAACGACGGCAGCGGAAATCGCCGCATGGGTTGACCGGAATGTGTCATAAGAGTGGTGGGGCGGTTTGTGGGAAGTGTAGTGAGAGAGAGCATTAACCGTATGAAAAAATTAGGCTTGGGAATACAGGCATTATCAGAATTCATAGATAATAACTTCATCTATGTGGATAAGACTGAGCATATTCACAGGTTAATAGATGAGGGAAAATACTATTTTCTTTCCCGTCCCCGGCGGTTCGGCAAATCGCTGCTGATCAATACGCTTAAAGAGCTGTTTGAAGGCAACCGCAGGGTCTTTCAGGGCTGTTGGATTGAGGAGAGGTGGCATTGGCAGCAAAAAAATCCGGTCATAAAAATAGATTTTACCCAGGTCGAATACCGGGAACTGGGCCTGAAAAAGGCCTTGGATCAATACCTGCTCCGAACGGCGGAGCAGCACAAGGTCAGCTTGGAGGCGGAAACCTATGCAGGGAAATTCCTGGAACTGATCACGACATTGGGGGGAAAATCAGGCACGGTTATCCTGATTGACGAGTATGACAAGCCCATTATTGATTATCTTGAGGCGTCAAACATACCGCAGGCCGAAGAAAATCGGGAAATTCTCAAAACCTTATACGCCGGGGTAAAGGGGCTGGATGAACATATCCGTTTTTTTCTGCTCACCGGTGTTTCCAAGTTCAGCCGGGTCTCGATTTTCAGCGATCTCAACCACCTCAGAGACCTGAGTATTTCAGAAAGCGGTGCAGGCTTGCTCGGCTATACTGAGCAGGAAATTCGGGACAATTATCACCCCTATCTTGAGGATCTGGCTGACTGCTTCGGCACCACGGACGACAGGATCATGGAGCAGGTCAAGACTTGGTATAACGGCTACTCCTGGGACGGCAAAACCTTTGTTTATAATCCCTATTCGACCCTGAGTCTTCTCTCCTCAAGGGCCTTTAAAAACTTCTGGTTCGAAACCGGCACCCCGACCTTTCTGATCCAACATATCAAGGAATCAGGGGTAAAGATCAATGAATCGTTGAATAAACCAGTGAAAGAAAATGCCTTTAACGCTTATGATATCGATAATCTCAACACCACCGCCATTCTGTTTCAGACCGGTTATCTGACCGTCAAGCAATGGGACCGGCTGGAAAACACCTATGTGCTGGATTTCCCCAACCGGGAAGTGAAGGAGTCGTTCCTTGACTTTATGGTGAAAAACTACGCTGACAGCTCTGCCGAAGAGATGGGGCATATTGTCGCGGTGCTGACCGAGGCCTTGCGGATAAACGATATCCGCCGTTTTTTTGAGGCCATGCAGGCCCTGTTCAGCTCTATCACTGCAAAACAGCTGGAAAAAGTAAAGGCGTACGAGGGATTCTATCATTCGATCATCTATATCACCCTGAAGATGCTCGGGGTTCGGATCGACTGCGAGGTGCAGTCCAGCTTCGGTGCCACTGATGCGGTGATAAAAAACGAGGAGTATATTTACGTTATTGAGTTCAAAATGGGAACCGCTGAGGAGGCCCTGCGGCAAATCAAAGAAAAACGCTATTGCGCTCCGTTCGCGGCTGACGGGCGGGAGGTTATTATGGTTGGGATTGGTATTGACAAGGGGGTGCGGAATTTGACGGATTTTGTGACGGGAGCGGCGGACCGGGGTGGTGAGAGAGAAATTAAATCAGAAAATTAGGGGGCAGCTCCCAATTATTCCTTAGAGATCAGTTTTATTGTACTTCTCGTTGCTGCCTTAATTGTGTTAATTTCAGTCGGCGGCGATTGCAGAAATCTCCGCATGGGTTGACCGGGATGTGTCATCGGAGTGGGGGGGGTAGTTTGTGGGGCTTGTAGTAAAGGAGATAGTTCTAATCGTGATAGCTGACCTGCTACGGAGCAGGATTTAATTTTTCTCTGACCCTTTTTATCAAGGTTATTATTAAAACTTAGCGGTTGCTGTACTAGTGATTGGTTTACTTCAAGTCCCCTCAATATTATGAGGGGCCACCACATGTTGAGGCAACAGAGCTTGTGTTGTCCTGCTTTTTATTCTTTCGCTGAAAATTTTTAAACGTATTTACAATGCGTTAATCTGAAATTTTGTTTATTTTCGTTTCCCGGCATGCCTTTTGCTTTTTACCTCAACAAGAGGGGATGATGAACGAATACAAACGCATTCTTGTCGTCACCAGAATGATCCAGACATGCAGGGTGGCCATTCATAACACCAAAAAAGTCCAGGAGGACAATCATGACAAAAAAAATGCAAGTTTATAAATGTGAAGCCTGTGGGAATATTGTGGAAATGCTGCACGAAGGCGATCGTCAGCGTGGATGAAGGAAAACACTTTTTGCTGGAAGCAATGCTGTTAAAAGTTTTGTCGCTACCACCATACCTGAAAGGAGCAGTATGAATATTTATGAATATGCCATGCAGATGGAGAAAGACGGTGAGGAATTTTACCGTGAACTAGCCGACAATTGCAAAGTGAAAGGTATTAAGAAGATTCTGACCATGCTGGCGAACGAAGAAGCGAAGCATTTCAAGATGATTGCCAAACTCCAAGAAAAAGCAGGAAACTTACTACTCACGGAAACAACAATCCTGGATGGTGTGAAAAATATTTTCACCAGCATGAAAGAAGAAAAGGGCGAATTGTTCTTTGATGTTTCTGACCTGGAAGCATACCGGAAAGCGATGGTCATTGAGGAGGAGAGCCGGAAGTTTTATTCGGATAAGGCCTCCGAGGCTAGTGAGGAAGAAACGAGACATATACTTTTGCGTCTTGCGAGTGAAGAGGAAAAGCATTTTCGGATCATGAAAAATATCGCCGAATTCGTTGCACGGCCGGAGCCGGGGAATTGGCTTGAAAACGCCGAATGGCATCATCTCGATGAATATTAAGGGAGGAAAACTATTGCTGATTATAATGGTTTAAAAAGAAGCTGAAATTATTTAACCTTAGAGGGACGAAATCATGAAGAGGAATATTGGCGGTATTGAGCGCATAGTCAGAGTCGTTGTCGGTGCTATTATAATTTCCCTTGCATTCTGGGGGCTGAAAACCCCATGGGCCTATCTGGGGATAATTCCAATCGCAACCGGTTTGAGCGGCTGGTGCCCGCCGTATGCGTTGCTGGGTATATCGACCTGTAAAGACAAGTCAAACAAGCAGGTTAGTTGATCAACAGGGCGACAGAACAGCGGTACTTTGGTCGTTATCTCCAGTTTTTGCGAAAGGAACAAAATTGAGATTGTCACAATATGATGAATGCATCATGCGCCGTAGGGGCAGACCTATGTGTCTGCCCGTAAACAGGTGCGAACACGCAGGGTTGCGCCCTACATTGTTCTGCCAACGCGACGAGATCATGGCGTGAATTCCACCCCGCGATAAATCACGGGGCTATTATCGGATGTCCCTCCGGGACAAGAAGATCCAGCTTTTACCTCAGCAGACGGAACCTGCCCGGCCCTGCTTCTTCCGCTGTAGTATTGAGCGGTTGTAAACGGAAGTTAATATTTTTCGCTTTGCTGTTTTGGTTTGAGGGAGTAATGTGGTGGTGTGAGGAGAAGTGACAACTTTACACAATTTATTTCATTAATAAAAATATCAGCCAATAAAAGCATAACGAGGTTTAGCAATATGCCACAAAACCAATTATCGTGCAATTTACTTGGCGGAATAAGAGCTGAAATTGACAGTAAAATGCTCGAAAAAGCTTTTATTAAAACGCATGATTTTGAAGCATTAGTCAATACTCGTGATTTTAATTTTGTGGTCGGAAGGAGAGGAACTGGAAAATCCGCACTCTATTTAAAAGTTACTGAATACTTGAATAAAAACAAATTAGGATATGTTTATTGCAACATTCCACAAGAATATGAACAGCTCTCTTTACAATCGTGTTTAAAAAAAATTACGACAAAATATCAAGAAATCAGGGCAATAACACGAGTAGCATGGCGAGTTGCAATATTGATCGACTTGCTAGATAACATCAAGGATCATTATAAATTTAATTCATCTGACAATTACGATTTTCTTATCGAATACAGTTTAAAACATCAAGATTTTTCTGACCTAAGTATATTTGAAAAAACGAATAAAATTATAAAAGGATGTCACAAAAACTGCGGTGATCCAATCGATCTACCAGGTGAAATAGCATCTCACTATAAAATTGAAAAATTACAAAAGTCAATAAATAATTCATTATTAACAATAAACAAATCTGTATATTTCATGTTTGATGGGTTGGATGAAGGGTGGAACCCAAATGAACTAGCTACAGCAGTATTAGGTGGTTTAGCCTCATGCTCGGCAGACTTTCTTGACAAAAAATCTGAAATACAAACATTACTTTTCGTAAGAGACAATATTTTTAGATCATTAAACTATTTTGACAATGATTTTTCAAGACATATTGAAGGAAATACTATTAGATTAGCATGGGATGACCAGTCGCTTCTTCATCTTATTGCAAATAGACTAAGAGTTTCTTTAAAATTAGAAAATATTGAGAATGATATAAAAATTTGGAATCGATTTGCGCACACTGATTTAAAAAATAGAGATGGTTTTAAAAGTTGCTTGAGTTACACTTTGTATAGGCCAAGAGATATTATTGTTCTTCTAAACACCACATTTACATACGTTGCAAGAAGCGGACGATATGGAATCATCAAAGACGACGTAGAGTTGTCATCAAAACAAATTTCAAAAGACCGTTTAAATGATCTTCTCAAAGAATACCGAGTTGTTTTTCCAGGCTTGAGTCTTTTGGTGAATGTCTTTAAAGGTAAGCCAGCTTTTCAAACATATTCAGAGGTAATTGATTGTTTAGAGCTTGAAATCCTGAGTAACGATTACCAAGTCAAAGAAGCAAGTGATTTTGCCCTATTAGGAACTGGCGGTGAAGCCTTTTTCGCTTTATATAGTGTTGGATTTCTGGGATTAGAAAAAACATCTACCGGGACGTTGCAATTCTGTCATGATGGTTCCCCCGCCGAAGTAGATGCCATCAAAACTGATCAAAGATGTTGTGTACATCCATGTTACTGGAAAGCTTTAGATATTCAGTCTGAACTGGTAGAAGAAAATATTTTAATTCAGGTATATGATGAAAACCAACCTTCAGATACAGATGAATTATCTGATTTACGAACGAAAAGAATAGGTCAAATTATATCCAAACTTCCTCAAATGAGCCAAGGCCATAAAGATTCACATTCCTTTGAAAAATGGTCATTACAAGCCATACAAATTTTATTTCCTGGCAAGTTATCAAACCCTGAATTAAAAGCAAATGGTGATGCAGTTCAGCGACGAGATATAATTGCAACAAATTGCGCTACCGAAGGCTTTTGGAGAAGAATTAGAGAAGACTATAATTCAAGACAAGTGGTTTTTGAAATTAAAAATTTTTCGGATCTTAAAATAGAAAATTTTCGCCAAGCATTAAGTTACTCAGGAAAACACTATGGACAATTTATTATTATCATAAATCGATCTCAAAACGAAGGGTTATCAACTACTGAACGAGGGTGGGTTCAAGAATTTTGGCATAATCATGATACACTAATTTTCAACTTACCAGCTCCGCTCTTATCTCGATGCATCAGTAAGCTCAGGACAAAACAGCGCTTTGATTATGCCGAAAAACAACTAGAAAAACGACTAGATACTTATCTCAGATCATATCTTGCTATAAAGCATAACAAGCAAAATTCCCCCAAATAAAAAAACCATCTTGCTACACTCAAACATTGGAGCTTACAAACATGTATAATGAACCATTTAAAAATACTTGAAATCCTAGCGAACTACAAAAAAGAAAACTCAAAAAAATACGGCATCAACAACATAGGAATATTCGGATCTTACTCCACCGGAAAAGCAACGGACAAAAGCGACATCGACGTAATTATCGAAACAACCTATCCAGACCTCTATACACTGGTTCATATCAAGGAGGAACTCGAAGAACTCTTTAAGAAACCCGTCGATTTGATCCGCAATCAGCAATTCCCGAACCCCTCTCAAATGCTGAAATAGCATAGTTGAACAAAAATATTTTCGTAAACATTTTTTATTCGTGTTTGACATATCAAACGTTTTGGGTCAATACTCTCTGCAAAAAAAATGCAAAGAGGAGATTATGGCAAACCTGATCAAGTCTATGGCTAGAGCCAAAGAGAAAGAAGTTAACCGTAAAAAAAGAATTAAACTGCGCAAGCAACTGAATGCCGATGCTCTGTTTTCAACAGTATATGAAGGGTTTGGGAAAATTAAAGATCATAGGCCCGGCAAGGTACAACACACCTTGCAAGACACTCTCATGGCCGGATTTGCGATGTTTTCTCTCAAGGATCCTTCATTGTTATCCTTTGATGAGCGCAGGCTTCAATCTCCGCATAACTTGATGAGTATTTACGGCATGAAGAGTATCCCTTGCGACACCTCTATCCGTGCCATTCTGGACGATTTTGTTCCCGATGCCCTCAGATCGTTATTTAAAGATGCTTTCAGAACTCTTCAACGTGGTAAGGTTCTTGAACAAATGGTTTTCATGCAAGGGGCCTACCTGCTCAATTTGGACGGTACCGGGTATTTTTCTTCCGATAAGCTTCATTCCGAGGCGTGTATGAAGAAGGTTAATAAAAAAACAGGCAAAGTTACCTACTACATGCAGGCTGTAGGTGCAGCTATTGTCCACCCTTCACAGAAAGAAGTTATTCCG
>JAABTP010000028.1 GCA_011389815.1 Desulfobulbaceae bacterium | reverse complement strand
TCTAATTCTTTTCGTTCATTGCAAGCAAGCAGGGGAAGATATTGATGGTGGTAAAGGTACCGAACCTGAGATTCACTTATGTTTATCTGAGTTTTTAAATCCGCATGAATATCTGTGAAAATAAGGTGTTCTGTTTGACGCCTCCAGCCTAACGTCGCTATGACATCAAAACCAAACGTGCATCCGACAGGTGCTATTTGCAGCCATTGGGCTGACTTTAGTGAGTGCTGGTAATTGCTACATTCAGGATTCATGCAGTGCTTGGGTTGGTAGGCAATTTGTACAATTTCTTCAAGCTGCTGGACTATTTTCCTGCCTGATCTATAAGAATTGTTGACTAACGGCTCTCCACATGTCGAACAAGTTTCGATTTCGCATTGGAAGATTTGGGTGCATGTCGGTATCAATTTCTTTGCTGTTTTCATGGAAAGCCTTTTGCTTGGTTAAAAATGTACTTCTTACCATAAAAGCAAATTATTGTAAATATATATATTGATTGTGTGAGTTTTGCGGTATTGCCTTTTTTCCTTGAAAAGGGAAAATGTGGTCTATGGCTTCACGGATTCAGGTGATAGAAATAAAGAGTCCACCCCACCAGGGGGGTCACGGCTTTCTCATAAAAAATTTGCGCTTTTCAGCATAGATACCAAACTATCCGGGCAGTCAACGAATTTATCTATCACTGCCTGAAAGTTTTTCGTTTTGGTCTTGCGAATCAACCCCATTGCCAGACCTCGCAGTCTTCCCATAATTTGAGCCTGGTTTCCGTACTTCGTTTTCACATTGTCCTCATTAAAAGTTTTATCACGAATATGGTTGTCAGCTTCCACACCCCAATGACCGCGAATAGCCCCCGCTGTTTCATCAACCGTCTGTTGTGTACAATTTCGATCAATTGCAATATTACTGACATAATAAGATGTTTCAACAGTCGTTTTCCTGGTGGCAATCTCAAATGTTTCACGCTTCACAACTGTTAATGATTTCATGCCACTATCACACCAACGTTTATCAAGGTTTAACGACTCCATCGAAAAAAGTCTGGAATGCCGGATAGTCATGCGACCGTTTGCTTTATCATGATCAATATTTTCGGCGAGTAATTCACCCGCAGTCTCTAAGGTACGGCATTTATCTAAAAGAATCGGTTGGTTCTCTTTTGCCTGGATCAGATAACACCCTCCGGCTTGATGAATCTGAGAGGTTGTTAAAGGGTTGAGGTGATGCGCATCCAAGGTGACCTTTTGCCGTTCAAGCCCCGAGCTTTTCAGCAGATTCCGCACCACGGGAATTTCACTGGACTTATTTCCTGTTTGTCGGGCCTGCGCTATAACTTTTCTGCTGTCATGAGTCACACTGAGAACAACTGACTGTTTATCACCTCCTTTTATCGTCCCCCTGAAAGCTTTACCATCAATTGCCACCCATTCTTTGTTTTCATCACGTTCTATATATACGCCAAAATGCTCTTCAATCAGATCATTCAACGTGTCCCAGTCCAACTGATTCAGAAAACGCGGCAGGTGAGCACGCAAAATGATATCAGCATTTTCATATCCGGTCACTTCCCGCAACCAGTTGATTCGGTGCTCTATAAATCTGTGAATTCCTGACAAGGATGAACGACCGACCAGAGTAGCCGAAACAAATCCGGCGATTATCACAGCCGGAATCAGCTCTTTTTTTTACCCCGATTGTCACGATGATCCGGCATCATGCTCAAGGCTTCCACGAAATTTACAATCTGCTTATTTTTACACGACAGTTCATTATTCATAGTTATTCTCCTTATGTGAAATTAAAATGAGTGCCTAATAATCTCCATATTACCTTGAACTGTCAATGCTTTTTTTTATGAGAAAGCCGTGACCAGGGGGGTAAGCCCAGAGGGCATTTGTCTACTTTGCTCCCGCTTTCAGAACACGTACACTGACAAAATTAGCATCAGGAAACTGTGCTTATCTTCAACCGTTGCCGTACAGGACATTGTGCATGCAAACAGAGCTTCACGCACCGTGCATAACCAAGGCGTCCTGCGAACATATAGCACGGGATACACTCAAGATTGATCGGTTAATAAAAATGCGCTTTCCATCATGACCGGCACCATTACGAAAGCATGGCTGTTCAACTGGCAGAGCCGTTGAACTCTGACCACCCCCAGAGGGGGTGGTTTACTATAACGAAATAATAAAGGACAGACCGTCATTCAGCCTGCCCTCCTTTAAAAAAAATTTGATCCTCAGAAAAGCCCGCAGTCTTCAGCAATGCATTTAACAACCTCTTTTCCTGAGAGCATTACCAATTCAAAACCGCCCCCAGGGTTAGTCCAGGCACCTGCAAGATAAAGCCCCGGTATAGGCGTCCTGTTGCCAAGCCGAGTTAATCCCGAGTTTTCCTCCGTTTGATCGTATCCATATATTGCGCCCTGATTATTATAGGTAAAGCGGACATTGGTCAACGGCGTGGAGGCATCCAATTTAGTAGCCCTGTCGGAAAGACCCGGCAGTACTCGCTCATCAGCCAGTTTGATCAGGGTTTCGGCAATACGATCTTTCTCAGCGCTATAATCGTCGAATGTCACATTTCCCCTGACTGTTTCGCTACCGCCATACTCATTTCTATAGACTGCTTCGAATTTTTCCCACGGCGTATAACCGGTAAGCATGGTAAGCGTGATTGAGGCACAGCCTTCCGGTGAAACAGTATCGACTTTATCGTATGCGACGATAGCAAAACCTGATTTTTCAGGATCGCATTGCATACTCCCCTTATACGAGTGTTTGTAATCGGGATATACCAGCGTATTTGACCCGAGATTCTGATAGCGCTCAAAAAAATCATCGTCTTCGCGCAGATCTACCTTCAGCCAAAGGTTGAAATGGCTCGTACTCGGTTGATATGAAGATATCATGTCAAGATAATCATTATACTCTGGAGGCATGGCCGCTGATTCAGGAAGGAGCCGCATCGTCTGAGGCACAGCCGCATTACTTACCACAGCGTTAGCATAATATGCCTCTCCCTGCTTTGTTTTCACACCAACGGCTCTTCCGTTCTCAAGAAGGATTTCCGTCACCTCGGTATTCAGCAACACATCTCCTCCAGGATACGGCGTACCATCGGGGTATGCTCCTCCCTGTGGGTATATAATTGCTTGAGCTAATGCATTGCTCAAGCTCTGAGAAGTTCCTTTGATATAGTAGTTCCCATAGACGTGATAAAATCCTGTGTACATGAGATAGAGCCAAGCAGGTATTTCTGAAGGCGGGAGTCCATAATACGGCCAAGACTGACCAAGAATAGCCTGTAGCTGCGAATTCTTGATCTTGTATTCCTTAAAAAGATCCGTCAGTGTTTTTGTTTCTGTTTTTGTTTTTTTCTTCTTTTCCTCCCACAGCATGCTCGCCCATGTAGGATAGGCAAGAGGAAACTGGGAAATATCATCAGGAAGCCCCCCGATATCAGGGTCGGGGTTGTAAAATTTTGCTATGTCGACAAGCAGGCCACCCCAGCACTGCATGTATCCTGTAATTCCCTTTGCCTCATCAGGAAACATGGATACCAGCATCTCTCCAAGCCCTGTCAAAGTTTCCTCGGGAGCAGCCCCTTTCAGAGGCTGCGGTATATTCAGTGGAAAATCGGGGTAAACAGAACTCCAACTGTATTCGTGGGGGACGAGCCTTGCTGATTTTATTTCTTCTGGCGGCTTCCCTAATAGCTCAGTCAATAACGCCATACCCAGCGGATTGCCCGTTAGGCCGTGCAAAGATGCTTCACATAGAAACGGGCTTTCAATTCCCGAACCATAGCGTTCAAACGAAGTGGCATACCCTCCGACCTTATCACGTTGGTCAATCACCAGAGGTTTACCCCCTTTTTGTGCAAGCAATGCAGCACAGGACAAGCCCCCCAGCCCGGCACCGATAATAATAGCATCATACCCCTCATTTGCATGCGCTCTTTTATCTAAGCCGGGAAACTGCCAGTTCACGAGTGCTGCTGCTGAGGCCATTGCCGATATTCGTAGAAAATCTCTGCGTGAAATCATCTGGTACCTCTTTACGTTTTTGTATTTCTATTGTTTCGACGAAAAAACCATAATGCACTCCTGGCAGAACAAAACGCTACCAGGAGTAAGGACAGCAGATTTTCAGAGGAGTCATCATAGCAATCGTCAACATGCCTTTGATAAAAGAATCAAAATTCTAATTAATATATATCATAATCAAATAATAAACACAAGGATTATCCCGGTGATAAGAAAAAATAAATCCGATTTCGCTGTTGTCTTCAACTGCCCGTCATCGCTTGTTGTAATATTTTGAAAATGCAGTTACGGTGCATGTAAAGGATAACGAATCAGCAGAATGCCTTGAACTATAATACTATAAAAATAGAGCAAAATGAATGCATTTGAGATATGGCTTGGACAGGTTGTTATCAGATACAGATGGCAGCTGATTCTGCTTACCTTGTTACTTGCAGGCGCAGCCGGAGCCGGTATTCGTTTTCTCGAATTTACCAGTAACAGCAGAATCTTTTTTTCTCAAGAAAATCCTCAGCTGCAGGCCTTAAACGCCTTGGAACAAACGTATACCAAATTTGAAAACGTTTTTTTTACTGTTGCGCCTAAGTCCGGGAATGTTTTTACACAAGATGTTCTGACTGCCCTGCAGGAACTCACTGAAGAGGCATGGAAAATCCCCTATTCAAGCCGGGTTGATTCTCTTACCAATTACCAACATACCAGAGTAGAAGCAGACGACCTGACGGTTGAAAATCTCGTATATGACGCTGAACAACTGAGCCTTGAACAGATAGGAGAAATACGAAACATTGCACTCCACGATCCCCTGCTGGTCGGACGGCTCATCTCCGAATCAGGGCATGTTACCGGTGTCAATGTCAATATTGTTAAACCGGAAAAATCCGGCAAGGAGTCAGATGAGATAGCAGCAGCCAGTTATGCCTTGAGAGATAAAATACTGAAAAAGTATCCCTCTCTGGATGTTTACGTTACTGGTGTTGTCATGATTGATACCGCCTTTGAAAAAGCAGCCAAGGAGGATATACGCCTGTTGGTTCCGATTATGTGCTGCGTTCTACTACTGATTCTGAGCTACAGCCTGCGCTCCGTTTCCGGCATGATCCTGACATTCCTTGTTATCCTCTTGTCAGGGCTTACTGGTATGGGACTGGCCGGGTGGCTGGGCATACAGATGAATCCTGCCTCTTCCAACGGCCCCACAATTATTCTCACTCTGGCAGTTGCGGATTCAGTCCATATCCTGGTAGCCGTGTTCCAGCAGATGCGCCTCGGTCTTGACCGGCACAGAGCGATTCAGAAATCTCTGCAGATCAACTTTCAGTCTGTCATGGTCACCAGCCTGACCACAGCTGTGGGCTTTCTGAGCATGAATTTCTCTGATGCCCCACCCTTCCGTGATCTTGGTAATATTGTGGCCATGGGCGTTATCGCTGCTTTTTTGTACTCTGTTTTTTTTCTGCCGGCTGCTATGGCGGTTCTTCCGATCAAGGTGGCAGGGCAGCCGGATACTCGTTTTTCTCCACTGTTTGAGCGGCTCGCCGAATTTGTCATTGCCAGACGCACTGCAATCTGTTGGTGCATGCCCATACTCATGCTTACGACAGCTGCAGGAATACCCCGCATTGAACTGGATGATGATTTTGTCAAGTATTTCAGCACACGTTTTGATTATCGTCGAGCCACGGATTTTACATCCGAGCATCTGACCGGCATGTATATGATTGACTGGGATCTTGATTCCGGCCAGGAGGGAGGAGTAAATGATCCACAATATCAGCGCAGGGTAGATGCCTTTGCTCACTGGCTCCGACAGCAAAAGCATGTCTGCCATGTCTATACCTTCACGGACATTATCAAGCAGATCAACCAAAATATGCACAACAGCGACGAGTCCTTTTACAGACTCCCGGAGAATCGCGGTCTATCGGCACAATACCTACTGCTCTATGAGATGAATCTTCCCTTTGGGCTGGATCTGAATGACCGGATCAATATAAAGAAATCTTCCAGCAGAATGACAGTCTCCCTGGTCGGAGCCAGCACCAAAGAGATGCGGGAACTGGAACTTGCAGGCCGGCAGTGGCTCAGGGAAAACGGTCTGCCCTCCATGTACACCCACGGTTCCGGTGTAACTATGATGTTTTCTCATCTTTCTGAGCGAAATATCAAATCTATGCTCTCCGCCTCTGTGCTCGCCCTTGCCCTGATCTCTCTCATTTTGGTGTTTGTTTTGCGCAGCCTTAAGCTCGGTCTTATCAGTCTGCTGCCCAATCTTGCTCCTGCCTTTATGGGATTCGGCGTTTGGGGATATGCTGTAGGGCAGGTCGGTTTGGCAGTTTCCGTGCTCATGGCTATGACTATGGGCATCGTGGTGGACGACACTGTACATTTTCTGGCAAAATACCAGCGGGGCAGAATTGAGCACGGTATGTCACCCGAAGATGCGATACGCTTTGCCTTCAGAGCGGTTGCCTCACCCATGTGGATTTCCACAGTTACGCTTGTGGGCGGTTTTTCCGTGCTTGCCTGTTCAGGTTTTCAAATTAATTCACATATGGGTGGCATGACCGCAATCACCATCAGCTTTGCCCTGCTGCTTGATTTCTTCTTTCTGCCGGTACTGCTCATGAAGCTTGACCGTAGATAAAATCTTCGCACCTTTACATGAAATTCTGTAGGGGCAATCTCCTGTGATTGCCCGTTATGATTCAGGGCAGGCACATGGGCCTGCCTTTACAGACCCTGAACCGAAAACGGAGATCTATTTTTCTGAACAATGCCTTATTGCAATAAAGATAAAGGAGGAAACTATGAAACTTTTTACAGTCCTGACCGCTGCCCTGTTCAGCGCAGTTGTGCTGCAGATATCTGCGGGTCGTGCAGAAACTCCAGAAGAAAAAGGGCTGGCTATTGCCGTGGAAGCTGAACGTCGGGACCAGGGGTTTGGTGACCAGGTCACTGATATGGTCATGATATTGCGCAACAGGAACGGCCAGGAGAGCAAACGTGAAATAACCAACAAAATCCTTGAAGTCAAAAATGACGGTGATAAAAACCTGTCCATCTTTCATACCCCGCATGATGTCCGAGGAACCGCTTTTCTTACCTTTTCTCATAAGAGCGGCGATGACGACCAGTGGCTCTACCTCCCTGCTCTGAAACGGGTAAAACGAATTAACTCCCGGAACAAGTCCGGTTCTTTTATGGGAAGTGAATTCTCCTATGAGGATATTTCCAGCCAGGAGATTGAGAAATATACCTATAAATATTTACGTGATGAAATACTGGACGGTCGTGAATGCACTGTGGTGAAATATTATCCTGTTGATCAGGAAAATTCAGGCTATAGCCGTCAGGTTGTCTGGAGAGACAAGAAAGAGTACCGAATCTGGAAAGTAGAATACTATGACCGGAAAAACAGTCATCTGAAAACCCTGACTCTGGCAGACTATCAGCAGTATCTGGGCAGATACTGGCGGGCCAAGAAACTGCATATGGTCAATCACCAAAACGGCAAGTCAACGGATCTGCTCTACAAAAATTACCGGTTTCAGACCGGGTTGAAAGAGAGAGATTTTAATAAGAACAGATTACAGCGGGCAAGATGATTCTGAAAAAAAACAAAAACAGGATAATTGGAATGCTCCTGATATTGGGAGCGGTTCTGGTCTCTCCCTTTTCAGGTACTGCTTTTGAACTGAACGGCAGCATTGCTTTGGAAGGGCAGTATTTTCTCGAAGAACCGGGCTTCCTGAACCAGGAAGAGCATACAGCCTCTGTAGCAGCAAAGGCGGAATTTTACCACAGCTTCAGCACAGGGGTAAGCCTTGTTTTCAAGCCTTTTGTCCGGCTTGACAGCAATGCGGACGAACGGAGTCACTGGGATATCCGGGAGGCAAATTTCCTGTATCCGATTGAAGGGGCAGATTTACAGGTTGGTATAGGCAAAGTTTTCTGGGGTGCGGCTGAATTTGTCCATCTTGTAGATATTATTAATCAGACTGATCTGGTTGAAGGCATTGACGAGGAAGAGAAGCTTGGACAGCCCATGCTGCGTCTTTCTCTGTTCCAGGACTGGGGCCTTGTGGATCTCTTTCTCCTGCCTTGGTTTCGTGAACGAAACTTTCCCGGAGAAAAAGACCGGCTGCGTACCCCGTTTGTTATTGATACGGATCAGACGCTGTATGAAAGCAGTTCCGAAGAACAGCATGTGGATCTTGCGCTTCGCTACAGCAGTACCTTTGGAGATGCCGATATAGGATTGTATCAGTTTATCGGAACCTCCAGAGAACCGACTTTGATCATGAATGGTCAGCCGGATCGTCCTGTCCTGCTGCCCTATTATGAACAGATCAGGCAGACCGGACTGGATCTACAGATGACTGCAGGCAGCTGGCTGCTCAAAGGAGAGGTTCTGTACCGTTCCGGCCAGGGCCGCAATTTTGCTGCTGCTGTTGCAGGCTTTGAGTACACCTTTTTCAGTATGTATGAAACCAGTATGGATCTCGGACTTATCGGGGAATACGTCTTTGATGACCGGGAAAGCAGGCTGGCTCTTTCTTCATTTAATAACGATATCATGGTCGGGTTCCGTCTTGCGCTGAACGATGCTGCAGGAACTGAACTGCTGGGCGGGGTGATCAAGGATCTGGAGCTGTCAACATGTATCTTCTCTTTGGAAGCAGGCCGCCGGATAAGCGAACGCATAAAACTGAACGCCGAGGCCCTGCTTATCTCTGCAGCAGATGAACAGGATCCTGCATACTGGATCGAAAAGGACAGTTATATTCTGCTCGAACTGGTATATTTTTTCTAACTATTTGTAAAAGATAAAAATGTCTTCACAACCAATTGCAATTATCGGCCTGGCCTGTCATTATCCCGGAGCAAAAGATCTCTGTTCATTCTGGGAAAATATCCTCACAAAAAGGCGGCAATTCCGTCCTCTTCCTGATGATCGTCTGCCCAGAGCAGTATATTACGATCCTGATCCTGCTGCTCCTGACAAAACCTATTGCAGCAAGGCAGGTCTGATAGAGGATTTTTTCTTTGATCTTGTCAAATATCGTGTCCCCAAATCCTCTTTTGACTCGACAGATACGGTACATTGGCTGGCATTGCAGATTGCCCTTGCCGCTCTGAAGGACGCAGGCTTCACCAAGGAATCTGTGCCCAGGGAACGCACCGGAGTCATCCTCGGCAATACGCTGACCGGTGAGCACACGCGTTCAGAGGGGCTGCGCCTCAGATGGCCCTTTGTCAGCCGTGTCCTGCAGGCTGCGGCGCAGGCGGAAAGGCTTTCTCCTGCCCAGACCGCTGATCTGCTCAATACCTCGGAAGCGTATTATAAATCCGTGTTTGCTCCTATAACTGAGGATACCCTGGCCGGTGCCTTGTCCAATACCATTGCAGGAAGGATCTGTAACTCCCTTGATCTGCACGGCGGCGGCTATACTGTAGACGGGGCCTGTTCCTCTTCGGTCATTGCAGCAGCTACAGCAGCAAACGCTCTGAGCAGTGGCGACCTTAACCTAGCCTTTGCAGGCGGAGTAGATATCAGTCTGGATACCCTGGAACTGGTGGGGTTTGCCAAGACAGCTGCCCTGACAAGGAGCGATATGCGGGTTTATGACCGCAGGGCTGACGGTTTCCTCCCAGGTGAAGGATGCGGCTTTGTCGTGATGCAGCGGCTCAGTGATGCTGTTGCTGAGGGCAGGTATGTCTATGCTGTTCTGCACGGCTGGGGTATTTCCTCTGACGGCAAAGGCAGCCTGACCGCCCCGAATGCCGAAGGACAGGCCAAGGCCTTGCGCCGCGCTTACGAGCGGGCAGGCTGGAAAAATCCCCCGGACTTTATTGAAGGACACGGTACAGGCACAGCAGTCGGCGATACGGCTGAACTGGAGGCTGCTGCCACGGTCTTGCAGGAGATGAACAGTGGATTTCGGCAATGCGGTATCACCTCGTTAAAGTCTATTATCGGGCATACCAAGGCTGCATCAGGAATCGGCGCACTGATCAAGGCGGTCATTGCTGTAAACCGGCGGGTGATCCCACCCACAGCCAACTGTTCTGAACCGCATCCTGCTTTTACTGACAAGGCGGCAGCCCTGTATCCGGTACTGAACGGAGAGATATTGCCGGAACAGAGCAGACTGCGGGCCGGTGTTTCCG
The DNA here is from genome assembly GCA_011389815.1 of Desulfobulbaceae bacterium. Classification (GTDB taxonomy): domain Bacteria; phylum Desulfobacterota; class Desulfobulbia; order Desulfobulbales; family Desulfobulbaceae; genus Electrothrix. The sequence continues at coordinate 25,485 of JAABTP010000028.1, read as the reverse complement.
GAATGGGCTTTGGCGGGATCAACTGCCATCTTGCGCTTGAGTCCGGTGATGCTCCCTCTCCTGAACTGAGACCTGCGCTTGAGGAACAGAAGCTCCTGGCTGCGCATCAGCACACGGAAATCTTTCTTTTCAGCGCACCGACGAACTCTGAACTCCTGGCTGTGGTACAGGAAGCCAGGAATCTCGGTCAAGATATCTGCGAAGGAGAACTGACTGATCTTGCTGCGCATATTATGGACAGACATCCACTGAACTATCCTGTTCGGGCAGCAGTGCTTGCAGACTCGCCTGAATCACTGCTCGAAAACCTTGCACAGCTTGAGGCCATGCTCTGCGATGTTCCGCCTGAACTGCAGCAAACGCACATTGATACCCTGCAGGGAATCTGTATCGGCAATGCAGTGCAACAGCACAGGGTCGGTTTTCTTTTCCCAGGCCAAGGATCGCAGCAGCTCAACATGTCGCAGCAGCTTGTGCTCCGCCATGACTGGGGGCAAGAGCTTGTCAACACCCTTGAAACGGCACTTGAACGGCAGGGAGAGAAGCTCAGCAAGTATATCTTTAAACCTGTAGAAAGTACCGCCGATGCCTTGGTGCTGCAGCATTGGCAGAAAGAACTCAAGCAGACCGAAATCGCTCAACCGGCCATCTGCCTGGCATCCCTGCTCTGGCTGGAAAAGCTTGCCCGACTCGGCATCAGGCCTGATGCTGTGGGCGGACACAGTCTGGGCGAACTGACCGCATTTCACGCTGCAGGTGCTTATTCAGGAGAAGAGCTGATCAGATTTGCCGCATTGCGCGGACAGGTCATGGCTCCAGCTCCAAACGCAGCAGGAACTATGGCCAGCCTTGCCTGTTCAGCAGTAGCAGCTCAGGCCATCCTGGACAAAACAGAAGGCTACGCAGTTTTGGCGAATCTGAATAGTCCCAGACAAACGGTTATCTCCGGTGCAAAGGACAGTATTGAGCAAGCCTGTATGTTTGCCCATAAGCAGGGAATAACAACCCGTAAGCTGCCCGTGGCCACAGCCTTTCATTCAGAATTTGTTGCTTCTGCTGCCGATCAGCTTGCAAAGACACGGGTTCTTCCTGAAACGCTGGAAACTGTAACAGCCACACTGTTTACCGGCATCCGAGGAGAGGAGGTCAGGCCAGGCCTTGACCTTATCCGGCATTTCTCCGATCAGATTATATCGCCGGTTGATTTTATCACTCTGCTACAGGGTATGCGGACAAAATGCGATCTGATACTGGAAGTCGGACCCGGCCGGGTGCTGAGCGGACTCGCCAATACAACAATCAAGCCTGATGATCCACCTGTCTGTTTTCCAGTGGAGAGCAGGCCCGGACAGGACAGGGATCTGAATCTGTTTCTGGCTGTATATTTTGTCCATGGAGGTACGGTCAACCGGGAGGCCCTGTATGCAGACCGCCTGGTTCGCCCCTTCAGGCCGGTAAGCGAACGGAGCTTTCTGAGCAACCCTTGTGAACGGCATTTTCCTGTGCAACCCATGCAGCCTGCAGCTCCTCCTGAATGCCTGCCTGAACAGACAAATCAGACAGAACTTCTGCTTGCGGAGTCTGCAGGCATTTCTCCTGAAATCCTGTCTGCGTATCTGAGAGAACGAGGCCGGTTCATCGGCCAGGTTATCAAGGCGGATCTTGACAGCAGAGCCGAGCAGGATCACATCGTTCCCGCACCTTTTTCTGATATTTCTGACAGTCCTTCCCCCTCCTCTCCTGCGCTTAAGCCCGGTAAGGCTTTGTTGACAGATGCTGCAACAGAAAAAATATCTGCAGCTGACCTGCTCCTTGACCTGATTGAACAACGAACCGGTTTTCCACAGGATAGTTTATCCTTGGAATTCCGTTTGCTGGATGACCTCAATCTTGATTCCATCAAGGCATCTGAACTGATTGCAGAGGCTGCATCAAAATCAGGGGTTGCTGCAACAGACCTTAATGTTGCGGAATATGCTAATGCCAAGGTATCAGAAATCGTAGAAGCTCTTGAGACAGAGCAAACCAAAGGCAATTCAGACCATGAATCTGCTCCAACGGCCTTTTATCCATCATGGGTTCGTGATTTTTCAATTGTCTATTCCTCCGAACCCTTTCTGGAGGTGGAAGACGGAGATTGGCGGGATGAACAAATTCTGGTTCTCTCTGAACCAAAAGAAATGGATCTTGCTCAGAAAATCGCACATTTTTTTTCAACTTCAGCAGCAACCGTTGAATGTGCCCTGTTTGAAGTGGTGCGAAATGACCTTGTTTCCTTTTTAAATAGATTCACAATTGTTATTGCTCTGTTGCCGCAACAACCAACAAACCAACAAACTGAGAGCAAACAGCTTCCCGAACACGTTGCCAGGCTGCACACCGTCTTTGCAAACTCCTTCTACACCGCAGATCATCAGAATAATACACTTGCGGTGGTTCAGTTCGGCGGCGGCTTTTTCGGCAATGAGCCTGTTGTCGCCAATATTGAACAATGTTCTGCTGTTGCCCTGTCGGCAAGCATACATCTTGAACAACCTGCTCTCAAAGTGCGGGTTCTTGATTGTTCCCCGGATATATCGTCGGATTCTTTATCCGCTGTGATAGCTCAGGAACTCTCCACCCCGGAAACATATACTGCTGTCGGCTATGACGCTGACCTGATTCGTCGGACACCAAGGCCTGTGCTGCGCAATAAAGCAGAGTACCGACCCAGAAAAATAATATGGTCACAAAAAGATGTTGTATTAGTTACCGGAGGCGCAAAAGGAATTACAGCTGAATGCGCTTTGGAATTTACCCGTACCAAGCAGGTAAAAATGGCCTTGACCGGCAGTTCTCCTGTGCCGAACAATAATGAAGAGAATAATCCCATTTCCGAGACCTTACAACGGTACGATAAGGCCGGACTGTCAGCCTGTTATTATCAATGTGACATCACCGATGCCGAGTCTGTCAACAAGCTGGTTCAGGAGGTCAATAAACGTCAGGGGGCAATTACAGGCATCATTCACGGCAGTGCTCTGAACAGACCTGAAACACTGGCCAAGGTGTCGGTACAGCAGGCTCTGGTTGAAGTATCACCAAAGCTGAAAGGGGCAATCAATCTTTGGAATGCCCTTCAGGATGCCCCACCGAAAATCTTTATCGCATTTTCCTCCCTTATCGGTTTTTCTGGGATGATGCGGAACGGTTGGTATGGTTTTTCCAATGAAGCATTAAATCTTATACTGCAACAGTATGGAAAAAAATTTCAGGAAACTTCTGTACTCAGCATTGCCTTCAGTGTCTGGGATGAAGTGGGGATGGGAGTCAGGATGGGAAGTACCGGATGGCTGGCCCGGAAAGGCATAGATGCAATCCCCGTGAAAGAGGGTGTGGCTCATTTTATGCGTTTTCTCGACCATGATCCTGGAGAACAACAGATTATTGTCACGGCACGAACCGCCGGACTGGACACATTTATCCCCGCCTCTGTTGTTCCTCTATCAAAAGGATTACGCTTTCTGGAGAAGATCACAACCTATTATCCCGATATTGAGGTCTCTTCCCGAGTATATTTAACCCTTGAGCGGGATCCATATATTAAGGATCATGTCTGGCGTGGTACCTATCTCTTTCCTCTGGTATTTGGTCTGGAAGCAATGGCCCAGGTCGTGCGGGCTGTAACCGGCAGAGAGGATTTTAATGGGGTATGTATTCAAAATATTGAACTCGAACGACCGATCACAGTCTCTGAGAATACTCCGACTGAAATTGAAATTCATGCTGAAACAGTGGAGCGGGACAACATAGAGGCTCCTCAGCATGTTCATGTGCAGATTCGAACAGAGCATAGCGGTTTTAAGGTGGATCATTTTTCAGCAACCTTTGTACTGAACAAAGATTCTACTCTTCTTCACGAAGAAATTCCAAAGCAGCGCTTTCCGCTTGAAGTATCACCGCATCCAGATTTGTACCACAAAGATATGCTGTTTCAAGGGCCGCTGTTTCAACGCATCCGACAGGTTTATTATCTTTCTTCTGAAACGTGCCTGGTCAAAGCGGCTCTACATCCCGATAAAACTGCACTACAGGATTGGACTTGGCATCTGGGATCTCCTTTTCTCCGGGATGCCTTGTTGCAGGCAGGGCAATTGTTGATTCCTCAAGAACTATCCCTCCCAAAACGAATCAACAGCATTGAACGTTTTACGGTGGATAGCACCAACAAAGAACTGCTATGGGTCAGGGCTGATATTGAGGAACGGACGGACAAATATATATTTGGAACCGTAATTCTTTTTAATGAAAAGGGCCAGGTGGTTGAACGGATCAAAGGCTATCTTGCCAAATTCATAGAACACCGGGATGATCTTCCAACTATTGATGAGCTGGTCAATCCTGGTCAGCGTGACACTCAAATTATCCGAAAAGTGATCAGACAGAAAGCGTTACTGGTTAATTTTACAGCCCCGGAAATCAGTTCAGGCTATATTCCACATATCCGGCAGCTCAACAAAGAAAAAAGACATGAACAGGAAACGCCCCTACTGCAACAGGCAGCTACCCGTCTGCTGGATGCTCCTGATGCTGTTTGCAATATTGCATGGTCAGCGTCTGGAAAACCATACATTAAATCCCCCAATGATACTGGAATCAATATTTCGCTGACTCATAATGGCGGAACAGTAGTTTGCACAGCCGGTCAGGGTCCGCAGGGATGTGACCTGGAAACCGTATCAAGCCGCGGCAAAGAGGACTGGATTGCTGTCCTTGGAAAAAAATACTTACCTCTCCTCAATCGGTTAACTGAAACCGGGCCGGACTCATTACATAGGGCCGGAACCAGAATCTGGACAGCCTCAGAAGCACTATTCAAGGCATCGGGACAGCGTCCTGAATTCATGGTTGAAAAAATAATAGGTGATACAATCTTGTTTCAATGTAATAAGGGCATCCCTTTTCCCTTATATATTCTTACGCTTCCTGTGCAGTTAACCCTGAATAAAGAAAGAGTCTTTGCTGTTGTTGCACCGGCAGGCAATGAACAGGAAGAGAAGACTGATGAAGCATTACAGGCAGCACTTAAGAACTCATCCGATGAATTTACTACCTCTTTTATTGGCAGTAAAGGAGCAGGAGGCAAGGTCTATTTCACCAATATCCCGGTTTGGATGGGTAAATTGAGAGAACTGGCATTACAACCAATATCTGAGCCGCTGATACAGGATATGAGTTCCCGTAAATGGGGGCTGGTGACCAACATGTCTTGTTTCAGAGTTGAACAATACCTGAACAGCTATGATACCGTTATTGGAGAAATTCGTCTGATGGATGATACGGATTTGACAAACTCCGTTATTTCACTTGGTTTAAATTGGTCAAAAAAGCAGGAGGACGGCAGCTTAGAGAGGGTGGTTACCGCTAAACTCTCAACGACCTGGGTAAGCATTGAAGGGTATGGTATTGTTAAAAAAGCCAAATTACCCGAATACTTTCGTGAATATCTTTCTGGTCTTCCGACCATTATTATAAACAGTTCACAATGGCTGGCTGAAAACAGGCTCATAACCTCAGATTTGACTCCGGTTTTCGCATCAGATAGTGTCAATCAAAAAAAATATTTTCTTGATCAGCAGGTGTTCCTGACATCACTTGAAGACTCAAACTTAGTCGGAAATATCTACTTTTCAACGTATTACAGCTGGCAGGCCAGAGTTCGCGATCATTATCTGTTTGCACAACTTCCTGAGATCTTTCAACAGGGGGATGTGGGGGAGTTCACTTGTGTACATGCTGAAGTAAATCATCTGCAGGAAGCAATGCCTTTTGAAACCATTGAAGTATCAATGTATCTGAACGATTTGTTTGAAGAGGGGTTCACCCTCTATTTTGAATACTATAGTGTGCCCGAGCGAGGTGGTAGAAAGAAAAAATTGGCACATGGACTCCATACAGCAATCTGGACATTAACCTCTGTCGATAAGACGGTCATCAGACCTCTAAAGATGCCGGAAAAAATCTTGAAAAACTTATCTGGAATGACAAGATAATTTATAACAGGAGTTCAGGAGTAAGAAGGCACTCATCGAATCAAAGAGTACTCTCAACCGTAGCAAAGGTGGAGCAACCATCAGCAAGGTTTTCAACTTCAACGCGAAACCAACTAATTGCAAAAGTGTCTTTCAGGGTATCGCCCAATTGTCCGCATAAAGACTCAACAGAGGCAGCCTCCACCCCCGACCTGATGGCCTGCTGCACCCTGCTGATCAGATCTTCCAGCCAGATGAATTCATTAAAGCGAACAGAGACCTGGGCATAGCCCCAGCGGCCCAATGATTTGGGCAGGGTAATAGGCACATTCAACTCCATAACTAAATCATCACATTCCTGAAGCGAACCATGCATGCGGCATTCATAGCGTTCCATCCCGGAAGCGTCTGGGTCCAAGGCTGATCGCTCAAGAAAATAGGGGAAACGTACTTCCAAGTGGGCTGCCTCAGCATCAAGCTGGTGCTTCATTTCCTGAAGAATCAGGTGAAACTTTTGGAGGTCAAATTTGCCATGAAATCTGTTGAGAATTTCGACAAAACGACTCATATGCGTTCCTTTAAAGCGGTGGGGCAGATTCACATACATATCCACAGTGGCTACTGTATGTTGCAATTTTTTTTGCCGGTCCAGTACCGTGATGGGGTAGGAAACAGTTTTTACGCCGACCTTACGAATACTTATTCGACGATCATCCTGAAGGTTCTGGATATCTTTCATGATAGAGACACTGCCCACAGGTAGCCGGAAAAAGAGCATGCGCAAAGGAAGCAAACGCTCTTTTCAATAAAAGGCTGCGCTGAGTGGAAAAGCTTAGTCAAGATACTTATGAACAGCAGCTTTCAGCTCATCAGTATTGGCAGATTTAACAATGTACTCGTCTGAGGCCCAAGCACCCAGGTCTTCTTTATACTCTGGATAAGCAGAGCTGAGGATTACTGGAAGATCTGCGTTGATATCCTTCATTTGACGGAGTACCTCAATGCCATTCATGCCTGGCATATTAATATCAAGAATCACCAGATCTGGTGGAGACTGCTTAAAAACTTCTAAGGCCTGGTCACCATTATGAGCAACCTCAACTGCAAAGCCTTCTTCTTCGATTTCCTCGCTGTACAATAAGAGGATGCTTTCCTCGTCATCAACAAGCAACACCTTTTTCTTTGCCATGATATTCTTCTCCTACAGGTCTACCTGGCCTAAATATTGACACGCATCCTCAGGGGCCATAGGGTTGATATAAAACCCTGTCCCCCATTCAAAGCCAGCGATATTTGTCAGTTTAGGAACAATCTCAAAATGCCAATGATAATAATCAAGCTCGCCCGATCTTAAAGGTTGGGTGTGGAGAACAAAATTATAGGGAATTCCTGGAATACAGGCATCAAGGCGCCGCAATGTCTCAGAAAAGATACGGGTTAAATCAGCCAACGAAGCCTCATCCTGTTGAACATAGGATGAGTTATGTTTTTTCGGCAAAATCCACATCTCAAAGGGGGTCCGGGGTGCAAAGGGTGCCAAGGTCACAAAGTGTTCATTCTCGCAGACCAAACGAGTATTCTGCTGAATTTCCTGCCGAATAATATCGCAAAAAATACAACGGTCTTTATACTCGAAGTAGGATTTACTCCCTTCAAGTTCAGCAGCTAACATCCGGGGCATAACAGGCAGGGCCACCAATTGGGAATGAGTATGCTCAAGAGAGGCACCAGCAGCTCTGCCATTATTCTTAAACACCATCACATAGACAAAGCGCTCATCATAGGAGAGATCCCGAATGCGTTCCTGAAATGCCCTAAACGTGAGCATCATCTGCTCATAAGGAAGAAAAGCAAACTGATCAGTATGATGAGGACTTTCAATTACCACCTCATGGGCACCAATCCCATTCATGCGGTCATATAATCCTTCACCCTGCTTCTCAAGCTCGCCTTCAATGACCAAGGCAGGATATTTATTAGGCACAACCCGAAGTTTCCAGCCTGATGAATTTGCAGGCTGATACGGATCACGGCCATAGACCAACACCTCGCTCGGCGTGGTCTTCTCGTTTTCTGGACAGAGAGGACAAAACCCTCCTCCAATCACCGGTGTATCAACAACAAAATCTGTTGGTCGCTTGCTGCGTTCCCTGGCAATAATTATCCAGCGTCCAAGAATAGGATCCTTACGTAATTCAGGCATTTATCTCCCCAGGTTTTTTTCCCGTCGCTCCTGTTCAAGCTTGCAGTCAATACAAAAGGTAGCAACTGGTCGGGCCTGCAACCGCTTAATACCTATAGGCTCTTCGCAATCTGCACAAATACCATAGGTTCCCTTATCAATCCGACCAATAGCCAGCTCTATTTTATCCAGAAGTTTACGTTCTCTGCTACGTAAGCGTAATTCAAACTCACGGTCCGATTCAATAGTGGCCCGATCATTAGGATCTGGAATATTTCCGTGATGGCTGGTCATATCTGTGAGCGTCTGTTCAACGTCAGAGATAATTTCCCCTTTCATTCCCTCAAGCTGCTCTCTGAATTGCTGCAGTTGTTCTTTTTCCATGATGTACTCCTCCCCCGGTCACCGACCCTGTCGGTTATAATCACCGCTTTTACCACCACTTTTTTTCTTCAGACGAATATCAGAAATCTCCATACCCTTATCCACAGCCTTACACATATCGTAGATGGTCAACGCTGTGACAGAAACCGCTGTTAATGCTTCCATTTCCACACCGGTTCGTCCAATAATGCCAACAGTGGCCTCAATCTTAACAGCATTCTCGTCATCATCAAAGGTAAAGGCTATATCTGCTCTGGTAATCGCCAAAGGATGACAAAGAGGTATCAGAGCATCAACCTTTTTGGCCGCCATGATACCGGCTATTCTGGCAACACCAAGGACATCGCCTTTTTTCATTGTCCCTGCCTGTACCATTGCATATGCAGTGGACGTCATCCTGATACGCCCTTCAGCCACAGCGATCCGTTCGGTCTCATCCTTAAGACCGACATTCACCATACAGGCATTTCCTGCATCATCAAAATGGGTCAGCTCCTGTGCCTGGCTCATTCTATATCACATCATGGGAATTGAACAGGTGAAAATCAAGCCTTATCCTTTTCCTTTCCTTTAAAATGTCCGTGCAATATCTTGGAGAAAAAACCTTCTTCCTCTTGCTCACAGTGTTCATCAAACTCGCAAAGCAACTCTTTCTGTTTTTTTGTCAAACTGGTAGGTGTCTGGACCTGGACTTCTACAATCATGTCCCCTGATCGCCCACCGCGCAGCCCAACAACACCTTCGCCGCGCAGAGTAAGGCGTTCGCCTGACTGAGTACCTGCTTTAATTTTCAGCTTGGCATCCCCGTTGATAGTTGGCACATCAACTTCGCACCCCAAGGCCGCCTTGACCATAGAAACCGGATAACGAAGAAAAATCGTCCGGGCATCACGGATAAAATACTCGTGATCCTGCACATGAATAATCACGTAGAGATCGCCAGCCTGCCCGCCCCGGCGACCGCCTTCTCCTTCTCCTGTCAAGCGCATTCTGGCTCCGGTATCAACGCCTGCCGGAATCTTAAGCATGACCTTTTTCTTTTTATTCACCAAACCCTCGCCATTACAATCAGTACAAGGGTCAACCACTATCTGACCAGCACCCCGACATTGCGGACAGGTAGAACTCACCTGAAAAAAACCCTGGGAACGGATAACCTGTCCCCGGCCCTGGCAGCTCGGACAGGTTTGTGGCTGGTGTCCCGGACGTGCTCCTGAGCCTTCACAGGTCCAGCAGGTCTCAGGTTTGGTGATCTCAACCTCTTTTTCAACCCCATGTACGGCATCCATAAAAGAGATTTTCAGGTCATACCGCAGGTCATTCCCCTGAACAGGCCCGTTAGGATCCCGCTGTCGTGAACGACCTCCGCCAAAACCAAACATATCCCCAAACATCTCGTTGATATGGGAAAAGATATCACTGGCATTGCCTGGCCCGGAATAGCCGGTGTTTTTCAGACCCTCATGACCATAGGTATCATACACCTGCCGTTTTTGGGCGTCGCTGAGCACCTCATAGGCTTCAGCAGCTTCTTTAAATCGACTTTCCGCCTCTTTATCATCCGGGTTACGATCAGGATGATATTTCATGGCAAGTTTACGATAGGCTTTTTTTATCGTCTCACCGTCTGCATCCCGTGATACATACAGGATTTCATAATAATCTCTGCTCATGACTGGCTCTACTATCCGAAATTATACCTGCTCAACTTCATTATTTTTCTCAGCATCTCCGGACTGTTCTTTTGCTTCATCAGCCCGACGCTGTGCTGGTAGGTCTTTAATATTATCAAATGTAACATACCCATTGGCAATCTCACGCAGGGTCATCACCACTTCTTTATTCTTTCCTTCCAACAGGAAGGGTTCACCTCTTCGATGCTGTCGAATACGCTCTACAGCAAGATGCACAAGGGCAAAGCGGTTATCATCACCAACCTGGGAAAGACAGTCTTCCACTGTAATACGAGCCATACTCCTTTCTCCTGAACAGAAAGAACCTGACGAAACATCTTCTATCAGGCACTTTTTCCTTTAATTTATACAAAAGTATCGGGCAGTTCTTTAAAGATGCCCAATCAACTTTCATGTTTTATTGTCCCTCTCCAAAGGGAGGGATGATCGTTCACTTATTTCTCAAAGGGATTGCGTAATAACAAGGTCTCTGCCCGATCCGGTCCCACAGAAACAATCATTGGCGCAACGCCGGACATATTTTCAATCCGATCGACATAATCTTTGGCCTGTTGCGGCAGGTCATCATAATCCCGCACTGCGGAGATGTCTTCACTCCAGCCCGGCATTTCATCATAAACTGGTTGTGCCAAGGCTGTTTGACGAATATTACCAGGCATACAGTCATAACGTTTGCCTTCAACGTCATAATGGGTACCGATCTTTAAGGTCGATTGGCCTGAAAGGACATCTAACTTGGTGATCGCCAAGCCTGTCAAACCATTTAACCGCACAGCGTCATTGGCAACAACCATGTCCAGCCAGCCACAACGACGGCGGCGTCCTGTTGTTGCACCAAACTCACCACCTTTTTTCTGGAGTGCATCACCCACAGTGTCACCTTCTGGCAGTTCAGACGGAAAAGGCCCTTCACCCACCCGTGTGGTGTATGCCTTAAGAATACCAATCACCTCATCAATATGAGCAGGTCCAAAACCTGACCCAATGCAGGCATTACCAGCAACAGTATTGGAGGAAGTCACAAAGGGATAGGTGCCATGATCAATATCCAGCTGGGTTCCCTGAGCACCTTCAAAGAGAATATTTCTTTCCGCCTTCCGGGCCTTATCCAGAACCACAGAAACATTATTGACAAAGGGAGCCAACTTCTCAGCATAGGCCTCAAACTGCGCCTGAATCTTTTCAAACGAGGCAGGTTCTGCATTATACTGTTTCGTCAGGTAGAAATTTTTTTCTTCTATATTATTCCTCAGCTTTTCCAGAAACTGCTTTCCATCAAGCAGATCACCAGCCTTAATGCCTACGCGTCCGACCTTATCCATATAACATGGACCGATACCGCGTCCGGTGGTTCCTATCTTTTTCCCTTTGGACAAAGCAGCCTCTCGCGCCTGATCCAGCATCTGATGATAGGGCATGATGAGATGGGCATTTTCACTGAGCATCAGCCGTTCCGGGGTTACCGGCAAGCCTTGACTGCTCAGCTCTTCCATTTCAGAAAGCAGCACACCAGGATCAACAATCACCCCGTTGCCGATCATGCACACCTTATCCTCATAAAGGATTCCAGATGGAATAATATGAAATACGTATTTTTTCCCTTCAACTACCAGGGTATGCCCGGCATTATTTCCGCCCTGAAATCGTACTATATAATCTGCATGATTTGTCAGCAGATCAACAATCTTTCCTTTTCCTTCGTCACCCCATTGGGTTCCAACCACCACGACACTGGCCACGGTCAACTCCTCATCGCTATTCTGATAACACAAGAAAAAGGCCTGCACCTTTTCACAATGAAAAACAGCAGACCGCAAACAGGTTTGCTACTATAGCCGAGAGAAAAAGAAAAGTCAAACAGGGTACGTTTTTTTTGAAAAGCCCGATTATCCCTGGAGAGCATAGTCCGGTTCCGCTCTGACCAGCCTGAACCTGAATCGGGTATACCAATCAAGTATTGAGTAAGGGGAGGGCTTACTTTAAGGTCTTTTGTACAGCCTGGTACACCTGATCCACGGTGTAGTAATCGCTTTTATACACCTCCTTTCCTGCTGAATCCACGACAACCAGTAAAGGAATAGTCAGGCTCCCCACTTCTTTAAGCTTTGCTTTGCCCTCTGGATTATTGCCTGTAATATCGACCTTCATGGGAAGCACACGTTCATCATCCAATAAATCAATAATCTTGGAATTTTCGAGAACTCCCTGTTCCAAAACCTTGCAGTTCAGACACCACTCTGCTGTAAATACCATAACAACGGTTTTCTTTTCTTTCTGAGCGAGTTCAAGACGTTCGGCGGTGTAATACGTCCAGTCAATAGGGCCGGTATGGGGTAAACGACAGGACCCGAGTACAGAGAGCAGCATTACAACCGCTCCAAGAGCAGTAAAAAAGTATTTCACCTTGTTCTGAGAAGCAATCTGCACAGTGCGCCAAACTGTCCAGCCCCCTGCACAAAAGGTAAAGAACATAACCGGCCACCAGTATAATTTCCCTGGAGGATCTGCTGGAGAGGAGAGGAGAACCTCCAACCCAATCCCGACAAAATAGGCTGCAGCAGCAAGCATGAGCAGTCCCATCACTTGCTTAACCAAGATACTGGCCGGGCCGGTTTTTGGCATTTTACTAACTAGGTCTGGCGAGATAGAGAGCAGGAAGTAAGGTAAGGCCATCCCTATACCTATGGCAGCAAAAACAGCTAAAGTAGAAGCCGGAGGCTGGGTAGATGCCCATGCTGCGGCAGCCCCCATAAAAGGTGCAGTACATGGGGTAGACAGGACAGCTGCAAGAATTCCCAGGCCGAATGAGCCTTTCAGGGTATCCTGTTCAGGATGGATCATATAGACAAAGGCTGGAAGTTGCAGCGAGAAAAAATCAAACATACCACCAGCCATCACAGCAATAATTAGTCCCACCGAGATAGTGAACACAGGGTATTGAAACAACTGATTTGTTGCACTGAAACCACTCACCAGGGCAATCAAGGCACCCAGGCCAAGCCAGAACATCAGAACACCCAGTGACATAAACACACCAAGCAAAATGCACTGTCGCCGATTCTTTGCAGCATAGGAGAGGCTGATAATTTTTATAGGAATCAGCGGAAGAACGCAGGGAGTAAAATTAAGGAGCATACCGCCAAAGGCAGCTACGATCAGTAATAAAATCACTCCACCTAACGAAGAGCTATCCACTGAAAACTTCCAATCAAACAGGTTAAAAGCGATCTCTTCAGATACTTCTGGAACAAGTCCGGGTTCATATTGTTTAAAAAGCTCTTGGTTGATCCTTTCCGTTACCGTATTGGGAGCAACAATAGGCAGACTCGTCTCAATTTTCTCCTTTACTGGCAGTAAACAGTATTCTTCAGAGCAAGGCTGATAGTGAACTTGCAGACTCAACTCTGCTAACCTGCCACCAGACAAGGATTCTTCCAGGCGAACAGGCAGGTAAATCACTGTTTCGTCCTGAAAAGACATTACTTTCCCTGTAAGATAGGGTACTGTAAGGGGTACAGCTTGCGGATAAAGAGGCGCTTCTATCTTGAGTCCTTTATCAGCTCCGGTTACAACAACCTTGGTTGGAAAAAGCTTTAAATCTTCCACCGAAAGAATCTGCCGCTCATCTGCATTAATATGAAAACCCTCATTGACCTGGATAACAACAGCCAGGAGGGCCTGATCGCCTGGATGGGCTGCGGTAACAGACCAAGCAACTCTGACATTGACGGCTTTTTCTGCCGAAGAGCCACCTAGGAGATTTGCGTGGCAATCCTGACCCGATACAAATAACAGCAGGGCAAGGAGTAATGAAGAGAATATGTTTTTATTATCCAGCATGATTGTAGAATATATACTGTTCTTGAGTTCCAACAGGAGTTCAGTTTCCTGTGAAAAATAATACTATACGACAAGGAAAACAAGTAATACTGACTTGCTGCAACCTGCAAATAGAGGCCACATGAATATCTCCTGATATAGAAAAAACCTTTGTGGCAAGTCTTACTGTATGTATACAGGAAAAACAAGGGTAAAACGCCGATCAAAGACAGAAAGAAAGCCTGTGATGCGTGAAGGTTTCTCAAAAAATGAACAAAATAATTAGACGAATATCTCCAAAAGCAGTACAAATAAAAAACGTACAAACAGCGCCCAAGATAATGCCATGATGGTATGATTGATTCTTCCCCATCAGCCAAGGAACGATAATGGCTATCACACTCAGACAATTTCAAATATTCATTGCTGTCGCAGAAACCAAACAGGTTACCAGAGCGAGTAAAAAACTTTTTCTTACTCAGTCTGCGGTCAGTATGGCCCTGGCTGAACTGGAAAATCAACTGGACGGCCCGCTCTTTGATCGCCACGGTCGGAGCCTCCTGCTCAATGACAGGGGACGTTACCTGCTTCCCATGGCAAAAAACATCACCAATCAGGTTCGTAATGTCGAAGCCTTACTCAGTGAACAAAACGATGTCATTGCCGGATCCTTAGAAATCATTGCCAGCTCAACCATTGGTAATTACGTCCTGCCCTATCCCATTGCCCTTTTTATGCGCATGCATCCTGAGGCCCACATCAATATGATGGTGGCCAATACCAAGCAGGCTGAACGACTTGTGGCACAAGGGGTTATGGACCTTGGCTTTGTTGAAGGCGGTATTACCGACGAAGGGGTTCGCATGACCCTTTGGTTTGAAGACGAGCTACGGATTATTATCAGCAGCTCCCATCCTCTTGCTGACCAGGAAATCTTTACCCTGCCCGATGATCTGGCTAAAACCGCTTGGGTTCTCCGGGAAGACGGTTCCGGCACAGCAGAAATTTTTAAAAATAAATTGGGAGAACATGCAGCCTTACTTAATGTTGTCAGCAGGATCGGCCACACTGAAGCCATCAAAAAAGCCGTGGAAGCTGGCGTGGGTGCAGCCTGTTTGTCAGAACTGACCATTTGCCGGGAAGAAGAGCATGGCTGGCTCAAAGGCTTATCCATCCAGGATATTAATATGAGACGGCAGCTCTCAATTATTCAGCATAAGGACAAAACCACAACCCGGCTCATGGATGCGTTTTTACGATTTTGCAGCATGATAGCCCAGTGCGGCCTGGGACGCGAATGCCTGTCATCACCCAAAAAACTGGATGAATTACTGAGCTGCCGCAATGGCTTTACGTAATTCTTTCAGAGTAAAAGGCTTGGCCACCGCAGCCCGAAAGCCGTATTCAGTGTACTCTGCCATAACAGGATCATTGGAATAACCACTGGCTACAATAAGTTTTGCATCCGGGTCCAGTTGGAGAAGTTTTTGCGCTGTTTCTTTTCCTCCCATACCGCCTGGGATCGTCAAATCCAGAATAACAAGATCAATAGGGTTGTCGCTTTCCAGCATCTCCTGATAGGTACTGATGGCTGCGGCCCCATCTTCGACAAGCACAGCATCATGCCCCAGGGCAGCCAACTGCGACTGGGCCAGCGTACGAAGCATCTGATCATCATCCATAACCATAATCCTGGTTGACGTGATGCTCTCTTCCTGGGTCTGCGGTGCAGTATCTGGCTGAACAGGCGCAGGCATGGCAGGCAAATAGATAGAAAACATTGTGCCCTGCTGCTTCTCTGAATGCACAGTAATATGCCCACCATGTTTTTTAATAATGGAGTGGCAGATAGCCAGCCCCAGCCCATTCCCCTTTTTCTTAGTGGTAAAATAGGGATCAAAGATACTCTCCATAATATCCTGGCGGATCCCTGTCCCGGTATCCTGAATCGTAATCTGGACAAAATTCCCCTTATGACGTCGCAGCAATAAGCCAGAGGCCAAATCATTAACATTACGGCATGCAACGGTTATCCGCCCGCCATGAGGCATAGCATCTTTGGCATTGAGAATAATATTCTGGATTACCTGACTGATCTGACCACTGTCCGCATAGATCGTCCACAAATCATCAGCAAAAGAAAACTCACAAGACACCAGAGAACCGTGGAGTACAAAATTTGCCGACTCACTGACCAGCTCTGGCAGAGAAGTTCTTTCTTTAATCGGCTCACCACCTTTTGAAAACGTGAGCAGCTGATAGGTCAGCTTGGTTGCCCTCTCTGTTGCCTTCTGCGCAGCAGCAAGCAGGTTCCAGATCTTACCATGCTCTGGAACCCCTGATGATGCCAACTCAATATTGCCAAGAATAGCTGAGAGAAGGTTGTTAAAATCATGGGCAATCCCACCAGCAAGGATGCCCACTGATTCCAGTTTTCGAATCTTCACCCGTTCCTGATCCATTTTTTTCTCTTGGGTAATGTCACGAAAAATAATAACAACGCCAATGATATAATCCTCTCGATCCCGGATAGGAGCACCACTGTCAGCAATGTTCAGCCTCATTCCATCCTTATTCTCCAACACAGCATCCCGTGACAGGGCCAAACGTTTGCCGGTTTGTAAAATCTTTGCAACCGGATCCAGGGATGATTCGTCTCTTTTTTCGTCGAAAATCCTGAAAATTTGACCAGAAGCTTTACCAACAGCATCTGCATTATGCCAGCCTGTTAACTGTTCAGCAGCCCTGTTGATAAACACGACATTGCCCTCTACATCAGTGGTGATCACGCCATCACCAATAGACTGCAAGGTCACACTGAGTCGCTCTTTTTCCTCTTCCGCTTCCTGCTGCACCTGCTTCAGCTCATTAATATCACGACAAATCCCTATCATACCAAGTAATTTTCCATCAGGGCCAATGTAAGGTGTCTTCCAGATATCAAAAAACAAATCTTCTCCATAAGGAGTAATAATATGCTCCTCAATCCTCTGGGCTTTACCCTTTGCAAGCATTTCCTGGTCCTTTGTCCGAAAAGAAGCTGCAACTTCTGGAGAAAAAATCGCTGTATCTTCTTGCCCAACAATATCTTGCTCTTTTCGGCCTGAAACCTTCTCAAACGCCTGATTGCAACCTATATATTTATTGTCCACGTCTTTAATATAGATAGGGTCAGGAATGGAATGAATCAGGGCTTCCAGCTTATTTTTCTGCAACAGGAGTTCTTCCTGGGTCTCCTTAAGTTTTTGTGCTTTTTTCCGCAGATTGATATGAGTGTTAATACGGATTAACACCTCTAATTGCTGAAAAGGCTTGGTAATATAATCAACCCCACCAGCTTTAAAACCAGTTACCTTATCTTCCACTGTATCAAGGGCTGTCATAAAAATAACCGGAATATCAACAAAACGTTCATCAGCTTTAATCCTGCGACAGGTCTCAAAGCCATCCAGGTCCGGCATCATGACATCAAGCAAAATAATATCTGGAATTGTTTCCTCTAACAGGGCAAGGGCCTGGACACCGCTTTGTAAAACACGGAGTTCAAAATCCTGCTTCTGCAAAAAGGAAAGAAGGATTTTAAGATTAACGGGCTGATCATCTACGATCAGGATAGTATCTTTATTCTGCTGGTTCATTGAGAAATTCCGTATCGTTTGATCAAATCGGCGATCATATTCAATTGAAAATCTTCTGCAAGCTGCTCTACCTGCAAAGCAAAACGCTTATACTTGCCTGCATCCATTGCAAACAAGCCTGCAACCTGCTGATTGATCCCGGCCACATCGCCTTGCCTGACCTTAACAAGCAATGCCCTCAGCTCTTCCTCCGGGGGTGGGATAATTTTCTGCTCAGACTCAATTCTCTCTGTACTATGATCATAGGACAAGCTAATGGGAAGATGTTCTGCAAGAACAGAAAGCAGGTCAAAGCCAGAAAATGGTTTAACAACATGGGCAGTATACAACCCCTCCTGCTGCTCTTCTTCCAGAGCAACAAAGACTGAGTAGTCAGCAAGGGCAATCACTGGTAATTGGCCCAGCCCCTCTTGCTCCTGAATTTTTCGCAACACAATCTGCTCCTCACAACAGGCTGTGGGCAACACAGCCAGGACAGCATCTGGCCTGAACTGGTCCAAATCCCTGGCCAACATGCTGTCTGGCTGTACCCCATGCACCTTAAATCCAAACGAGGAAAGAATATTGTCCAACACTGCCAGGTTTGAGGAATTACCAGAAACGATCAAAATCTTTTTGGTTGTATCTCCTGCATGCACTGTATAGCCGGTAACAGCTTGCCGGGGCACTGCACTTCTCTGGTTCGGCTCTATAATCTCCACCGGAACAGTAAAAAAGAAACAGGTCCCAGGATGCTCGTTGGGCTGAACATCCTGTTTGGCAGGACTTTTCACCTCAAGTTCTCCACCCATGAGGCGCACCAATTGTCGACTGATAGCCAACCCAAGCCCAGAACCTTCTGCATACTGTAAGCGTTCGTCATTTTGACAAAAAGGTTCAAAAATTTTTTCCTGCATGAGCAGAGGAATACCCAACCCGTTATCTTCGACACTTACTGTTAACAAGGCTTGCTCTCCACTGATTATATTCAGTTCAGACCGGAGAAGACAAGCCCCACCCTGCGGAGTGAATTTAACCACATTGGAAAGCAGGTTAAGGATGACTTGACGGAGCCGTAATTCATCTGCCCGGATAAACTCTGGCAACTGTGGATCTTCCTGAAACTGAAGGGTCAGTCCTTTGGCATTCATTTCAGGCTTAATAATGTCTGCTACTCCTGAAAAAAATCCAGGGAGCCTGAAGACCTTGGAGACACAATCTGTTTTTCCAGCCTCAATTTGAGAAAACTCCAGAATATCGTTAATAAGCATCAAAAGATACTCACCTGCATTACGGATAGTTTGCACATTATCCAGCTGTTTTGCTGTTAATGTGCTTTCCATACCCAAGAGCTGGGCATAGCCAAGTACAGCATTTAAAGGAGTGCGCAATTCATGGGTTATATTAGCAAGAAAAACAGACTTGGCACGATTGGCAGATTCAGCTTCTTTTTTTGCTGCAACAAGCTGCTTTTCCGCCTGCTTACGGTCTGTAACATCATGTATAATAGAGTAGAGCAATGTTCGCTCCCCGCTTTGCAGGGGGCCGGAATACACTTCCACATCACGTATTTCTCCTGAAGCCAATTTATGACGAAAATTGAAATACAGCCGTTCTTCCCGTTCAGCCCTGACCATTTCGGCCCGCACTTCTTCTGGAGAAAGCTGATTGATATCTGTAATCCGCATCGCAACAAGCTGTTCCAGCGAATACCCGTAATAGGAGACAGCAGCCTGATTTGCCTCGACAAGAGCACCGTCTGCCGGGTCGATAATCAGTTTCACCGCCATATTTGTCTCAAACGTCTGGCGATATCGTTTTTCGCTTTGCCGCAGCAATTCTCTGGTCTGTTTTCGCTCAGTAATATCCTCTTTTGTAGCAACAAAGTTAATAATTTTCTTATCTTTTGAAAAGATAGGGGCTACCAGCACGAATTCCCAGGATAAACTGCCGTCTTTTTTCTTATTGAGCAACTCCTCTTTCCAGACCTGACCACTGTTAACCGTCTGCCACAACTCATCATATTTTTCAATCGGTGTATATCCTGATTGAAAAATACTGGTCGAACGACCTTTCAACTCCTCAGCCATGTAACCGGTCAACTGCTCCATCCTGGAATTAACATATTCAATCTTCCCTTCAAGGTCGGTAATAACAACAGCAGCGGGACTCTGTTCAATCGCTGTGGAGAGAATGTTAACCTGTTGATCATGCTCCCATAAGACTTTCACCATTCGGTTAAACGCCGAAGCCAGAGCAGAAAATTCCAGCGTCCCCATATCTTTTTCAAGTAAAGGATATTGCTCTGCATCAAAAGAATTCATCGCAGCAATCAAACGCTCCGCAGGACGAACCACAGAATGACGTATAAAAATCGCAATAACAGGAAGAAACAAGACAACGACAAAAACAGAAACAAGAGCAAGGGATTCTTCAAGTATCATAATCCCCTGTCGAACAGCTTCTGGGTCATGAGCCTGATAGTGATGAAGACGCAAAGTAAACACCAAATAAACTGCCGCCAGAAGAAGACAGATCAGGCATATCCACAAGAGCATAACACAGCTGCTTAACTTGACTTTCTTCCACCGTTGCATAATCAATGCCTGCTCTCCTGACCAACTTTTCCCAAAAATACAATTGGAAACATACTTTCCTTATAATAACAAAACTGATAAAACGAAGTCAAACAGAGAACCTGTTTTGCTAAAAGAGAAAAGCTCTTCAGCTTCTTAAACAAACTCAAAGAACGGGATCCAATCCTTGTGCCGAACGCCATTGTCATTCAAGAAATTCTGTGGTAATTTGAGCAAGAAAATCTAACCTGCTCAGTTGAATGAAGTTTTCATTCTCTCGTACGATTGCCAAAGATTACCTGAGCTAACCGTGAGATCACTCCCATCCATCCCCTTGGAGAGAGATAACTAAACATAAAAGTTGATTGGGCACCCCAAAGGGGCACCCGGTACTTTTGTATAATTTCCATCCCTCCCCCCTGGGGGAGGGACAACAAAACATAAATGTTGATTGGGCGCCCCAAAGGAGCACCCGGTACTTTAGTATAAACCTTCAGATACAGTTACTCCATTATGCGTTACTCCCAGATGCTCATCCGCACGGCCAAAGAAGTCCCGGCTGAGGCCGAAGTTATCAGTCATCAACTATTACTGCGGGCTGGTTGTATCCGCAAGCTGACTTCAGGGCTGTATACCTATCTTCCTCTTGGCCTGGCTGCCCTTAAAAAGATGGAAGCCATTGTCCGTGAAGAGATGAACCGGGCCGGGGCTCAGGAACTGCTCATGCCTATGGTCCAGCCTGCTGACCTCTGGGAAGAATCAGGCCGCTGGACCCAATACGGGCCAGAGTTGCTCCGTTTCCAGGATCGACATAACCGCGATTATTGTCTGGGGCCCACCCATGAAGAGGTTATCACAGACATTGCCCGCCGAGAGCTTCACTCATACCGCCAGCTCCCTGTGAACCTGTATCAGATCCAAACCAAATTCCGCGATGAAATCCGTCCCCGCTTTGGCCTGATGCGCGGGCGTGAATTTCTCATGAAAGATGCTTATTCCTTTGACGTCAGCGATGAGGCAGCCAGTCAAAGTTACCAGACCATGCACAATGCGTACACCCGAATCTTTCAACGTTGCGGGCTTGAGTTTCGGGCAGTGGAAGCAGATTCCGGCAGCATTGGCGGTTCTTTCTCCCACGAATTCATGGTATTGGCCGAAACAGGAGAAGACACCCTGGTCACCTGTCGGGAATGCGAGTACGCAGCCAATGTGGAAAAAGCCAAAGTGGTTCTTCCTGATACTGCCTCAAAAACAGTACCAGCAACCGAGCTGAACGACTGCACCAAGGTGGAAACACCTGGCACGAAAACGGTGGATCGGGTGGCAGAATTCCTTCAGGTCACTGCCAAAGACGTTATCAAGACCATGATTTATCTTGCTGATGATGAGCCAGTGGCTGTGCTGGTTCGCGGAGATCGTGAGGTACAGTCTGTCAAGCTGAAAAAACTGCTTGATGCCAATGAGGTTGAATTGGCAGAGAATGATACAGCCTGGAAACTGACCAAGCTCCCGGTGGGATATATCGGACCAGTGAATATTCCCATTAAAATGGTGGCAGACCAGGAAGTCATGACCATGATCAATGCTGTTGCCGGGGCCAATGAAAAAGGCCACCATCTCACCGGAGTGAATCCTGGCCGTGATTTCAGCCCGGCTGCTGTGGGCGACCTCCGCCAGATCACAGAAATGGATTGCTGTCCGGTTTGCAAAGGAAGCCTGGAACTGACCGAAGGCATTGAAGTCGGCCATATCTTCAAGTTAGGAACCAAGTATTCTGAGGCCATGCATGCCGTGTATCAGGATCAGGAAGGGAAAGAGCAAACAATGGTCATGGGCTGCTACGGCATTGGGATCAGCCGGGTGGTGGCTGCTGCTATTGAACAGAATCATGACGAAAACGGCATCATCTTTCCCCTTCCCCTGGCCCCATTCCAGGTGATTATCCTTAATCTGGGGATAAAAAATGATGAGACCTGTGCAGCCACAGAAAAACTTTATCAGGATCTCAGGGGCGCTGGTTTGGACGTTCTGCTGGATGATCGGGATGAACGTCCGGGATCCAAATTTAAAGATGCTGACCTCATCGGCATTCCCTACCGCATCACTGTAGGAAAAACCTGGGAAAAAGAAGGAAAGGTTGAAGTACGGACACGACGCGATGGGAGTACAAGCCTGCTTGCCTACGAACAGGCTGCATCAACCATCGCCACCATGGTTCAGGATGAGCTTGCTGCCCTTAATCAATAAGGGGCTCGATAAGAAATACCCTACCCATTATTTCGATTGCCGTAGGGGCGAATCCCTGTGTTCGCCCGATGATGTGTAGGGACACGGCATGCCGTGTCCCTACAAGCATAACTAAAACCCATCTCTCCTCTCCCTTTCCTTGGGGAGGGAAAACGAAACAGAAAGCATGGTTGATTTTGACGAGCTAAAAAGTACAGCTGCCGAGCATCTCTCTGAAGATGAACTGCGCACACTTGAGCATGCCCACGCCTTTGCCCTGGAACGACACGAGCATCTTCATCATTCATCAGGGAAATCCTATATCAATCATCTGCTGGATGTGGCCAATACTGTGGCCTCTATGCATCTGGATCTGGCCACAATCATAGCAGCCCTTCTCCACGGTGTTCTCAAAGAAGATGCTGCATCCCTTGAAGAGCTGGAAAAAAAATTTGGCCCTGATGTCGCCAATATCGTCAACGGAACAACCAAGATAACCAATGTCCGTTACGACTCCAAGATGGCCTATCAGGCGGAAAATATACGTAAGCTGTTCCTGGCAATGGGATCAGACATCCGGGTGCTGCTGGTCAAACTTGCTGATCGTCTCCATGACATGCTCCTTCTCCGGCGGGAAAGCCCGGAAAAACAACGGCAGCTCGCACGGGAAACTATGGATCTCTATGCGCCCCTGGCCAGTCGACTGGGCATCGACTGGTTAAAACGCGAACTTGAAGATCTCTCCTTTCAATATCTTTTTCCGGCAGAATATAAGGAACTGATGGGCCACCTGGTCAACACCTTGGGAGAACGGGAAAAATATGTTGATGAAGTCATTGGCATCCTCCGGGAAAAACTCAAAAAAAACGGTGTAATTCCAGTCCGGGTAATAGGGCGTCCAAAGCATCTCTACTCCATTTATAAAAAGTTGGTGGTGCAAAATATCCCGTTGGAACAGGTCTACGACAAGGTAGCCTTTCGTATTATTGTCAACACAGTAAAAGAGTGTTACGAGGCACTGGGCACTATTCATGGCAGGTGGACCCCGGTTCCAGGCAGGATCAAAGACTTCATCTCCTCGCCAAAATCAAATAATTATCAGTCTCTTCACACCACAGTGGCTGGCCCGGGTGGTCATTTTATTGAAATCCAAATCCGCACCGATGAGATGGATCGGGTGGCCCAGGAAGGTGTTGCAGCGCATTGGGCCTATAAAGAGGGACAAAAGATCAACAGCCGGGATGCCCGCCTGTTTAAGGAACTCAAAAAACTGGTGCAAAATCTTCAAGAGGTTGAGGATCCAGGAGAATTCCTTGACTCGGTACGTGGAGAACTTTTTGCCCCGGATGTGTACGCCCTGACCCCGACAGGCGAAGTTCGGGAAATGCCCAGAGGCTCCACGCCCATTGATTTTGCCTATGCCATCCATACCGCAGTTGGTGATCAATGTACTGGCGCCCGGGTCAATGGCCGTCTGGTGCAGTTACGATATGAGCTACAGAATGGTGATATTGTAGAAATCATCACTTCAAAAAATCAACATCCCAAACGGGCCTGGCTGCAATTGGTCAAGACCAGCCGGGCCAGAGCCAAGATCCGTCAATGGTTACGCAAAGAGGAAAAAGAAAAAACCCTGCAGGAAGGGCGGGAAATTTGCGAACGGGAACTAAAACGACTGAATACCAGCCTGAAAAAACTGACCAAGAGCGGTCATATTCGCCTTCTTTTGGAAGAACTGCGCTGTAACTCTCTGGATGATCTGCTGGCCAAGATGGGAACAGGGACAATAACGTCCCGTCATCTTGAACGGGTTTTGCTTCCCAAGGAAATACAACAGCAGGAAAAACAGAGCCAGGCAGAAGAACAGCTGGAACAGCTCGTGGAGGTTGGTCCTCAGAAACCAACACCAAGCACCAGAGGGGCCGTTCAGATTGACGGTGTTGATGACATGCTCATCAAAATCAGCCAATGCTGCAAACCTGTTCCTGGTGATGAGATAATTGGATTTATTACCACAGGCAAAGGGATATCCGTGCATAAGGCCCAATGCCCAAGCTTGCTGGCAACAGATCCGACCCGTTGGGTTGAGGTCAGCTGGGCTGCCAATAATCAAGGTAAACACAGAACCGAACTTTTTTTACGGGCCGATGACAGGAAAAATCTGCTGGCTGATATCAGTACCCTTATCTCCAATGATAATGCTGATGTTATTGAGTTCAGCTCCCGAACCACCCAGGAAAACATTGCTGAATTCTACATCACCCTTGAAATCGATGATAAAGAGCATCTGCAGAAACTCCTCACTCACTTACAGCAGCTGCCAGATATGATCGAAGTACGCAGACGATAGACAGTGAACACTATGGAGTTTTTGTGCGATGTCTGCGGCAATGAGGTGGACTTGGGGATCAGCCGATGTCCTTTTTGTGAATCCACAATAGAACTTTCTGCACCAGGAAAAGGATTGCCACATCGGACAGTCAAACTCAAGCGTGGGATGCCCACAGTTGAGCAGGCCCTGGGACGTCTTGAACGGGAACTTGAACAAGCCAAACTGGAAGGATGCCGGGTGCTCACCCTGATCCACGGGTATGGTTCTTCAGGACGCGGTGGAGTGATCAGAGAGAAGATTCAGGAGAGACTGCAATTTCTCAAATATCGCGGCGAGATTAACGATGTCTTTGTTGGTGAACAATTCAGCACTGGTAATGGCCCAGGCCGTAACCTGGTCCGTCGCTTTCCTTTTCTTCGCCAGCACCGGGACCTGAACAAGGGGAATAAAGGGATTACTCTCGTTATTTTCTAAAAAAACCATAAAGTCTAACCAAATACGCAAAGGATATTTCTATAGTATCAGAAGAGGATTCTTTCTGTGAAGCGGCGCGAACAAATTCATGAGGTAACCGTTCACCCCCCTCATTCCACACAAAAAAAGATTGGACAAAAAAAGAAGATCACGATAGTTTAAGGGTCACA